>NZ_JAJENT010000360.1:0-30457 GCF_035615515.1 Phormidium sp. CCY1219
CCTATGAGTCCGACTTGTCGGAAGTTCTAAAATCCCTCCGGGGAATCTCCGTCGCGTGATTCACGCAGAGTAGTCAAACAGCCCGGATAAAGTTCGCGCTGGAGATCGCGGAAAAACTGCGATCGCCCTTCGGTGGAACTCCACACAGAAGTTGCGTAGCACTTTGCAATCCGGCAACAAATTGCAAAAATTGAGAATTATAGTTTAACCCATACAGAGTTAACCCGTTATGGCAAAAGGACAGGGATTTGGCTTCAGTCTAGGAAAAATGAAAGAACTGACTGAAGCATTCAAAAAAGCACAACAAGTACAAGAAGGTGCCAAACAGCTTCAGGAAGAATTAGACGAACTCGAAGTCACTGGAGAAGCTGGCGGCGGTTTGGTGAAAGTGGTGATGAGTGGCAACCAAGAACCCCGTCGGGTGGAGATTTCTCCAGATGCCCTGGGTGAAGGAGCTGAGGTACTTTCAGAGTTGGTGAGCGTGGCAATGAAAGAAGCTTACACCCAATCCACCACCACCATGCGCGAACGGATGGAACAATTGACGGGCGGACTGAATATTCCGGGTCTCTAATTTCGATTGCCTCGCCCATTTCCCAACAGCGGAAATGGGCGAGCGATCGCATAGCTGGCGCTGTTTTGCAAGGCATCCATCCCTTGACAAAAACGCCAGCTATTTAATTGGGAAAAACCTCGAGGGGACAAACCCGTTACCAGAAATCTCCCGTAGGAGGCAACCGACAATTCGTCCTACAATAACATCTTCTATCCTACCCGATCGCGATCGCGAGCATGCGGCCTGCTGACGAAAAAAATATTACAATTCACCCCATCCCCACCCTGAAGCGGGAAACCACGCCTCCATTGGCGTTACCGTTCTGAGAAACGGCAACCCGGGGGAATCTAGAAAACCACAGAAGTGCAATTCACCACACAACCAGGGAAAAAATCAGCGATGCCTTATAAACTGTTGTTTGTCTGCCTTGGTAACATCTGCCGCACTCCGGCAGCAGAAAACATAATGAATGACCAAATCCGGCAAAGAAACCTACAAGATAAAATTATCTGCGACTCTGCCGGCACATCCAGCTATCATCTGGGGAGTCCGCCGGATCCGCGCATGGTGGAAGCTGCCAAAAAACGGGGCATGACCTTCATCGGACAAGCGCGGCGCTTTCAAAAATCCGATTTTGAGAACTTCGATTTAATCCTGGCAATGGATCGGGAAAACTACGCCGATATTCTCGCCCTAGATCCCCAGCAGAAATACAGACAAAAAGTCCGCATGATGTGTGACTTTTGCCGACACCACCAGCTCAAAGAAGTGCCCGATCCGTATTATGGCGGTCCCCAGGGATTCAACCGAGTCATCGATTTGCTAGTAGACGCCTGCGAGGGAGTGTTGGATTTTGTGATGCAAGGGCAATCGGAAACCGCGAAACCCAACTGAGGAAAGGCAAAGGGTGAAACCGCAATTTGCCATCCGCCACGAGAGTGGGATTATTCGACCATATGATGCTTCATGGCGAAGCGAACTAATTCGGCGCGATTGGTGGTGTCAGTTTTTCTAAACAGGGCGCTGACATATTTTTCCACGGTGCGCGGACTCAGGTGGAGACGATCGCCGATTTGAGCGTTAGAAAGACCCGTAGAGAGTAAATCCAACACCTCTCGTTCGCGATCGGTGAGGGGAATGGACCGAGGCCCCGACTCTCCGGTACAGGAGGATGGTTCGGCGGTTGGGGGAGGGCCGACCTGCAATGGCGATCGCTCCCCATTCCCATTTTTCGGGGGTGAGTGTGGTTCATCTCGCCGCGAGAAACGCCACTGGGCTTGGATAAGCTGCGATCGCTCCAATAGATTGCGAATCACTGCCCCCAACTCTTCCAATTCAAACGGCTTGGGCAAATAAACGTCACACCCAAGCTGATACCCTAAAATCCGTTCCCGGGTTGAGGCGCGCGCGGTCAAAAAAATCACCGGCAACAAGCGCAAGGCCGGTTTTTGGCGAATGCACTTCACCAGATCGTAGCCGTCCATTTCCGGCATGATGATGTCAGTGACCATCAAGTGGGGTTGATATTCCTCCACTTTCAACAGCGCCTCTTGACCATTAACGGCGCTAATCACCGAATAGCCAGACTCCTCCAGATAATGGCAGATCGACAGACGAATTGCAAAATCATCATCAACAACAAGAATCGTCAAGGGCATGGGGGGCAGAGTGCAAGCTTACTGAATGCAGACGCCACCGATGGGGTTGCCGTAAGCAGCCAAACGTGAAATCCAATCCTCCTATGGTCTCCCATTTGACTTCTCCCGGGTTCCACCGCAGTGGCGTCCATAACTTCTAGCCTAAGTCAATTCCCGCTTCAGGGGAAGCTACCTTACCGGGGAGAGACCATTAAACTGGCGGGTTGTGCCAAGTTGCCCGATAAGCTGACCTCTCGCTGATTGGCATCGAGATGGCGCAAGATGTGATAAATGGTTTCCACGCGATCGCTCGCCTGGGCTTTCTGCGCCAAGGCTTCTAGAGACAAGGGTTTTCCTTCGCTTTTCACCACCTGCACCACGCGCTTTTGCAGGTCCAAAATTGCCGCTGCTGCCTTTTTCCCCGCCTCTACACCGGGTTGGTGATAGGCATTAATATTGGTCAGGGAAGCATAGAATCCCACGGCGCGATCGTAAAGCGCGATTAATGCCCCCACGGTGCGCGGATTCACTTCCGGAATCGTCAGGGTAATCGAATCGCGCTGGTTATCGTAAATTGCTTTGCGAGTCCCGTAGAGAAACCCCATTAAATAATCCCCCGTCGTCACTCCAGTATCGATTTCGGGCGACTCTCCGTGGCGATCGTGCAATACCTCAATCAATGTCAAAAAGAAATTCGGCACCCCTTCGCGCAGTTGCTGCACGTAAGCGTGCTGATCCGTGGATCCTTTATTCCCATACACCGCAATGCCTTGATGTACGATATTGCCGTCGAGGTCTTTCTCTTTCCCCAAAGACTCCATCACCAATTGCTGCAAGTAACGACTGAATAGCAATAGGGAATCTTTGTACGGTAGCACTACCATGTCTTTTTCGCCGCGCCCGTTGCCGACAAAATACCAGGAGAGCGCCAGGAGGGCGGCGGGGTTTTGTTTGATGTCCGAAATGCGGGTGGCATCGTCCATTTCCTTGGCACCGGCTAACATGGCGCGAATGTCAATTCCCTGCAATGCGGCGGGGACTAAGCCGACGGCGGACATTTCTGAGGTGCGTCCTCCTACCCAGTCGTGCATGGGGAAGGTGTCGATCCAGCCTTCGGATTTGGCTTGTTTGTACAGGGCACTGTTGTCGCCGGTGATGGCGACGGCATGTTTGGCGAAGTTCAATCCCTGACGGGCAAAGGCGTTTTCTACTTCGATCGCGCCGTTGCGCGTGTCTGGGGTGGTGCCGGATTTGGAAATCACCAAGACGAGGGTGGTAATCAGCCGGTCTTTGAGCTTTTCGAGGAGGGCGTCGATGCCGGCAGGGTCGGTGTTGTCGATAAAGTGAATCGCCATCGGGGGAAAATCGGCGGCGAGGGCTTCTGCCACAAATTCCGGCCCGAGGGCGGATCCGCCAATGCCAATGGAGAGGATGTCGGTGAATTTGGACGCTTCTGGGGGATGGATCTCTCCACTGTGGACTTTTTTGGTCCAGGCTTCGATATGTTCGAGGTTTTCGACGATATCTTTTTTGAGTTCGGCATTGGGGGCCAGATCCGGGTTTCGCAACCAATAGTGCCCCACCATCCGGTTTTCGTCGGGATTGGCGATCGCTCCTTCTTCTAAGGCTTCCATGTCTTTAAAGGCTTTCTCGAATTTCGGCTTCATGGATTCGACGAATCCTTCATCGAATCGCATCCGACTGACATCGAGATAGAATTGTAGCCCTTCGTGATAGTAGAGCCAGTTTTGATAGCGTTGCCAGAGTGCAGCAGCATCCATACGATTTCTCAACTTATCTTGTTTTCACTAACCACAAGTTTACAAAAGAGAGGTGGAATGCTATTGTCTGTGGGAAGCATTTTCCCGGCAGTATAGACACAATCGTGCCGGCGAATGAGGACTATCGCGCCGCATCAATTCCTTTGTAACTACTCATTCACTTATAGGCGTCTCCCACCTCGGGAATGGGGAGAATGCGAAGGAACTTGACTACGTGACCGATGACCTCGATGGCAATCAGGTAATTGTCGAAGCGAAACCGATAAAAAATCGGACTGGAACCCAACTGATGGAGGTCTGGCAAGTCTTGGAGGCGATCGAGATGCACGAATTTATGGAAGACGAACTCATAGACCCGCTCAAAGTTTGGGGGCTTTAAGCGGTTTAGATCGCGAAGAAACGACCGAGTGTAGCGCACGTCGAGAAGCACGGATGGCAAAAGTTTCCCCTCTCTGACTAGACAGCAGGGATGTTTGAGTGATTAGAGATTATCATAGCAACTCCAAAAATTTTATGGCCGCTTCACGGGTGAGGCTATCTCCCGGGGTCAGATTGCTCTGGGCTTCCTGAATTGCCCGCAGCACGTACAGGTCGTAATAAAGACTTTCTACCACATTCCGGACTTGTTGTAAATCCTCATCAGACATTTGCTCGACTTGCCAATACAGTTGATGAATTAGGTGGCGGACTTTTTTTCTCAAAACACTCATGGATTTGCCTAGCTCGTGAGTTGTTGCTGCTAGTTTATCCTATTTTAGAGTCGGTAGAGGAAATTTTCGATGCGCCTCCTATGGGGCAAGTTTTGGCGACTATCACCTCCGCTTTCACTTGGGATGCAGCCCCATTTTACGGGAGATTAGCCAATCTTTGAACCGATCCGGGAACCGGGCGATCGCGGCTTTCACGTAAATGCCCTCCCCTACTAAATAGCGGGTTTTTGGTTTGGGGGAAGCGATCGCATGGATTGCGGCTTTTGCTACATGTTCGGGTGCAATCCCCGTGGTTTCCGATGCAAACATATTTGCTTTTATGTTTTCCACCATTTCTCCATACAGGCGTTTGAATTCGGTGGGATTGGGGAGGGTATCGATAATTTTCTCCGCCGCCGTTAATGATTTATGCCAAATCGGGGTATTGATGCTTGCCGGTTCGATGAGGCTAACCGCAATGCCCCAAGGTTGCAACTCCATTCGCAACGAATCGGTTAAGGCTTCTAGGGCAAATTTTGAGGCACAATAAGGGCCGAGAAAGGGAAAGGCAATTTTGCCGGAAACTGACCCCATATTCACGATTCGTCCTCGCGCTTGGCGTAGTAATGGCAAAAACACCTGGGTGGTGGCAATTTGTCCGCAAACGTTGACATCTAACTGCTTTCTGAGTTCTTCGATGGGAATGAATTCTAATGGGGAAGCAATGGCAATGCCGGCATTGTTGATTAAGGCATCTAAACCGCGATCGCCTACGGTTTCGCGCACTTTTTGGCAAGCGGTTTCCAGGGTTTGGCGATCGCAGATATCGATAATCACGGGGGTCAATCGTTCGGACGCGAGTTGTTTTAATGCGTCTGCATCTTCCCACTTGCGAACGCCTGCAAATACTTGATAGCCTAATTCATCCAGTGCGATCGCGCAAGTTTTGCCAATGCCGGTGGATGCCCCTGTAATCACAACTGTGGGATTGACTTTTTCCTTCATTTGTGCTATAATAATAAACCCTATTTATTGCAATCAATCAAGCCAAATATTCAACCTATTTATAGCAGGTGTGAACGAATTTTGTTGGCGTTGGCGGTAGTTTGGCTCAGTTCCCAGAGCAATAATTCTGGGAACGAGGCCAACCTTTTTCCCTGCAATTTTCCCTAAACTTATTGTAAATCTAAAAGCGGTTCATCTAGGGGAATAGAGGGTTGTTCGAGAGGTCGAATGATAGTCGGCGATGTGGTATTTTCGCGTGCCTCTTGTTGAAATATGGCTTTCAAAGCCATATTGAGAGTTTCTGCCATCACGATTTGATTTTCATAGGCAACAATGACCCGAGCTAAAATGGGCAGACTATTTTCTTCGGCTTCGATGTAAAGCGGTTCGACATAGAGCAAAGACTGTTCGATAGGAATGACTAACAAATTGCCTTGAATCGCGCGAGACCCTTGGCGATTCCACAGAGAGATTTGCTGGGAAATAATCGGGTCTTGATTGATGCGCGCTTCAATTTGCTCTGGTCCGTAGACTAGTTCTTGTTTGGGGAACTGGTAGAGCAAAAGTTTGCCATAATTAATGCCATCGGAACGACCCGCCAACCATGCAATTAAGTTGTTGCGACTTTTCGGCGTAAAGGGGTGCAGCAGAATAAATTCTTCTGAGGTTTCCGTGGGAAGTTTCATAATCAGATAGTAAGGTTCCACGGGTTGGCGTTCGCTGGCATAGATTTCGTTTGGAACCCGCCATTGGTCTTCTCGGTTATAGAAGACTTGGGTATCGGTCATGTGGTAGGTGAGCAAGCGTTCGGATTGGATATTAAAGAAATCCACCGGATAGCGAATGTGACTGCGAAGCGTCACCGGCATGGTGTCGATGGGTTTGAGCAGGTTGGGAAAAATAGCGTTCCAGGTATTGATAATGGGGTCCGAGGGGTCGGCGATGTAGAAATCCACGTCACCATTGTAGGCATCCACGACGACTTTGACCGAGTTGCGGATGTAGTTAAATTTGTCCGGACCGGGTTCGGAATAGGGGTAGCGATCGCTAGTGGTATAGGCATCGACGATCCAGTAGAGGAAGGTATCGTCGGAGGGGGAAGATTGGGTGGAGGGAGAGACGCCAGGGTTGTATAATCGGGTATTGGCCACCACCAGATAGGGGTCGCTATCGAATTTCAGGAATGGCGCGATCGCTTGAATGCGCTGTTTGATATCCCGGCGGAATAACAACTTGGTGTCCGGGGTAAAATTATCCGTAAATAACATTTGCCAATTATTTAAGTATTTGGCAAAGCTCAAGCGACGCCACCAAGCGCCGATGGGAATCCCACCGTTCCCGTCGTAGGTATTGTAAACATTTTCATCGCCACTGGGATAGTCCAGTTCTTTCACCTTGCTGGGGGCCATGACGTAAGTATCGGTAATTTCGCCGTAGTAAAGGCGGGGATGACCGATGGGAATGCTGGCGCGAATCCGATCCTCTGTGGTGCGTAAGGTACTTTCGATAACGCTAGAGGGGTCTATGCCGATATCCCGGACGAAATAATCGGGTAAGCCGCCCGGACCGACAGTATTCACGGGGCTGAGGGTAAAGCCGTAGCCGTGAGTATAAACCAGGTGTTGGTTAATCCAGGTTTGGGCTTCGGCGGGAACGGCGCTGTAGTCCAGTTCGCGGGCGGCGAGGATGACTTGCTGGCGTTCCGTGGGGGGTTCGTTGGGTTCCGGGTCGGCTTTTTTCAGGGTATAGCGATCGATGTCGGCGTCGGGAAATTTGTAGTAAAGGCGAATTTGCTGGAGTTGACGATTGGTTTGCAGGAGGGGGCGGCTATCCCAGAGGCGGATATTGCGGATAGTGAGGTCATTTTCCAGGATATCCTCGTAGGTGAGGGTATCTTGGGGGTTAAAGATTCGGACATCGATGCGGGCGAGGTCGAACGCTTGGCGAGTAAAGGCGATGCTGCGTTCGATGTAAGGGCGTTCCCGTTCGAGTTCGTTGGGTTGGACGATAAAGCGCTGTACTGCGCCGGGGATCAGGTAGCCGCCGATCGCCACCAGGGAGATATATACACCTAATATCTGCAGAACGCGCCCGAGTTCTTGGGGTTCGCGTTTGCCTCCTCTGAGTTGGAAGAGGAGAAACAGGGCGATCGCGGCGGCGAGGAGGCTCAAGCCGGTATCCATCCAGAGTTCGGCATTGGCTTCGGTATAACTGGCCCCATAGGTGACGCCGGCAGCTGAATAAAGTAGTTGATAGCGCAGCAGCCAATAGCGCAGGGCGATCGCCAACATCGTAGCAGCGCCCAAACCATGTAGGTGGCGCAATTGGGCTTCGGAAAAGCCGGGAAATCGACCTTCGCTGATGCTATTTCCGGAGACGAGATAGACGATTCCCGAGGCGCATAGGGCGAATAACAATACCCCAATTAGCCAAAATTCTAGTAATTCCCACAGGGGAAAGGTGAAGATATAAAAGCCAATGTCTCGGTGAAATACGGGGTCGGTGAGATTAAAGGCGCTGGGATGGAAAAAGACCAGCACTTTGGCCCACTGACCGGAGAGGATGGATCCGAAGCCCAAACTGAGTAAGGCGGCGATCGCGTAGAGCACGCGCGGTTCTATCATCACCACCACCGTCAACAGCAGCAGCAGTCCCATTTGCCACCAGCTTGCGGACGCCTGCTGAAAGACTTCTTCTCCGGATTTAATGCCAAATCCTACTGGGATGGAGGGAGAATCCACCAACATCCAAGAGTTGGGTTGCCAATATTCTGCTGCGACTTGCCCGTAGTAAATCACGATCGCCCCCACCAGGAGTCCCAAGAGTGCCAGCAGCGCCAATAGGGTTTCCAGGCGCACGGCGGTGGCGGGATTGGGGGTGGGGAAGGGGGGGTTGGGAATGGGATAGCTAATTTGGCGCTTCCATCGGTCTTGTCCTTGGGGTTGTTGGGGGAAACTGCGGCTGAGTAGTCCTAATTTCCCATACTTGAGCCGAGACGCGAGGAGGAGATTTGCGCCGAGAAAGCCGCCGGTCATCAGGAGTCCCAGCAGCAGTAAGGCAAAGCGGGTTCCGATCCGCAGCCAAAATACGTCTGAGTAGCCTACTTCGGCAAACCAGAGGCTTTCGGTGGTGATGCGGGCGAATAGCTCTATGCCGATCCACAGACCCAGAATCACCGCGATCGCCGGCAAGGCGCTTTGCCACAACCCTTTTTGCATAGCAATTTTAGAATAATAGAGTTTAGACTGTAGAGTTTTAATTTTAGCTCGCTGGCAGGTTCAACGCCCGAGTGCGAGGGCTTCGATACATTTTCTTTGCTTATTTTCCCAATGATTTTTATCCCCTCCTCGGGAGGATAGAGGTGGAGTGGCTTGGCTCCCTGGACTCCGAAAAATAGGAGCCGAAGAGTCGAGAAACAAAACAGCGGCGGCGAACGAAAAAGAATATTTTCCGATTTTCCGACCTTCTGTTTCCCGACTCTCCGGCAAAAAATGTGCAATTTAGATGTTTTAAATCCGAAAGAGAAGGAAAGAGCGGGCGATCGCGAATGGTCGCGTTAGCTGTACTGTTGACCGGAGCGCTGATCCGACTCCAGATTAAACAGCACTCGTAACGTTTCCATTGCTTGACGGCGCGCCTCAATATCTTGCTGCGCCCGCAATTGCACCATTGGGTCGTGTAAAATCTTATTAACGATCCCGCGCGTGAGGGCTTCAATCACCTCTTGATGTTTTTCAGCAAATTCCGATCCCAAGCGAGACAGAGCTTTTTCTAACTCTTGTTCGCGAATGGTTTCGATTTTTTGCCGCAAGCAGCTAATGGTGGGCACGGTTTCCAGACTGCGCCACCACACATCAAACGCTTCGACCTCTTCTTCGAGCAATCCTTCCGCTTCCATTGCCATTTGGCGGCGACTTTCTTGGTTTTGAGCCACCACAGCTTTCAAGTCATCCACATTAAATGCTTGAACGTTGGGCAATTCGTTCACATCGCCGTCCACATTGCGCGGGACGGAAATATCAAACAGCATCAATTGGCGATCGGGGTTTAAACCGGATTCGAGTACCGCGCGATCGAGCAGGGGTTGATTAGAGGCGGTACTGGTAAAGACAATATCCGATTCGGCAATCACCTGCATCATATCCGACAACAGATGAAGTTGCAGTTCCACATCTTTAAACTTAGCCGCCAATTCTTCTGCCCGTCGCAAGGTGCGGTTGACGATGCAGATTTCCGTGGCTCCTTTCGCCAGGAGATGTTGCACCAGCAGGCGAGACATTTTACCCGCGCCAAGAATGGTGACGCGAGAACTGGCAAAATCTTGCATTTTAACCAAGGCGAGTTCCACCGCCGCCGAGCTGATGGAGACTGCACCGGTGCCGATGCTGGTTTCGGTTCGCACCCGCTTCCCTGCGGTAATGGCTTGTTTGAGCAGGCGGTTGAGAATGCGTCCGACGCCTTTATGTTGCTGGCCCAGTTTGTGGGTATTTTTGACCTGAGCGAGGATTTGCCCTTCGCCGAGTACCAAGCTATCCAAACCGGCTGCCACGCGCATCAGATGCATGACGGCATCTTCTTGCAGCAAAATAAACAGATGTTGGCGCAGTTGCTCGACGGGGAACTGACTGTGTTCCGAGAGAAATTGGATTAATTCTCGAACCCCGGCGTCGGTGGAGCTGGTGACGAAATAAATTTCTAAGCGATTGCAGGTGCTAAGGATAGCAACTTCTTCAATATGGGGATAACTGCATAAATGGGCGATCGCTTCTTTCGTCTGCGGTTCTGGAATGCTTAGCTTTTCGCGAATTTCAACCGGTGCTGTCTTATGGCTAAGACCTACGACTGCAATATTCATCCTTTCTCCCTGAAGTTTTTAGTCTTGCAAGCCTGACGCGATGTACTTGTACTGGAAAGACCAGTATTGAATTGCGTCCAGAGCGATTGAATTAATCGAGTTGTTTTGTGTGTATCTTAATTCAACCCGGGGTGCATTTGTACCCTGCACCGCATTTCCCGAACGATCTGTCCAGGCTTTTCTCGCCGTTCCACCACTGTTTTCCGAGGGCGGAGAGGGGCGGCATTGTCTGGTCCGCCCCACAGGCGGAAGTCGGAAAAATAGTGTGAGAGCCGTTCGGGATACTCACTCCTCTATTCCCCAATTTATCTGACTTTTTCCGTCTTCCTGGTGCAACAGCGCCTCAACTTGTGGGTTAACGCAATTGCAGGTTCTTCGGATGGTCGAACATGTGAACCGTGTCCACAAAGCGAGCGGTTTGCGACTGACTCGAAATCACCAGGGCTTGAGTGCGCGCGCCGCCGTGGAAGAAGCGGACGCCTTCCATCAAGGTACCGGGGGTAATGCCACAGGCGGCGAACAGCACGGTTTCGCCACCGGCTAATTCTTCCGCGTTGTACACTTTATCGGGATCCTCGATCCCCATTTCTTTCAGGCGAGCGATGTTGCCTTCTTTGCTTTCGCCAATCAGTCCGGTTTTTACCACATCGGGGTCGTAAATGAGCTGACCTTGGAAGTGTCCGCCCAAGCAGCGCATAGCGGCGGCGGAAATCACGCCTTCTGGTGCCGCACCGATACCCATCAGGGCGTGAATGTTGGTTCCGGAGAAGGCGCAAGACAAGGCGGCGGAGACGTCGCCATCGCTAATCAGACGCACCCTGGCTCCAGCGGCACGGATTTCTTCGATCAGTTCTTTGTGACGGGGCCGGTCCATGACCACCACCACCAGTTCCTCGATGGAACGATTCATGCAATCCGAGATAATTTTCAGGTTCTCGGTGGGGGTTTTATTGATATCCACATGGTTTTTGGCCACGGCGGGGGCCGCCAGTTTCTTCATGTAGAAGTCTGGGGCGCGGAATAGTCCGCCTTTTTCGGAAATGGCGAGTACCGCCATCGAGCCGTTTTGTCCGTAGGCGACCAAGTTGGTGCCTTCGCAGGGGTCAACGGCAATATCGATTTCGGTGAGCTGATCGGGTTCGCAGTATTGACCGGCATCTTCGCGGGTGCAGATGCCTACTTCTTCGCCGATGTACAACATCGGGGCTTCGTCGCGCTCTCCTTCACCGATGACGATTCTGCCGCGCATGTGGATTTTGTTCATCCGTTCGCGCATTGCTTCTACCGCTACGTGGTCGGCGGTGTTTTTGTCGCCTTTACCCATCCATCGAGCGGAGGCGATCGCCGCTTGCTCGACTACTTCAATAATCTCTAAGCCGATTACATTATCCACGGAAATTTATCCTCCCAACTGCCTTACTAGGCGCATATCTGCTGGCTACAACCGTCTAAAAGTCTATCAGAGTCCGGATACCCTTGCCGATTCTGTCTGGGCTGAGTTTTTGTTAAGTTTTGCTGCGCTTCGGGACTGGCGCTTCTGTGACTTAGACTGGGAGGGAATTTCGCGCTTTTGAAAATTTTATGACACTCCACTTTGGCTTTTGGCGCTTTTCCCGCTGTGGGCAGTTTGGCGGTGGCGATCGCACCTACGCACGGATCCTCCTTCGCGGGGTTTCCCCCTTGGGTAAATCACAATCCCTTTTGCCCTAAATACCGACTCTGGCAAAAAGCTGCTACTCTGGTTTCTGCAGCAATCCCCTATCCGAAGCGCGCAAATCAACTCATGCAAGACATCTTAGGTGTTGAGGAGTCGGCCATTGACTTTCCAGAGGATCCGGTAAGCCCGCTCGCCCTGGGTCGCGATCGCCTATTTTCCCACCCCACCGACAATCTCCCCCCGTCTGGTGGGTTCGATGGCGATTTTTATCTGCGCTCTTACCCCGATGTAGCCGCAGCGGTTGCCACTGGCTCGTTTGACAGTGCGTGGCAACATTGGCTGCTCTACGGTCAGGGGGAAGGTCGCTGGCCGGTGCCTCCTGAGTCCCCGGCGGATGCGATCGCCGTGGATCCCCTGACCGGCAACTCCCCGGTTTCTGTGCAACTGCAAAACCAGTTCTCGACTTTACCATTAAGTTTTATTACAAATGCTGGACAATTTGACCCTGATGTGCAGTTCCAGGTCAAAGGTGCCGGCCATACTCTGTTTTTCACGCCGGAGGAAGTGGTCT
This sequence comes from Phormidium sp. CCY1219, assembly GCF_035615515.1. Classification (GTDB taxonomy): domain Bacteria; phylum Cyanobacteriota; class Cyanobacteriia; order Cyanobacteriales; family Laspinemataceae; genus CCY1219. The sequence continues at coordinate 12,752 of NZ_JAJENT010000360.1, forward strand.
TCTCCGCCTCGGCACCCAGCGCGCCTCAAGGTAACGCCGACCCCCTGACTACGGAGGTGCGTCAGCGCTTTCTCGGTGCTAATCCCCAACCGGCGATCGAAGGTAGGGACAAACTCCCCGGGGTCGCCAACTTCATCGGCACCGATTCTTCCCTCTCCTACCATAATGTTTCCACCTATGAAAACATCGCCTATCGTCAACTTTACGAGGGCATTGACTTAATTTATAGCGGCACCGATGGCACCCTGAAAAGCGAATTTATTGTCGCCCCCGGTGCTGACCCCAACCAAATCCAAATCAACTATAGCGGCACGGAGGCCATCACCCTGCGCGAGGATGGCGCACTTATCTTGCATACTCCCCTGGGCGAATTAATCGAAACTGCTCCGGTGGTTTACCAAGATATCGAAGGCACCCGGGTCGCCATTTCTGCCTCTTACCAAATCGGGGAAAATAATACGGTTGCTTTTAATCTGGCCGAATACAATCCAGACTATCCCCTAATCATCGATCCAACTTTGCAATATTCCACCTATTTAGGCGGAAACTTGCAAGATACGGGAGAAGCGATCGCGCTGGATGGTGCGGGCAACATTTACCTGACGGGCAACACGATTTCCCGGGATTTCCCCACGCAAATCCCTATCCAAGAAACTCTCAGCAATCCCGAATCCTTCGCATTTGATGCCTTTATCACCAAAATCTCTAACGATGGCAGTTCCATCATTTACTCTACTTACCTCGGGGGCACTGGTGAAGAAAACAGCTTAGATATCGCCGTTACTGCAGGGGGCAATCCCATCATCACCGGGCAAACTCGTTCCCCGGATTTCCCCACTACCAATACTGCATTGCCGCCGCCGGAGGTGGAGGAAGATGCCGATCGCGTGGATGCCTTTGTCACTAGACTGACGTCCAATGGCGCTTTTCTGGAATACTCTACTTACTTAGGCGGAACTCAATTCGATTCGGGGAATGGAATTACCCTGGATACAGAAGGCAACATTTACGTTGTCGGGGAAACCAATTCCCAGAATTTCCCTACTGTAAATCCGATTCAAGATACCCTGGGAGAAGGGGGACAAGAATCGGATATTTTCATCAGTAAGTTTTCGCCGGTGGGCGAGTTGCTGTACTCTACCTATTTGGGCGGATTTAGTCGGGATGTGGGGAATGCGATCGCGGTGGATACTGGCCAAAATATCTATATCACCGGCCAAACCAATGCGGATAATTACCCCTTGGTGAATGAATTTCAACGGCGTTTCAGCGGGGGCGGCGATGCGTTTGTGACGAAGCTCAATCCCGAGGGCAGTGAGTTGATTTTCTCCTCTTTCTTGGGAGGACGCGATCGCGATGTGGGGAATGCGATCGCCGTGGATCCGGCAGGAAATGTGTATGTGGCCGGCACCTCCGGGGTCCCGCGCGCGGCACAACCACAAGCGATTCAAGGGTTAGGGGATTTCCCGGTGGAAAATGCCTTGCAAGGGTCTTTGCGTGGGTTATCCGATGCCTTTGTCACGAAACTGTCTCCTAGTGGCGAGACGGTGATTTTTTCCACCTTTCTGGGCGGAAGTGGTTTTGAAGAAGGCAACGATATGGCGATCGACCGGGAGGGGAATGTTTACATTACCGGGGAGACCAATTCTGCGGACTTGCCTACCTTATTTGTGGTACAACCCTCCTTTGGCGGGAGTGGCGATGCGTTTGTGGGCAAGTTGACGGCGACGGGAGAGGCGATCGACTATTTAACCTACCTGGGAGGAAATGGGTTCGACGCGGGGAATGGAATTGTGGTGGATAGTGCGGGAACTGCTTATGTGACGGGACAAACGGCGTCGGTTAATTTCCCGACGGTGAATCCCTTACCGGAAATGCCGGGAGGAATTGCGGGAGATGCGTTTGTGGCGGCGATCGCACAACCGTTGCCCCCACCGCCCCCGCCACCGCCGGAACCCACACCGCCGCCTGGAGGGGAAGTTCCGCCGCCTGGAGGGGAAGTTCCCCCAGGGCCACCGCCACCGCCGCCACCGCCGCCAACGTTTGAAAACCTAATCGAGTTTGTCTCCCAAACGGGTCTCGATCCGCTGACGGTGTATTTTGACGAGTCGCTTTATTTAGCACAAAACCCGGATATCGCCGCAGCAGTAGAGGCGGGTGACATTGCCAGTGGGTTGGAACATTTTCGGGTGTTCGGCGAGGCGGAGGGACGCGAAGCCCCCACCCCCCTATTCGATGAAGGGGAGTATCTGGTGGACAATCCCGATATTGCGGCGGGGGTTGCGGCTGGGGTGTTTGAAAGTGGGTTCGACCATTTCGTGAATTTTGGGTTTTTTGAAGGGCGCGATCGCCGCGCGACGCTTTTTCTGGAAGACTTTTATCGCGAGCAAAATCCCGATATCGCTGAGGCGATATCGGCGGGGGTTTTTGATACGGCATTCGGTCACTATATCCAATTCGGACAGTTTGAAGCACGCCGTCCTAATGTGGCTTTTGACGAGAATTTTTATCTGGCCGAAAATCCAGAAGTGGCGGCGATCGTTCGCGCCGGTGGGTTTAACAGTGGGTTCGACCATTTCGTGGAATTGGGGGAATTACAGGGTCGTCAACCTAGCCCGATTTTTAACGAAAATGCCTATCTACTGGCGAATCTCGATGTTGCCCGGGCGGTGAATCGCGGGGTGTTTCGCAGTGGGTACGAACATTTCGTTTTGTTCGGTTTTGAGGAGGGCCGTTCCGGTACGGGATAAGCTACAATAAACCAGCGCCAGTCTCGTCAAGGTGCAAACCTCCCTGGCGATCGGGTGTGGTTTTCCCTCCTTGGCGATCGGGCAATTCATTTGTAAGGTATTTTGAAACCAGAACGTTTCAATGCTTTAAAATCTTCTGAGTACAATTACATAATAAGGAGGAAAACCTTGTCCGTACAGACCGTTGAAAAACGTTCCACTGTTCGCAAAACAGCACCGCGTTATCGCGTGTTGCTGCATAATGATGACTTCAATCCGATGGAATATGTGGTGCAAGTGCTGATGCAAACGGTGTCGAGTCTGACTCAACCCCAAGCGGTCAGCATTATGATGGAAGCCCATACCAACGGAATCGCATTGGTGATTACTTGCGCCCAAGAACATGCCGAGTTCTATTGCGAAACGTTGAAAACCCACGGACTGACGAGTACGATCGAACCGGACGAGTAGCAACAAAGGCGCTGAAGCGTGAAAGATTATTTGAGTCGCGTTGGGAAATATCCCGCGCCCGCGAGATTGGCACTTTTCTTGCTGTTGCTTCTCGCCGTTTGGGGTCCGATTGGTTTACCCCTTTATTGGCTCGTTCCGGACCCAAATTGGGCGGGCATTCTGGCGATGACCGGCTTATATGCCGCGTTTATTTTCCTCGCCCGGTTGTGGGGTCGCTATGTCTACGGGCAACCTCAGATTCTGCGCCTTTATGGGCTAGAATTCTCTCGCAAAAATGGCCAAGACCTCTTCGGAGGACTTGGCCTTGGTTTGTTCGGTTTGCTGAGTTTGTTGACCCTGGAAACTCTGCTGGGATGGTTGGAATGGCAGGTGCCGAATCTGTCCGGTTTGCCCCTGGTGATGGGGGAAGGGTTGCTGGTGGCTTTGGGGGTGGGGTTTGCTGAGGAATTGTTATTTCGCGGCTGGTTGTTAGATGAGTTACAGCGCGATTATTCCCCGGGAGTATCGTTGGGGGCGAATGCTACGATTTTCGCTGTGCTGCATTTTATTAAGCCTTGGGAAGAAATTATTCGCACGTTTCCGGCGTTTCCTGGCTTGGTGTTGTTGGGATTGACCTTGGGTTGGGCGAAGCGATCGCGCGAGGGTCGTCTCGGTAAACCCATTGGCTTTCATGCCGGCTTGGTTTGGGGATATTATATCATTAATGTGGGTCAATTGGTGCAATATTCCGGCGCGGTTCCGGCTTGGATTACCGGGTTGGATAACAATCCGTTGGCGGGGGTGATGGGATTGCTGTTTTTGGGCGCGATCGCCACTGCTATGTATCGCACCAGCCCCCCAGACCTCGCTAAGTGAGAAAACGAACATCCGGCAATTGTATATTATTGAATCGGGAGGATAGAGATGAGAGTTATATTTGCAATAGCCACCAGTTTGATGGCGATCGCGGGATGGGCGATGCCGGTGCGATCGCAAGACAGCGCCCCGGTTTCTGAGTCCGCGCCTCGGGCACAAGCCCCGGTAACGCGCGAGCAAATTGTCCGCGCTTGCGTGCAAGACCGGGTGGAAGTTTTACCCCCACTTTATACTGATGTTCCCCGGAATCATTGGGCCTATTCGTCGGTACAAAAAATCGGCTATTGCGGTCCGTTTCGTTCCGCAACACCACCGGAATTAATAGAAAGATTGATTCGCGAAGGGGATTTGTTGCCGCAGCAATAGCGGGGGATTGAAGCGGGCGATTAAAATCGCGCCAAACCAAACCAAGTCCGCCTACGCGGACTCTTTTTTTTACTCGTTACCAGGGTCAATTGAAGCTTTGGTGCGTGACCCCCGCCTCCAATCAGCGGTGAAATTGCCTCACCGAGTCCCGGGGGTCACGCACCCTACGGTGGTTATCGCTTTTTTCGACAATTATCGCAATGACCGCAACGCATGTTTTTGGCGGCGTCAGAGAAGCCGAATGCTGCTAATAAGAATTGCCAGCGACAGTGGCGGGTAAAGAGAAATTGTGCCATTTGTTTGGTTGCATTTTCGTTCTCCAATGTGGCGGGGAAATTGTGACCGGAAATGATATAATGAAACGGATCTCGCCATTGCAATTGGCCGGTACTGTGGAGCAGAGAAAGGGCGATCGCGCCGTTTTTGTATTTCCGAGTTACTGCGGCGATATTGCCTTGGGGGGGTAGTTTTTTGGCCAGTTGGCGGGCGCGTTGGTATTGCGATCGCTGCTGGGTGGCAAAAAATTCCCGTCGCTGTTTGTCTCCCGGATCGAGGAATCCGGTACATTCGCTAACCAGGGAAAGCGCGATCGCGGGTTTGCCATCGCGACCGGCGCGACCTACTTCTTGGATATATTCCGATAGCAATGCAGGGGTTTGGAAATGCACCACCCACCGCACGTTGGGTTTATTCACCCCCATGCCAAAGGCGCAGGTACAGACCACAAATTGCAGGCGATCGCTCATCCAGGCGCTTTCGATTTCCCGACGTTCTCGGGCACTTAAACCGGCGTGATAGGCGCGATTGGAAAAGCCTTCTTTGCCTAAGCGGGCGGCGAGTTTTTCTGCATCTTTTCGGGTGCGAACGTACACCAACCCGGCTTGCGATCGCTGGGATTTAATCACCTGAATTAACTGTTGCCAACGGTGTTTTGGCGTCCAAGCAATTTTAATTTGTAAATCCAAATTCGGGCGATAGGGATTATTTAAAAATAGTTGCGGTTGTTGCAGTTGCAATACCTTTTTGATTGTCTGTTGGGCGGCGGAATCTGCAGTGGCGGTAAAGGCAGCGATCGCCATTTTCGTTCCCGCCGGTTTCGACTGCAGCAACGCCGGACGCACCGCACCCAAACGCCGATAAGCCGGTCGAAAGGTATCCCCCCATTGTACCAAACAATGGGCTTCGTCCAAAATTAAACCATTTATCGGTAATTCCGGTTGCGATAAGCGTTCCCAAACTGGGGGACTCAGCAGGGTTTCCGGTGACAGATAAAGCAAGCGCAATTGATTTCGTTCGATTGCTGCGAGAGTTTTGCGCCGTTGCTGTTTGTCTTGTTCCCCATGTAACAATGCGGCGGAAAGCTGTCGCTGGTGCAGTTCTTGCACTTGGTTTTCCATCAACGCCACCAACGGCGACACCACGAGAGTAATGCCGGTTTGCAATATGGCGGGCAGTTGAAAGCAAATGGACTTCCCGCCACCAGTGGGTAACACAATCAGGGCGTCTTTCCCTTGCAAAAGGGTTTGCACGATTTCGCCTTGGGGGGGTCGAAAATCCGCATAACCCCAAATTTGCCGAAAGGCTTCGCGAACGTCGTTCCAGGATAAATTTCGATCGCAATTCATGGAAAAAACGGTATCGTTAAGGCAGATGATTGAGTAATTTTACTGGATTAAGATTGTGGAAGTTGAAATTATTGCCCATCGCGGTTTCTCTAGCATAGCACCGGAAAACACCCTGGCGGCATTTTCGGCGGCGATCGAACATCAAGCAGATTCCATTGAGTTTGACGTGCAGTTGAGTGCGGATGGGGTACCGGTGGTGTTCCATGATGCCACCTTAACTCGGATTACGGGTACCCTGGGCAAAGTTAGAAAAAGGACCGTGGCTCAACTGAAGGATCTGGATGCTGGGGTGTGGTTTAGCGATCGCTATCGCGCTGAACCAATCCCTACGTTAAAAGAAGCGCTGATTGCGATCGAATCGCTGAAAAAGTTTCTCTATCTGGAAGTCAAAACTCATCGCGCTTGGTCCGATACTCAAATCGATGAATTAGTGGATTTATTGCTCGAACTGGGATGGGCAAATCGCTGTATTCTGGCTTCGTTTAATCCGTTATTTATCGACCGAGTTCGTCAAAGAGCGGATATGCTCAATTTTGGCTATATCGTTTCTACCCGCAAGGGATATCGCACGCAATTAGTGAAAGCAGCCAATGCCGGCAATACGGTGATAATGAGTGCCTATCCGCTGTTGCTCAAATATCCGGGTTTGATTAAAGCCAGTCAAGAGCGAGGGGTCGATGTGGTAGCTTGGACTGTGGATAAACCCAAGGATTTTCAAAAGTTAGTGGAACTCGGTGTAGTTCGCATCGAAACCAATTGTTTGATCGGCCCTGGAGTGACGAAAAAGCGGCGGTTTTTACTGCGATCGCGATTCATGGATTGACCTGTGGCCTGTGCGGTGCCCTTTTCCTCGATTGAAGTGTATGGTGGACAATGCCTACCCTACCACTCCAGTAGCATGCCCACCATACAACTTCTATTTTACCGCTACTACCGCTAAGTTCCAAGCATAGCGCTTCATTAGCGGAATTTTTTTCAAAATTTTATCGAGGGTTTCCAATGCTAGATATTCCGATTCTAATCGCTCTGACTCGATAATAATCTTTTTCCAATAGCGCTCTTGGTTGGGATGGACTTTTTCAATCAAATAGAAGCGCAAAAATATCCAAAGAGTGGCCAGCCAAAAGGTATCGTAATGGGTTTGTGCAAATAGGGAACTGACAAAGTGGACGATATTAATATCTAGGGGCATTTCTGCTTCGGTTCTGACTTCAGTGGCCATGCGACGATAAACGTTAATAATCGGATTGTGCTTTAACGGATCCCAGAAACAAGCTTTTCCCCCGGGTTTGAGAACCCGGTGCATTTCTTGAATGGCTTGATGGGGGTCGCCGATATGGTGCAGCAGGTTAGCTGCATAGACAAAATCAAAGGTATTGTCGGGAAAATCTATGGCGATCGCATTGGTAATTTTTCCCTCGATTTTGACGTGATTTTTCGCCGCTAGCTGCATCGCTACCTCTACCATCCCTGGGGAATAATCCGCCGCCACGCAATCAGCTCCCCGTTGGGCAAAATAAACGCTATTTTCCCCCGCCCCACAGCCTAAATCTAACAAGCGTTTTCCGGCTACTTCTCCCATTTTATCCAGAATAAATCGATTTTCGGGAGCGGTACAGGCGGTAAAGTAATCGGCAACGCGAATTCCATCAATATCGATAGTTGCTGCCCAAGCGTCGTGAAATTGTCGTTCGTTTTCAAATCGATTGTCTGGCATGATTATTGACTGGAAATTTTCAGAGGGTGTTTCTCGTTCTCCATCGGTTCAGTGGCCCTCCTTTGTCATTCTCGCGTCGGCGAGAATCTAGAAATCAAGGGGGTACTTCACCGAGATGAGAACGGCGATAGTAATAAAATAGCAAAATAAAGTTTTGTCGAGGTTAGAGATAAACGATACTTAATCCTTCTGGGCGGGTTGGTAGCGGGGACAAGCTGTCACCCCTCAAAAGAAATTGCGATAGAATTGGTTGATTTGCCAGGGGTAGATACCGCGACACTTTAACTCGGGAAGGATGGGGAACTAATGCGTGTATAAAGTCATTGCATAAAGTGGTGGGGTTGGCATGGAGAAGGGGGATTGCGTTACATCGCATTTTGTGTTAAACTAAGAAAAAACACGTAACTGGAGAATACCATGAGTAATTCTACTGCTGAGAACCGATGGGAATTCTGGATCGACCGGGGGGGAACGTTTACGGATATCGTCGCCAAACGTCCGGACGGACAGTTGGTGATTCACAAGCTCCTTTCGGAGAACCCGGAACGGTACAACGATGCGCCGGTGCAAGGAATTCGGGAGATTCTCGGCATTTCAGCAGCAGAACCGGTGCCCCCGGAAATGATTTCGGTGGTGAAAATGGGCACCACGGTGGCGACAAATGCCCTGTTAGAACGCAAAGGCGATCGCACGGTTTTAGTGATTACCAAAGGGTTTAAAGATGCCTTGAAAATTGGCTATCAAAACCGTCCCGATATCTTTGCGCGGCAGATTGTTCTACCCGAAATGCTCTACGAAAGGGCGATCGAAGTCGAAGAACGCTACAGCGCCCGAGGACAAGAATTGCAACCGGTCAAGGAACAACCGTTAATTGCCGAGTTGCAAGGGGCATATAATGCGGGAATTCGCAGTTGCGCGATCGCCCTGCTGCATGGGTATCGCTATCCGCAACACGAGCAACAAATTGCCCAAATTGCCCGCGATATCGGGTTTACTCAAGTGTCGGTATCTCACGAAGTTAGTCCGCTGATGAAACTGGTCAGTCGCGGCGATACTACCGCGATCGATGCCTATCTCTCTCCAATTTTGCGGCGCTATATCGATCGCGTCGCCGGTGAGTTGAGCGATCGCGGCGGGGAAACCCCCCAACCCAGCAAAACCGACATCAAAAACCGCCTGATGTTCATGCAGTCCAACGGCGGTTTAACAGATGCCCAACAATTCCAAGGGAAAGATAGTATATTATCCGGGCCGGCGGGCGGCATTGTCGGGGCAGTGCAAACTAGCAAAATGGCCGGGTTTGAGAAAATTATCGGGTTTGACATGGGCGGCACTTCCACCGATGTGGCCCATTATAACGGCGAATACGAACGGGAATTTGAAACCGAAATTGCCGGTGTGCGCCTGCGAACCCCGATGATGTCCATTCACACTGTGGCGGCGGGCGGCGGTTCCATCTTGGTCTTCGACGGGTCGCGCTATCGCGTCGGACCCGAGTCTGCAGGGGCGAATCCCGGTCCGGCATGTTACCGCAAACAAGGGCCGCTCACGGTTACCGATTGTAATGTGATGTTAGGGAAAATTCAATCCAAATTTTTCCCGAAAGTGTTTGGACCGGATGGGAATTTACCCTTAGATGATGCGATCGTGCGGCAGAAATTTGCCGACTTAGCGCAACAGATAAAACGGGATACCGGGGACGATCGCACCCCGGAACAGGTGGCGGCAGGATTTCTGGCGATCGCGGTCGAAAACATGGCCAATGCGATTAAAAAAATCTCCCTCCAGCGGGGCTATGACGTATCCAAATATACCCTCTGCTGCTTTGGCGGTGCAGGGGGTCAGCACGCCTGCCAAATTGCCGATACCTTGGGCATGAAACAGGTGTTTATTCATCCCTTTGCCGGGGTATTGTCCGCCTATGGCATGGGATTGGCCGATATTCGCGCCATTCGCCAACGCAGCGTCGAAGCACCGTTATCCCCGGAAGTCATGCCGCAGGTGCAGCAAGTGGTGGCGCAATTAGCTACAGAAGGAACAGAAGAACTGCAACTTACTAGCAATGGCAAGGAAGAGATTCTTACTTTAGCAAAAGTGCATTTAAAATATCAGGGCACCGATTCGACTTTAGGGGTGGAATTTGCCGAAAATGCCTCAGCAATGAAAGCGGAATTTGAGGCCGCACATCGCCAGCGCTATGGGTTTATTAAAGAGGATAAACCCTTAATTGTCGAGTCGGTTTCTGTGGAAGTGGTGCAGAAAATGGAGACGCCAGAAGAGCCGAAAGTGTCTCGCCAGTCGCCCTCACTGCCTTCTCCAGTGGCGACGGTGGCAATGTACGATCGCGACGCATGGCACGATACTCCCGTGTATCAGCGCCAGGATTTGCAACCGGGCGATCGCATCTGCGGTCCGGCTATTATTATGGAACAAACCGGCACCAATGCAATCGCGATCGGATGGGAAGCAACATTGAGCGATCGCAATCATTTGATTCTCTCAAAACTTGTTGAATCCGGGGAAAATGATGCAGTTACAGAACTGCAAGCAGCAGGGATTGGAGAGCGTAATTCCACATCGAAACCAGACCCGGTGATGCTGGAAATTTTCAATAATTTATTCATGGCGATCGCCGAACAAATGGGCATTACCTTGCAAAATACCGCCTCTTCTGTTAATATTAAAGAACGGCTCGATTTCTCCTGCGCTATCTTCGATCGCCAAGGGCAACTTGTGGCCAATGCCCCCCATATTCCCGTGCATTTAGGCTCGATGAGCGAAAGCGTGCAAGCCTTAATTGCAGACAAAGGCGATCGCTTTCAACCCGGGGATGTTTTTGTCTCCAATAATCCCTACAATGGCGGCACTCATTTGCCCGATGTAACGGTGATTACCCCGGTGTTTGAAGAAAAAGGCAGTATTCTGTTTTATGTCGCCTCTCGCGGACATCATGCCGATATCGGCGGAATTACCCCCGGTTCCATGCCTCCCAACAGTACCAGCGTGGAAGAAGAAGGGGTTTTGTTGGATAATTTCCAACTGGTTCGCGCCGGAAAATTCCGCGAAGTCGAATTATTAGACTTGCTGAAATCCGGAAAATATCCGGTGCGAAATTCCGCCCAAAATATCGCCGATTTACAAGCGCAAATTGCCGCCAACGAACGGGGGGTGCAGGAACTGCGAAAAATGGTGGAAAATTTTGGCTTGGAAACCGTACAAGCTTATATGGTATTCGTGCAGGATAATGCAGAAGAATCCGTGCGGCGCGTGATTGAAGTGTTGAAAGATGGCGAATTTCGCTATCAAATGGATGGCGGCGGAGAAATTGTCGTCAGCATTCGCATCGATAACCATAATCGCCGCGCTCAAATCGATTTTAGCGGCACTTCTCCCCAACAATCGAGTAATTTTAACGCCCCGGAAGCAGTGTGTAAAGCGGCGGTATTGTACGTGTTTCGCACTTTAGTGGACGATAAAATTCCGTTGAATGCCGGCTGTTTGAAACCATTGGATATTATCGTTCCGGAAGGATGTATGCTCAACCCGCGCTATCCGGCGGCGGTGGTTGCGGGCAATGTGGAAACTTCCCAAGCGGTGGTGGATTCTTTATATGGTGCGTTAGGGGCGATCGCCGCCTCCCAGGGTACGATGAATAACTTTACCTTTGGTAGCGATCGCTATCAATATTACGAAACCATTTGCGGCGGTTCTGGCGCAGGCCCAAACTTCGATGGTACCGATGCGGTACATACTCACATGACCAATTCCCGCCTCACCGATCCAGAGGTGCTAGAATGGCGCTTCCCGGTGTTATTAGAAGACTTTTCTATCCGTCAAAATAGCGGCGGAAAGGGGAAGCATCATGGCGGTAATGGGGTTATCCGTCGCCTTCGCTTCCTCGAACCCATGACAGCCGGAATTTTATCCAATCATCGGCGGATTTCTCCCTTTGGGTTGAATGGCGGTGAAAATGGTGCCTTGGGTAACAATTATGTAGAACGCAGCGATGGTACCATAGAGCAATTAAGCAGCACCGATACGGTGCAGATGAATCCGGGGGATGTATTTGCGATCGAAACACCGGGCGGCGGCGGTTACGGTTCGCCAACCCAGGCGTAATTGAATCGTTAATTCACTCAAGTAAGGGGGGCATTGCTCCTGACAGTTAGATCCTCATGTGGAAGCAACTCGGCAATGCCCACCCTACTCCCTTTTCCACCGAAGGAGCAATAGTAGATTGCTTTCGTTGATGGGAAGAATTTACCCGGAAATTGCCCCATTCCTGACGGTGAGTTTCCCACGCTTGGGGCATTTCATCCCAGATTTCTCCGTCTAGCAATCTCCCGCCGGCTTTTGGGGTTCTTCCACCCACTTGCTTGAAGAAAAATGCCACCCCCTCCGCTTGACAGCGATCGCGAATATTCTGCGCCCATTCTAATTTCATCGGGCGGTATTTCGGTCCGGATTCACCACCGACGATTACCCAGTGAATGTCGGTTAAATTCAGGGACAATGGTCCTAACAGCGGTTCGCAGGAAAGGAAGCGCACCGTGGCGGGAACTTGGCGCAAATAATCGATGCGGTGAACGTAGTTTTGATTCTCTACCGATACGCCCATCCATACATTTTTTGGCCAGTCTAATTTAGGCGATAGTTCCACCAATCGCTCGTGTCTTTTGGTCAATATTTGATAGATATGCCAGGGAGTTTCGCGCATTACATCAAATACATTTTGCAGGAATGAAAGGGGAATTTCTTCGTGAAACAAATCACTCATGGAGTTGACAAAAATTCGACTGGGTTTGCGCCAGCGCTTGGGGTCGGTTAAGCGTTCTGGATGCAGGGTTAAGTCAAATCCATTGGGAAAATTCGTATGAAACCGTTTGGTGAGAGCTTCTGCATAGCAATGGGTACAGCCCGGACTAATTTTTTGGCAGCCCGTAGTTGGGTTCCAGGTTCTATCTGTCCATTCGATGCCGGTTTTAGTGCTTGCCATAATTTTTTTTGAACAGGACAACAGCCGTTTGATTGTTTTAGAATTAGCGCGATCGCTACTCTTCTATTCTATCGGATTTTGAATTAAAAATCAACTTTTTTAAATTTTTTTACGATTTGAAGTTTCTCCGATCGCGTGAAAAATTTACAGCAAATTAGATACGGTAGCGGAGCGCATTTCTTGCTTGCCGAGGGCGATCGCAGCGATTTTCCCCTGGGGGTGGATTTTTGGCACATGTTGTGGTATAATATTGTTTTTGCCGTGAGGCGAAAGCCCTTGCGACTCCCCACCCCGGATGAATTGGCGGGAGCGATCGCCACGGATTGCACCGCTCCATCGAAGGGCGATCGATACATCCAGACTCCGAGGTGGCTCTAACTTACAATTTTTGGGATTTTTGGTAATCAGAATCGGGAGGCTAATTTTCTGGCGTGGGAGTTCAGTTTACTGATTAATTTTATCAAAGAAAAAAAGAGTTTAATTCCCTAATTTTACCGATAGAATATTTTTAACTCAGAGAATAAAATAAATCCGGGAGGCGCATGGAGATTGCCAAGCAAGGAACGGCGCGATCGCGGAGCAAACCCGCCACTCCCAGACCCCGGGGGATTTTATTCCCCGGCGACCCTGTTGTAATCGGGAAAAAACGCCCCGCCCGAGGAGAAAAATAGTCTGAGTGGGGGTTTGCCATAGCTTTCGCGGGGTCGGTATAATGAAGCGCACAAGGCTAATTACGGTTTATTACTCCCCAATCGGGTTATGAGGCAATGAATAATTCTGATAAAGTATCTACTAACTGGTTAGACTGGGCGATTCAGCGATACGCCCTGGCACTCAGCGCCCTAGAGGATGCTGCGCCAAATCCATCCTTAGAGCAAGTTCTAGAGGTTCTGAAAGCGCGCGATGCCGTCAAAACTGCTCGCGGTGACGATACCCATGCATCGGGCGAAAGTTTGGCGAAACTGATCGAATTAGATAACCGCTTAAAAAAACAGGGAAAAACCATCGCCGCCCACAACAGACTCGCCAACTGTCGGCAAAGTTTAGAAGCGCCAAAAGCGGCGTGGTGGTGGTTTCTCGACGCTCCACCTTCATCTCATCAGTCGCAACCAAAGTGGGCCAGGTTTAACTGGTTCTGGAATACCCTGACGGTGGCTTGTCTGGTAGGGGCCACCGCCTTCACTGTGGAAACGGGCAAGATTTTTTCGCGCAACGGATTCGATTTATGGCAAACCCTGACTACCCTTTCTCAGGGGACGGCGTTAGCGCTGGTGGCGGGGGGAACCCTGACGCAGAAAGGACAAAACGCGGTCAAAAATACCCTTTCTAGCGTGAAGATTAGCCCTCATTTACATGCAGAAACCACCTTGGTTGCCTCTGCGGCTCTGTTGGGGCTTTCTTACGGCATTTACATTTATCTGCCCGAGGCGGGGGAGTGGTATTACCAACAAGCTACCCTCGATTACAATCGCGGTGAATTATTAAAGGCGAAAGAAAAATATGAAGAGGCGATGCATTTGGCTCCGGAACAGCCAAAAACTCACGTGGCGCTCGGACAAATTTACGAAACCCTCGGACAACTGGATGCGGCTGAATCTCAGTATGAAATTGGCTTGCTGAAAAACGACCCGTTTTCCTATTATGGGTTGGGTAGAGTGACCCTAGAACGTGCAGAAAATCGCGAAAGTCCGAAAAAAGCAGCCGGGTATTTTCGCCGCGCGTTGCAAAAAGAGAATTTGCCGGAAAGTTTGCAAGCGCAACTCTATACCAATCTGGGAATTGCCCAGTTGCGACAAGTGGATAATGCCACCTCCAAAGAGCAGATTCAAAATTTGCTTGGCAACGCGAGAGACAATTTTCTTTCGGCGATCGCCCTGGAACAAAATATCCCGGATACCACGCCGGGTTGGGGTATCGCTCACTGCTATCTTGACAGTTTACCCGCACCGGAAAACCCCACGGAACCGACTATCAACCACGAACGATGGTGTCAAAGTGCCCAACCGCAAACCTTGGGAGATTTTGCGGCTTTAGCTGCGATCGGAAAAGATACATTGCAGCGCAGAATTAATGAAAGTCCGGCACTGACGCCTAACCCCAGTGTGGTGCTGCAAGGCAATCAAGAATTCGCTAGCGAGGAGGATTTTTATCCGCCGGAAACGATTACCGAACCGGGCAAATTGGAGGATTTGAAACTGCTGCTTTTCGCTCAAATTGATGATGCTTGGCGCACCTTACCCACGTTTGAGGACAATTTAGTTTATCAAGTGACGGTGAATGAAGAAGGCACGATTGTTTCTTATGAAGCGAGCGATCGCCTTGCTGAAGATTTCGTCCAGGAAACGCCGCTTCCCACTTTGCCCACAGCTGAGGAAAACCAGGGCGCAACTGCCCAATTCGAGGTGGTGTTTACCCCAGAGGGACAATTAGAGGTGCGTTAATCGATCGTCGATCGCGCTGATGGGAGAATATCTTCCGCAAAGGTACTCTGGAACCGAGGGTTTCTCGATTCGATGAGTGCCTGATTTTATGCCGGAATACTCGTTGTGGTTTACCTCCGGTTCTCTCATCAGCGCGATCGCTAGTATGTACCCCTGGGAATCTAACGAAAAGCTTTCCCTTATTTGTCCCTATCTCACGGTTGGTTGTTGCCCTCAGAGTCGAGGGGTTCTCAGATCGCTCCCCACCCTGTGTTAACTTTTGCTTTCCCAAGGAGGTGAAGAAAACAATACAGAATTAGCCAATTGTTTGTGATTAAACGGACAGCGTATTCTCAGCATTTGAGAGAATCCCTTGCTTTTCAACCATCGCCCCTTAACAGATTGCATCGATTGGCTATCCCCATTTTTTTAGACCCCCTCAACTCTGTGAATCGAATCTTTACAAAAATTATCCGTTGAGGTATTGACAGGGAAATATCAAGTGGATTACTATTATATTAGTTCATTTTGAGTGGCGATCGCCCTATCGACGATAGCGGGAAGCAACCGCAACCCAAGAGTTCCACACAAAATCGGACAAAAGGCTAGAACCAAGAAAAAAATAGAAAAATAACCTGTGGCAAAAACGAGAGCCAGAGGCAGAATAACAGAAAGTAAAAAGCCAAAGGGGTGTAAACGAATGACGATTTCACAGAGCCAAGTGCGGTCGGAATTGCAAGGAGCAGTCGGTCGGTATGCGGAAGCGCTGCATGAGATTCAAGAAGCCATTCCGAATATTTCAACCCAACAAGTTCTTAAACTACTTTTGGCGCGCGATCGCGTAGCCGAAGCCCTATCGGAAAAAACGAAAACCTCGGAAGAAATCCTCGACAAAATTACCGAGTTGGATCGGATTTTTCTAGACAACAGTGGTGCGATCGCTGCATCGGGGAAAATGCAGGAGTGGCGAACCAGCTTCGACCCACCGCCTTCCGCATGGTGGTGGGCGATCGAACCATCGAAGGAAACTGATAAATGGGACCGCTTTGATTGGGTGTGGGATGCCTTGAGTGCCGGCGCATTAGTGTTGTCGGGTAGCTTTATGGTCACTACATTCCAGGCATTTTCCCAAGACGGATTGGGCGTGGGAGAGGCATTTGGAGCCATTGCCCAAGCGGCGGGATTGGCGGTGGTGAGTCGCGGCGCATTGACCTCAGACGGACAACAAAAGGTCAAAGCCGGTCTCTCGAAAATCAATATTCCCGAGCGCTTCCATAGCGAAGCCACCTTTGGTTTTTCAGCATTGCTTTTATTAGCTTCCTACGGAGTTTATGATTCCGTACCGGACATCGGTCAGTTTTACTATCGCCAAGGGCAAAAGCTTTATGAAGCCGGGGATTTGACCGCAGCCAAAAAAAAGTATTTACAGGCGGAAAACCTCGACCCAGAGAAGCCGGAAATTAAAATCGCCCTGGGCGAAATCTACGAATCCCTGGATGAAGAAGACAAGGCGTTAGAACACTATAAAGCGGCAATGGAATATGGCTATGGCCACGGGTTCAACAATGCCGGTCGGGTCTATTTGAGTAAAGGAACTACAGGTCCGGATAATTCCAATACCCGCTATGCTGAAACCTTACTGCGACTGGGATTGCAGCGAATCTCAGCCGATCGATATCCCAATTTGGCATACCAACTCCGGCGAAACCTCGGCTGGGCGCTATTGCAACAAGAAAAATACGCCCAAGCTGAACCGGAACTCAAACAAGCGATCGCGCTGAATAAAACTCTTGATGAAGACGAAGTGGGCGGCGGAATGTCCTACTGTTTCTTGGGGCAACTGTACGAAATTCAGGGCAAGAACCAACTGGCACTAGAAAACTGGATAAACTGCATCGATTTCGCTAATCCGGAAACCATCGAGGAGTACGATTGGTTTATCGAGGTGGGGAAAGAAGAAATCGCCAACGTGGTGGATACCAGTTCCGTGGTGGTGGATCTCAACGGACCGACGTCGAAAACTACAGTGGAACAAGCCAAACAAATGCTGGTGGCAAAGTTTGCCGAAAGTCAGTCCGAATCAGCGGCTGAACCGAGTGCGCCACCTGCAATTACCGATCCGGCGCAGCTACAAGCACTCCGGGCGAAGCTGTTCGATCGCCTCGATCGCACCTGGCAAACCTATCCCACCTTCTCGCAAACCGTAGGATACCGGGTCAACGTGAACTCAGACGGTGCGATCGTCTCTTTTGAGGCGATGAATCAATTGGCGAAGGATTACGCCTCGGAAATTCCCCTCTCCACCTTGGTGGAACCCACGGAGACTGAAGAGCCTCTGGCGCAATTCTGGGCCACATTCACGCCCACCGGCATCCTGAATGTGAGTTTGGAGCAGCCAGAATTGTAAGCAATTCCCGGTTTGCATGGCTCACTAAATGCCTCATTCCTTCACGTCAGGGACTCCGTAGAAACCAACCCCATGTCTAAAGCCAGGGGCTTGTACTTCTAACCACCTGACCAGCCTAAA
>NZ_JAJENT010000361.1:0-9654 GCF_035615515.1 Phormidium sp. CCY1219
GGTGGGTGATGATTTTAATGACATTACCTCTTCGATTAAGGTAGAAAAAAGTGGGGCGATGCCCTTAAAAGCCACGAAAGCCATGCAGTTTGACGGCAAAAATGATTATATCGAGGTTCCTTACCATCAGGAACTCAACCCCAACCAATTTACCATTTCTTGCTGGGCGAAAGTCACCGGGGGTCAAGGTCAGTGGCGCTCTCCGATTACCTCTCGTTATGGCGATAGTCCCAAACTCGGATATTTGTTATATGCCGGTAACAATAACAAGTGGCAAACCTGGGTGGGGAACAATGGTGGCCCCTGGCAAATTTTAACTGGGTCGGATGTGGTTTTGAATGCCTGGACTCATGTGGCCTTCACCCATAATGGAACGGAACTCAAACTGTACGTGAATGGTAAGTTAGAAGGAACGTTAAAAACCACTTACTTACCAAACAACCGCGCTTGTTTGACAATTGGTACTGGAGCAACGGAAAAACCCGCCCGGATGTATTTCTTTCACGGGCTATTGGCTGAAGTTGCTGTGTGGAATGTGGCGCGCAGCGAAGCGGAAATTAAGGCGAATATGTCCCAGAAACTCACGGGGAATGAAGCGAATTTGGTGGGCTACTGGCCGTTAAGTGAGGTCAAACAAGAAGGTTCGACGGTGAAAGTGGCAGACCAAAGCAGCAACAACTTTGAAGGAACCGTTTATCAAGCGTCTGTGGTTGAAGACAGTAGTTTGCCGTTGGGGTAATCTCAGGAACAGTTGAAAGACTCAGGCATAAAATAAACCCGCCCAATCGATCGCCATAAAACGGCGATTTCCCTTGTGGGTCATTGGCAAAGCAGGGCGGGTTTTTCTGTTTGGCAATTTGTTCTCAACTGTGACGATCGCCCTTATACCTGCGCCTGATACACATAGGCTGCCCCTGCTTGGGGACGACCGGGGGCCTCGGCTGACCCTGCGCCTACAATGAAGCGATCGCCGCTAATGGCAACGGAGTCGCTGAAATAATCTTTCGGTTTTGCCTCTGTGGGTTGCACCTGCTGTTTGTGCTGCCATTGGCCGTTTTCCAGTTGAAAAATAGAGGCCATTCCCCCAGTATTGGGAGCGGTTGCTCCCACCACGGCCCAGTTGTCGGCGATCGCCACTGCATAACCGAAGAATAAGAAATCGCTTGTCACATCTGGGGGTTGCAGAGTTTGCTTATGTACCCACTGGCCGTTTTCCCATTGAAACAAATGGGCTAAACCATTGCGCTTGGCGCTCTCTCCACTGTTTGCCGACCCGAGAATCACCCAATTGCCACAAATGCCCACTGATAGGTTGTAAAACTGACTGGCTTTCTCACTGAGGTTGAGCTTCTGGACCTGCTGCCATTGTCCATTTTCACATTTGAAGGTATAGGCTCCTCCAAATTCTCCCGAGCGATCGGTGCCGAAAATCGCCCAATCGTGGCTAATGCCGACGGAATAGCCGAATTTCAGGTCTGGAGACGCATCCACAGCTTGCACCTGCGCTCTTGCCTGCCATTCACCGTTTATCAGTGCGTAAATATAGGCCGTTCCCGCGTTTTGGGCATTGGGCAGATCCGCACCGGGTGCGCTGACGACTGCCCAGCGATCGCTAATGGCAACTGACTTCCCAAAACCATCCCCCGCTTTCAACCCATTGGGTTGCAGCTTTTGTTTTTGCTGCCATTGGCCGTTTTCCAGGTGGAATAGATAAGCCGCACCTGCATCATCTTCACCCGCCGCATCGGCTCGATACGCCCCTACCAGCGCCCAATCCCCGCTGATGGCAACGGCTCTGCCGAATTGCGCCTCACTCTTGACCTCACTGGGTTGCAGCTTTTGTTTTTGCTGCCACTGACCGTTTTCCCAGTGAAAGAGATATGCCGCACCTGCCTTGGGTTTCTCACTGCTGGCGTCGGCTTTCGGCGCACCGACGATCGCCCAGTCTCCACTGATATCCACCCCAATGCCGAACCAGTTTTGTTCTCCTAAATCGGGCGGTTGCAACTTCTGCTCCAGTTTCATGCCAGTAATGGAGCCAAGGACGGTATTTGCGGGGGAGGTGGCGGGAACTGACCCTGTGCCCGGAATCCAGAATTGCACGCCTACCGGGGGACAGCCCCACTCGGCACCTTTGTTGCTGAGATTTTCACTGGCTAAACCTGGGGTTGCTCCTTTGTATCCCACGATCGCCCATTCCCCTCGGAATTCTAACTTGCGAACCAAGCGGCTACCCAGGCTTTCGCAGGCTTTTTGAGCGCGTTCGGACATATTGAAGCTGGCTTCATCGCTGGCGACGATCGCCACTAATCGACCCTCGGGCAAATTTTCAATCCGTTCGGCAAAGGCATCGGCATTGCCGGGGTTGGCTAGCAGATCGAAGTGGTGAACGCTTTCTACCGTGGCTTGATTTTCGTCGAAGATTGCCACGTTTAACCCCCGCTGGTAGCCGCCTGCAGGGGTGACGGGTTGCCCGTTATGCAGGATTTGGGTTTGACTGGCGCGATCGCCACCGCCAGAGGTGACGGAAATCATCCCTTTGTTAGGGGCGAGTTCCGGAATCGGGAAGGTTCGCGTGAGGGCGATCGCCCCAGGGTCAATCTCTTCGGTGGCGCTTCCGGGGTCGGTTCCTTTTTGGCCGATCGCTGCCCAAGATCCTTGAAGTTGCAAGTACCACATTTTGAAGCAGCCGATCGCTTGACACGCTTGTTTGGCCTCATTAGAAAAGCTGTAGTTGCCCTCGTCTCCTACGGCTAACGCGACTATAGTTTCGTTGGGGAGGCGTTCTATAAATTCGATTAA
The DNA here is from genome assembly GCF_035615515.1 of Phormidium sp. CCY1219. Taxonomy (GTDB): domain Bacteria; phylum Cyanobacteriota; class Cyanobacteriia; order Cyanobacteriales; family Laspinemataceae; genus CCY1219. Next base: position 2,803 of record NZ_JAJENT010000361.1, read on the forward strand.
CGCTTCCGATGCATCCGCTTCGGCAAAGGTATCGAAAGTGGTGGCGCAACGGGGTTGTCCCCTCTGCGGGTCGATGGCGACAATATTGATTCCTCGACCGTAGCGATCGTAGCCGATTTCTCGGTCGTTAATGCTAATGCGGGGGTTGATGCCGCTGTTTTTGCCCCCGGATTCTACTTTTATAGTAATGTCGTTCACACTAATCTCTCCCAAACGCCGACAGTATTGATGTTATCTCAGATTGGGCACCATTCTCAATCACCCGATAATCCGGCATGGGTGTGTCACCCCCGGCGGGTGTTGCTCCGAATGGTGTGAATGCCTCACTCCGGTTTTTCGGGTTTTGCAGTTCTCATCGTAGCATCAATGGGGAGGATTTTTCGATGTTGACAAATAATAATTTAATCTTCATTCAATTTGCCATTGAAATCTCGCCGGTTTTGGCTGCTAGGGAAGAAGGCAACGGATAAACTCACCGCAAAACCGGGATTTTATTTTGCAATTACTGGGCTAGCTGCTGTCAGGAATTGAGGGGCTGGGGGCGGGTCTTTCCCCTGGGCTTGTGGGTCGCAAAACTACAGTACAAAACTGCCGACTCCCTGGGAAGGTGAGGAGGCTTTCCAGACTCGATCGCGCCCGGTATAAGGCGGGTTTTCGGTTGGTTCTGTGAATGGCAGAAATCCAGGAAAAACCGCCTTTTCCAAAGCTGGGAATGCATCCTTGATGGAGGTATAATTTTCCCAAATTGTCGGGGCGTAATTTTGAATAAATTATGCAATCAATTGTCAATTTCAATCGACCCGCCCCGCCGAATTGATGCGAGCAAAAAATAAGCGCGCGATCGCCTTCCCGGGAAAGCAACCTACTGCACGTATTCCGCATAAACCAGTCCGTTAGCCACTAGGGTTTCGCCTTGCAAACACAGTCGCACCTGAATCGGACCGGTGACTTCTGCAATAAAAGTATATTGACGGTCTTGATTGTCGGGGACGATTAATTCCGACGTGCCATCAAACTCCACGGTCATGGACAGGGAATCGAGTTCGTCCACGGCTTCCACTTGCAAACTCTGCGGCATTCGCAAGGTGCGATCGCTAAACACCGAGGCCATAACTCCGGGCAAGCGAGTGGGCAAGACGGAGGTTTCGGTCCAGCCCCAGTCAATCTGCAAGCTGGAACCCAGAAAGATTTTGCATAATTCTCGCTCTACATAGACGAAAATATAGGGCAAGCCGCCTTGGGAGTGGTCTTTGTTGGTGCGCCAGTCCAGCACAAAGGTTAACTCGCGATTGTTCTCACATTGCGCCGAGGCGACGAACCACTCCCAGCCGATATCTTCTCCCCACCGAAACCGACCGAAGTTGCGGTCGTGATAGCAAAACCAGTTGGCATCCAACTCAAATCGGCGATCGCCCACGCACAATTCTCCCGCCACCTGCACTCCGGGCACCAACCCCCAGCCGATGAACCCGCTACCAAACGGGGAATCTTCGGTAACTAACAAGGGCGTGGCTCGAGCCTGCGCCTGGAAGTGAATCGACAGTTGCGATCGCTCGTCGCGCACCGCAACTTCTGCCTGGGAACCGTTAATCTCCAGGCACATGCCTCTCCCCTGCACTCGCAAGGGAGAACGGCGCACGGCTGACGGCTTCCATTCCAGGGAATACGCCGTACCGAAGGTGAGTAATGCGGTATTCGGGGGCACCGGTGAGAGAATGCCCTCGGGGTTGGCATTGACGATAAAAGTGACTTGAATTTCGCCGCGATTGGGTCTGCCGGCGAGGGTGATATTCACCAGCGATCGCACCCCGGAGGCGCGATCGAGCAGCACGAAATGATACCAATCTTTCCAATCCACCGGGGAGGCAGGATCCTCGAGGGGGATTCGCAGTTCTTCAATGCGGGCCAGGGTTTGCAGGTCGAGTGTCATCGCTGTAGGGATTTGGGTTCGCCAAGTATATCATCAAAGGTGGGTGTGGGTGCCGCAGGGACAGGGGCGGGGGATGGTAATGCGGCGATCGCCTCGAGCAAGGCATTCAGCCTGGGGGAAACTTCCGCCAATCCCAAAACGATCGCGCCAAACCAGCGATCGCCATCCATTCCCAAGGCTTCGCAGGTGGCATCTCCCGAAAATGGGGCGATCGGGATGCTGCAGTTCCCCAAACTCCACAACCACTGTTCCCAAAAGTATAATAACCCTTGCTGTCCGGGAGACCCCCCCACAGAAGCGTGATAGGCAGCCGCCGCCGACTGACTGACCGATAGCCAGCGCGGTGCTTGTGCCGATGCCATTGCCAACACCCCATTTTTAAAGAACCGGGTGCGCCCCAGTTGGGCGAGTAACTGCTCCCCGCCTGGAGTGCGGCTGCGTTGCCATCCTTTACCGGCCACTCCCAGCAACAGTTCCACCACCAGCCACCGGGCGGGCAGTGCTTCCAACCCGGATAAGCCGGTGCTGAGGGTATAACTGGCAGGGGTAGCGGAATCGGCAACACCCATCTGGGGCGATCGCGCGCTACAAGCTTCGATTCCCGATGCAAATCCCGGGGCGATCGCCGCCAGTCCCAGAAGTATATCCTCAAACCAGCGTCCGCCATCTTCCCCCATCTCTTCGGGAAATCCGCTTTTAAACAGGGGGGAAATCGCAATGGTGGGCCGATCTCCCTCGATTTCTACATCGGTGTGAGCTAAATCGAACAGCCAGCGCTCCCAAATTTCTAACAAGTGCCCTTCTCCCACGCGATCGCGCAGGGTGGCATTGGCTTCGGATAATTTTTGCCAGATCCAATGTGGCAATTGCGCTTGGGTAAAGGCGATCGCGCCATTGCGATACAATTGCGTGGTTTGCAGGCGATCGCGCAACTCCTTGCCGGCTGAGCTGGCGGCATATTCCTCGCCGATTTGCGCCAGCAAGGTTAACAGTTCTGCGGCTAACCAGGGGGCGGGAATCCGATCGAGATCCAGCAATCCGCCAATTAAGCCAAATATCCCGGCGGTACTCGGATCTGAGGCCGATCGGGGGCGATCGCTTTCCCCGGGCAGGGGAAAGGTTACGGCAATTGGCACTTCGGCGCGATCGCTGTTCCCCGCTGGGGGCACAATCTCTACCTGAATGGGAATCGCTCGTTCGTGAAAGCCGGGAAAGCGCAATCCACTGGCTAGCTGTTGCCCGGGTTGCCATGCGATCGGGATTTCCAGGCTGAGGGTTTGAGTGGCTTCTCCCCCAGGATCGAGATAAATGTAAGGGGGAAATAAGCGGTTTGTGGTGGCGAAAATTTCGCGATCGTCTCTCACCCAGTCTTCGAGAATGGGTCGCAACAACAAGGGTTCTTGCATTTCGTTTCGCAAGGAAAGCTGCAAACACAGCGTCCCCCTAGGCTTGATTTTCACCTGGATGCCTCGGGATTCTGGAGATTCAGTAGATGGGTTCATGTTGACGGTCAATCTTGACAGTTCCATTCTCAATTTACAGGAAAACTGCCTAATAGCGCCAATTTCCTAGGGGCGGTTCAGGGCGGGGCAATTCGCACAAGCCTAGGGTTCTGAAGCGATAAAAAAAGCAGGTGAAACCCCCTGGCGAAGCGATCGCGAAACTACGCCCCGAATCTGCCATCCCTAGCACTTCTGCAACGGTTAGCCCGAACCGTTCCAATCGGGCCTGCGCGACCCAGGTATTAACATTACTCCCTGTGGGCTGACTTCGCTCCCTCTGCCGCGATTTTTCGTTCCTTATCTCACATCTGAGACTGTAAATTCGCCCTTGCATTGCGGCGCAGCATGTCGGGTTTGATGCGGCGCAGGGCGGAGGCGCGAAAACGGCGATCCCACTCGTCATCGGAGAGAGTTGCCAGTTCTTCTAGGGTGGGGGAGAGATTCTCGGGATAGGGTTGAAACTCTGTAACATCGGTTTCGGTGGCAAATCGCTGATTCCAGGGACAGACGTCTTGGCAGATATCGCAGCCGGCGACCCAGCCATTTAGATGGGGTGCGATCGCCTCGGGCAGGGTTTGGGCGCGGTTTTCGATGGTATGATAGGCGATACAGCGATTGGCATCCACTACAAAGGGTTCGGCGATCGCGCCCGTGGGACAGGCTTCGATACAGCGGGTACAGGTGCCGCAGTGCTGGGTATGGGGTTTATCTGGGGTTAGTTCTACATTGGTTAGCACTTCTCCGAGAAATACCCACGACCCATATTCCCGGGAAATGACATTGCCATTTTTGGCAATCCAGCCAATGCCCGCCCGTTGCGCCCAGACTTTATCCGGCACCGGACCGGTATCGGCATAGTAGCGCGCCTCCATTAGCTCACTTTGTTCTCGCAGCCAAGCAGTGAGGGCTTTTAGCTTTTTGCTTAGCACTTTGTGATAGTCACGTCCCCAGCCATAGCGAGAGAGTTTGGCATAGCGATCGCCCTCGGGGTGAGTATGCCCGGTGTAGTAGTTGAGCGCCACGCAAATCACCGATCGCACCTCGGGCATCACCAAGCGAATATCCTCTCGCTTCGGGTTGGCCATCCACTGCATGTCCGCGTGATAGCCCTTGGCAAGCCATTGTTGCAGGGACGCCACCGCTGCCCCATCCTGGGTCTCGGCGCTGGCGATGCCCACTTTATGAAAGCCCAGGGCGCGGGCTTTTTCTTTCACCTGAGTGCTGCTGAGTGCCATCGTCATGGGGTCCTCTCCAATATTCGCGATCGGCAATCTTCCATCCTGCCGGCCAGTCTTACCTCAAATTAAGCGCCATTGAGTGTGATGTAGATCGCAAGTGAACCAATCATTATAAACCCCTAACCCGCCTATTTGTAAATTTTATTTGCGGTTTGTAAAGAAACGTAACATAATAGGAAACAGCAGCGCAGATTCACAACTCTGTGCGCGTCTGATGCCTTCATAGCCCACCTCAATCTCTATTCGAGCCATGACTTTCACTGCAAATCCCTCTACTCTCTTCTCTAACCCGACCTACACCAGCGCGAATGCGGTGGCGCAAACCACAGCCCAGTTCAAGCGCCTCAGCGTAGATGACCAGCTTGCTGCCCTTTGGTTTATCTACAAACAGCTCGGTCGGTCCATTACCCCCGCCGCCCCAGGAGCCGCTCGTTTGCAATTAGCGGAAGGTCTGCTCGAACAAATCAAGCAGATGCCCCCCGCCTCGCAACTCCAGGTGATGCGCGATTTGGTCCTGGGTACGAACACTCCGTTAACTCGTGCCTATGGCGTGTTCAGTGCCAACACCAAGCTCGGATTCTGGTATCAGCTTGCGGAGTTGATGAAAGAAGGTACGGTGATTCCCGTCCCTGACAACTACAAACTGTCGGCGGATGCAGCTCAAGTCATCTGTGCGATCGAGCGATTGGAATTCAATCAACAAATTACGATGCTGCGAAATGCAGTGGTGGATATGGGGGTTGACCCCCTCGCCTAATCGGTTTGGTGTAATAGCGGTGAGCAACCGGGTTTCTTGTCCCGGTTATCTCATCGTTGACCCATACCCTAGGGATTCCTATTCATTCCTCTTTTTTTTCAATGCAAAGCATTCCAAAATTTAATTTGTCCGCTTAGGGTTTTTGTTTTTTTCTCAACTTTTTTTACCTCTCCCTAGGTTGCAGCAGGTCTGGGTTCCCTGGGTCGTTCTGGGGTCTGCTTTTCAAGCACCCAGACCTGCATTTTGTACCCGGGTTGCATTGAAAATCGGATTGAACTGGAATTGAGGAGCCAGTGGAAAAGTTGAGTCTCTGGTGGGATGTCTGTATGACCCACCGGGGCGGAAAATTTTAATCAATTGAAGCGATTTATCGGATAATCTTTATGACGACCAAAGACACTATGATTTCAACCCCGGAATTGGCGATCCAAGGGGTGTCTCAACCGCAGATTGGCCGCTATTTTGAGCGGTTAAATGCTGGTGATTTTCAGGGGACGAGTGCCTTATTTGCGCCGGAGGGTCAGCTCCATCCGCCATTTGAGGAGCCGGTGGTGGGGACTGAAGCGATCGCGGCTTATTTAGAAGCGGAAGCTCGGGGGATGAAACTCTCTCCCGTCAAGGGGTCTATGAAAACCCTGGAGAATGGCGATCGCGAATTTTCCATCCGGGGATCGGTACAGACGCCCCTGTTCATCGTCAATGTGGGCTGGTTGTTCGTCCTCAATCCCGAGGGGGAAATTCTCTCGGTGACGGTGAAGCTTTTAGCATCTTTGGAAGAACTTGTCAACCTGCGGCGGTCGTAGATTGAACTCGGCGGAATTCAACCCAGAGGCAAAATAGGGAGAGACGCGACATTTCGCGTCTCTCCCCGAACCGTTGATAAATTTTTTTTCAAGATTTGGAAGCTGAACTGAGAGATTAAGCCAAGGCGGCTTGTTGCCAGGAGCGCATCAGCATTTTGCGTCCCAGTTCCACATCTTTCGGGGCACAGATCCAATCCGGGTGGGCGGTCATCAGCAGACTGTCTAAGGTTTCGCGATCGAACAGATGCCAGACCGGTGCGCCGTGAAATTCGGTCGCGATCGCGAAGCAGTTGTCGCTGATGCAGTGGATGGTGAAACTGCCGACGATGCGCTCGATTTCCATTTGTTCCCCGCAATGCAGCGATCGCCACTGGCGCACGATTTGCTTAAAGTCTTCAAAGGATGACACCTGCAGGCCCGGAATGCTGACCACATGAGAGGGGGAACCATTCACGGCGATCCAGTAATTGCGCGACGGATCGATACCTTCTAGCCAAGGGGAGACATCATCGAGACGATAACGGGGGGCGATGGGGAACAGTGATTTCATGATGATAACCTCCGATACGTTTGGAAACCCCCGTGCTTTAGCCGGGGGAGGAAAAACGAACGTGCGGCTTTA
>NZ_JAJENT010000362.1:0-343 GCF_035615515.1 Phormidium sp. CCY1219
TCGGCAGCTAATCGGACATAATACAAGCCTGCATCATTCCAATGGGAAGTTGCTTTTCCTTCCTTTACCCAACGACGCGCCCGCGATGCTTTTGTAGGCATTGCAGGGGAACCGTCTGGATTTTGAACTGGCACTCTAATCATGGAGATAATCCTATTAGAAATAGTTGCGTGTCCCTACGACCACCAAAAACGTTGTGTCCTGGAATAACCCAGTGCCTTCACCCAAGAAGACCAACAAATAGTCCGGGCTAGGGAAATACCCGGAGGTGTTATCGTTTTTGGCTGCATGGTAAGCGCCAACTCTTAGTTAGACGTTGGGTCGTCCAAGCTGCGCGTATGCG
>NZ_JAJENT010000363.1:0-418 GCF_035615515.1 Phormidium sp. CCY1219
CAGAAAGCTTCTGACTCAATCTCACCCCAACTAGGACTTGCGCTTACACTTGTCACTACTCAGTTTTATCGACCTTTTGACTGAGAGTCCCAGTCGGGTTATCTCGTTCCATCATCTAGGGTGTTATGCCGACGCCTCCATCTATCCCCCGAGGTACTTTCGCGAGTCGGTGTCAGTGGTGAAAAGACTCCCTGACCTTTCCCTTTGCCCGTTTTGAGCGCGGCGTGTCAGCGCACTTTCGCCGCTATGTAGTTACGAGGGTTCAAAACGATGATTTTGCTATTGCTAGGCGATAGCATTTGGCAGTGGTCGGTTGCATCGGGTATTGGCTTACCCTGGTAGCCTTCCGTTCCCCGCTTCACCCATTGGGTCGTGAGTCCAATAAGTGGGGGTGGCTAACGCCGTTGCTCTCGGGAAT
>NZ_JAJENT010000364.1:0-13787 GCF_035615515.1 Phormidium sp. CCY1219
GGCGGCTAAAGCCGCACGTTCGTTTTTCCTCCCCCGGCTAAAGCACAGGGGTTTCCAAACGTATCGGAGGTTATCATGATTAGCTTTTTAATTACTTGGCTAGTCGCCGCAATTTCTCTGGTGATTACCGCCTATCTGGTCCCTGGTCTGTCAGTGGCCAGTTTTTGGGCGGCGGCGGTGGCGGCGATTGTAATGGGATTGGTCAATGCGATCGTGAAACCGATTTTGGTGCTTTTTACCCTCCCGCTGACGATTTTGACCTTGGGCTTATTCCTGTTGGTGGTCAATGCCATTACCCTCGGATTGGTGGGCTATCTCACTCCGGGCTTTTATGTGGCAGGGTTCTTCCCCGCACTTCTCGGTTCCATCGTTCTCTCTTTGGTCTCCGGTCTGATTGGGCGTTTCGTCCAAGAAAGCAGCCAGGAGGTTTAATTATACTGTAGGACTCGCAATATACACCAGCGGGGCGCACTGCGGTGCGCCTTTTTTCGATTGACTTATACTATATGCTTCTTTTGGGGCGATTGAAATCGCGCCTAGGCAAGCATAGTCCGCTACAAAACCCTATACCCCCTAAGATTCCTCTTGTTGTTCCAAACTTCGCAGACGCGCTTCGAGTTCGGCAATTCGCGCTTCTGCCGCTTGTCGCGCTTGCGCCTCTTCCCGATGACTCCGGAGGAGTTCCCCGGTTTCGGGGTTATAAAACCGCAGTTCACCTCCAGGCAGCGATCGCAATTCTAACCCTAACACTTCACTCCAAATCATTTGTGTCCCATCGGGTAACGCGGTTACCTCTATGGGAAAGTAATTGCCTTCCCTTAACCTTAATCCCTGGAGTGGAGGACGCAGATAATCCCCGGTTGGATCGTATTGGAAATACTCGGAGACTCCCAAAAAAGCATAGATTCCTTTTTTCGCTCCTTGGTCTTGACTGCGGGTGCTTTTAGAGGTAATCTCTAGCACGAAATCAGGTTTTTTATCCCCTTCTTCCCAAGTTTTATAAAAGCGTCGTTTGCGTTTCTCTACCCCAAAGACGACAAAGGTATCGGGAGAAACCACGCATTCTGGTTTTCCCTGTTCGTAATAGATAAACAAATTGCCCGAAACGTAGACATCCTGACGGTTTTGGAAATGGATGTCCAGGGCTTCAACGGCATAAATCAAATAATCCCGTGTTGGATCGCTTTCTGCCATTGGTTTACCATCTTCCTCGGGATATTCTATTTGTTGTGAGGCTTGACTAGGCGAAATTGTCATCGTCGGATCCCTCAACTCAATGTTTCTATCTATTTTATCTTAACAATTCATCTACAAAACTTACGTACTACCCTCACGAATCGGGTGGGCAAGCAAATATTTGCCCACCCTACAGGTCTAAATGTAAGGTGCATCCTGCCCAGCGTATCCAATGTTTAGGGTCGGCAAGTTAAGTCAGTCCTAATTTACCACAAATGTTGCCTTTTTCTCCTCGATTTTGATAAAAATTTCCGATCGCGTCACCCGGGGAAGGTATAAACCCGACGGAGAAACCCCCAGACACAGAAAAGGGTAAAAATTGAGATGAATCAACAGGGGAGAAGAGAATACACTGGAAAGAGACCAACTGGATGGAGAGGGAACCCTCATGGAAACGAAGCGAAAACTAAGCCTTCCGCAAATGGGATGCGGAACCTGGGCCTGGGGAAACCGACTGTTGTGGGGATATGACCCCAGTATGGACCGACAACTGCAAGAGGTTTTCAACCTTTGCGTGGAAAACGGCGTCACCTTATTCGATACGGGAGATTCCTACGGAACGGGTAGACTCAACGGACAAAGCGAGAAACTGCTGGGAAGATTTTCCCGCGAGTATCGAGGGGTAAACCAAGAGAAGATTTGTATTGCAACCAAACTTGCACCGTATCCCTGGCGCTTGACGAGAAAGGCGATGATATCTGCAGGGGAAGCATCGGCGAATCGGTTGGGGAAAAATGTGGATTTGGTGCAGATGCATTGGTCTACGGCAAATTACGCCCCTTGGCAAGAATGGCCCTTGTTGCAGGGATTGGGAGATTTATACGATCGCGCTGAAGTGAAGGGCGTGGGGTTATCCAATTACGGGCCAAAACGCCTGCAGCGAGTGCATAAAATATTTCGCGATCGCGGTATTCCGATTACCAGCTTGCAAGTGCAATACTCCCTCCTTTCCACCTATCCCGTCACCGAATTAGGCATTAAAGAAGTCTGCGACGAATTAGGCATCCAACTCATTGCGTATAGTCCCCTAACGTTGGGCGCATTAACGGGAAAATACTCGCAAAATGGCCCATTTCCCAAAGGCATTCGCGGCATACTGTTCCGACAGATGTTGCCCAAGATTGGCCCGGTGTTGCAGACCCTAGGAGAAATCGCCCAGGGGCGAAACAAAACACCCGCCCAAGTTGCCCTAAATTGGTGCATCTGTAAAGGAACCATTCCCATTCCTGGTGCGAAAAACTTGGAACAAGCCAAACAAAACATCGGCGCGATGGGATGGCAATTAGATGCCGGAGAAATGGCGGAACTGGATAAGGTTTCTGCCCGGGTGGATAAACCAATGGTGCAGAATATTTTCCAAACCCAATAACCGCGCCATAAAATGGGTTTGAAAAGCCCCTGGATCGGGGTGTGGGTAGACTTAGCCCGCCTACGCGGGCTAATTTAAAAGCGCCTTTTGACAGGCGGATTTGGTATTATATCGACCCCGGAAGAATCGCAATAAAGAAGAATTAGTCTGCGTAGGCGGACGAAGAAAACCCAGGCGCGATCGCAATCGCCCGCCACAAGAAGGCCATCGACTAAACCGGGGATGATCTAACTACCGTTGAATGCCTTTAAAGCGTTCTTTTGCGGCGGAAAATGCTTCTTGCATGGCGGCTTGAATTTTTTCCGGATCGGGTTTTTTGCCGCCCATCAAGTCGCCGAAGTAGACACAAGCGCCTTCGCCCAAGGCCCAAGTATAAGCGGCGGCCCAAGTGGCGGCGATCGCGCTACCCAACACCGGGACAAATTTAATCAGTTCCCGACCTACGGCTTGTGCGACAAAACCGCCGGCGATCGCGCTAACCACGCCCCCGGCTTGCGATCGGGTGAGAGTTTGCCCGTAGAGGCGGCCCAGCAGACCCACCATCGACACCTGTAACGCAGTTAACACGGGCATGGTGGCAAAGGGAAGGGGAACCACCGCCAAGGTTGCAGCCATCACGGAAAAGGCTAACATATATCTGCGCGCCACATCGCGATACAACGACCCCAATTCCGAACCGGCTTGTTCGTCCAATAAGGCGTAGATAGCCCGGGCTTCGGCTTCTGGAAGCAAGTCAGCTAGGGCATCGCGCAGGGCTTCTAAGCCGTAAAATACGGGGGTATATTCATCTTCTTCGAGGGTAAAGTCAATGGCAACAGCGCGATCGCACAGGTCGGAAAAATCTTCTTGTAGGGCGGTAAATGCCCGTTGCAGGTCCTCATACTCTGGCGCATAGGGGGGATGATCCGTGACTGAGGGGGGATATACTTCATGCAGGCAAGTCACCGCCAGCAAGCAGGGGATATCGGGATAGCGCGATCGCAATTCTTCCGCCACTTGGCGCAGGGTTTCCGTGGCGAAATCGTTAATTTTAACCGTCAAAATCAGGATTTTTGCTTTGCGGGTTTCCTGCTGCAAATCTCCTTGTAATTCCTCGATAATCGCGTCGGTTTTTTGAGTCGTATCCCCGAGACCTACAGTATCGGTAAAAATCAGCAAGGGCAAATCGCTTGACGGATAGGCATAGCGTTCCGTATTTTGGGTATGGGGACGAAATCCCTGGCCGACAATTTCCGCCGAAACCCCGGTGAGTCCTCGGACGATGGAACTTTTGCCTGCTTGGGGTTTGCCAATTAACAGGGCTTCCGTGGTGGGCAATTCGGCGCGAACCTGCTGCAAAATGTCGGCGATTTCTGCTTCGCTGACGTTGAACCATTTCATCGCGGTTTGGGTGGCGCGATCGAAGGGTAACAGTTGCGTGATGCGTCCCCTGGCGTCGTTCCAGACTCCCGCAATGCGGTTTTTCCAGGAATTATCTGAGGACGACGGGGTAGCGTCATCAGTGGGTTCGCCAGACAGTGAGTTCGGATCGCGTGGTTTGCTCATGGACATGAAAACGGGTGGTTGCTGTACGCTCAATCTTGCCCGAGGGTGGGATGCCCTGGCGAGGGGTGGAGATTGAGACGGTGGGGTTTGAGAAATACTTTATTACAATTGAGGGCGATCGCGCTCTAGGCTTCCTCGGCGTGCAGGAAAAATCCCGGGGCTGTCACGCCTCCCGCTTCATTTTAACATTTGCCGCCCTCAGGTATCGGTTCTATCTACATGGCTTTAGGGTTAAAGCTTTGCCGATGTCTTCCCTTGTATTCTCATCTTTTGGCGAGGGAAAGTGTCAAGAAAGAAGTGGGAAAAATAGTAGTTTTGAGGGTTAAATGTCGTTTAAGCAATTTCAACTGTGGGTATGTAGGTTGCTAATTTTAAGTTTTTTGGGTTATAATAAAAAGTTTATACCACCGAAGATGGGGGTGGTAGAGACACAGAGTGCAATTTCCCCCCTAAATTATTCGCCTAGGTGATTTGTGCCGAGCAATGGGAAAAAGCAACGAACCTGAAATAAAGCGCGATCGCCCTAGACGGCGGTTGCGGGATCCATTACTCGCGATCGCCCTTCCACCCGATCCCCGACCTGTATTGATAAACTGTCCCCGTTCTTTAGCCCAGCAATATTAAAACAAAACTTATCATTCGTTTCCAATTGGTAGGAGTACAATAGAAGTAGGTTAAAATCTTAAAATTTTTAGGGGTCAGCCGAATTGTGCCGACAATTATGATAAGATGGTTGATTAATTTTTTTATAGTATCCCGCGATCGGCGGAAAGCTAGAGCCAGATTGGGACCGGGAGAAGAGCCGTAGCATAGCGTTGGACAGCAAAAAAGGGAGCAATGAAAATGGAAGCGAGCGAACTACTGAAACTGTACGAAATGGGAGAACGGGACTTTGCGGGGGTAGACCTCAGTGGAGCGGACTTGCGACGAGCGAACCTCGCCGGAATCCACCTCAAAGGGGCGACCCTGCGCGGGACAAATTTGAGCCGCGCGAATTTAACCCGTGCGGATCTCAGTCAGACCGCGATGCACTGGGCGAACCTGAGTTTCGTAAAAATGGAAAATGGCAAACTCAGCGATGCGGACCTGACCAAAGCATCCCTGGCGGGGGGAATTTTAGTCAAAGCCAAGTTACCCAGAGCAAAACTGAGTGGAACCAACTTAAACGGAACCAACCTGAGAGGAGCAAACCTGCGGAGTGCGAATCTCAGCGGTGCGAGCATGGAATGGGTCAACCTGCGGAATGCTAATTTAACCGGCGCGAATTTGAGTTGGGCGAATTTATCCGCCGGGAGACTGAGTGGGGCGATGTTATATAGCGCCCAACTCAACGGGGTGAATTTAGAGCAAACCTATCTGAATGGGGTTGATTTAAACGGTGTGAATTTGAATGGGATTAATCTGCGCGATGCCAAATTGAACCACACCAATTTAGAAGGGGCGACCCTGATGGTGGCCAATCTCACCGATGCAAAACTGCGATCGGCCAGTTTAATGGGGGCTGATTTAACCGGTGCCACCTTAGCAGGAGCGTCTTTAATTAAAGCGAATTTGAATTGGGCCTCCTTGCATCGTGCCGATTTGAGCGCAGCGGATTTAAGCGAGGCGACATTGGTAGGAACCAATATAGAACAGGCAGATTTTGCCAATGCGATTTTGCCCGAATTGACCCGCAAATACTTTTATTTAACCACAGGAGGGAGTGCGGCGGCGAGACAAGAAAGAGCCGTAAGTGCGCCAGTGGGTTGAGAGAAAAAAGAAGAATGAAGCATTAAGAATTGAGCCAAAAGGCTTGGGGGGGTTAGAGGTTAATGCTTCATTCTTATCGCGGTGTTAGGCCAGGATTAATCGATTCTAACCCGGAAGCGGATAAAACCATATTCCCCGGGAGACAGCGCGCCGACCTCGACCACCACTGCGCCGCGCACGTTTGGTAACGCACAAGCGTTAGGGGCGATCGCGCCAGGGGGATAGAACCGACCGCGATCGGGCGAGTCATTAGCGCTACTGAGATAAACCGTCGGCGTCGCCGAGTTGAGCGCCAGCGCGATGCCCAGATTTCCCGCCAACCCGCCATCCGTCGGCGTTCGCCCGTTAAACGCATTCAAGATAAACTGCTGCGCGTCCTGCAACGGGTCGCAAATCGTCACATTTTCCGCCACCTGATTGCCATCGGAGAGGAAATAGATAGTATATTCTACCTCATCGCCGGGGAGAATCTCAACATCCGTTCTGCCCCGCAGGAAATTGGCAGGCCAATCCGGGAGGGAGACGGTATCGGTAAACGAAATCCCATTCACCCGAGTCACTCGTTTGATTAATTGCAAGCTGGGGATTCTCGGTATAGTAGGCACCGTCACGCTATCCTCGTTATTCTCCGGTGTAGGGTCAGACTGATCCACCCCGGTGATGGAGGCGGTATTTGTAATTGGGTCGGCGGTCTCCACCGTAGCAACAATCTCGATACTCTTACTGGCTCCATTCTCCAACTCACTCACGCTCCAAACCCCAGTATCAGGGTCGTAAGCGCCGTCGCTATCATCCGACACGTAAGTTAAATCGCTGGCCAACTGTTCGGTGACTTCGATATTCGTTGCCGTTGACGGGCCGTTATTCGTAAGGATGAGGGTATAGGTAATCGTATCTCCCTCGGTGGGATTGCTGTCACTGACACTTTTCGCCAGAGACAGGTCAGACAGTTGCTCCGGTACGGTAACATCGTCCGCATTATTGTCGGGGTTGGGATCTGTGGCGCTCGAACCGGTAATATTGGCGGTATTTGTAATTGGGTCGGCGCTAGTGACTTCGGCGGTAATTGTGAGCGTTGCGCTTGCGCCATTAGCCAAATCGCCGATCGCCCAGACACCAGTGCTGGAGTTGTAAGCGCCGCCGCTATCGTCCGAAACGTAGGTCAATCCCGTAGCTAACGGTTCGGTGACTTGCACCCCTGTGGTATTGGAAGGGCCGTTGTTGGTGACGGTGAGGGTGTAGGAGATAGTGTCGCCCACCGTGGGATTGGGGTTATCCACGGTTTTGGTAACTCCCAGGTCAGCCGTTGGCGTGAGCGTGTTGGTGTCGGTGCTGCTGTTGTTATCCGAGTTCGGATCGGGGATACCACTGGGAGGCGCAACGGTGGCGGTATTGGTCAAATTCCCGGTGGCTGCGGCATCCACCGTTCCGGTAACCGTAAGGGTGATGCTGTCACCTTGGGCCAGAGTGATACCCGTCCACGCACCAGTATTGGAATCGTAACTGCCGACGCTTGGGGTAAAGGTAGGCGTGAGGATAGTGGCGGGAACGGTATCCGTGACGGTGAGACTGGTGAGGGTACTCGGACCATTGTTGGTCACGGTAATCGTATAGGTAATCTCTTCCCCTGGAGTTACGGTGGTTTGACCGTCATCTTTCACAATCCCCAAGTCAGAGGAGGGAGGAGAGACCGTGGTACTGATAGTGGCCGTCTCCGTGCGGTTTATGGTGTCGGAAGTACCGTCATCGTCCACCGGATCGGTGACATCATTCGGTCGCTGTACGGTTGCTGAGTTAACTAACGGGTCAGATGCTGCCAAATCCACCGTTCCGGTGACGGTAAAGGTGGCGGTAGAGTCATCGTTAAGCGCCAAGGTGGTGTTGATATTATTCCCCGTTCCCGCCGGATCGCCGCAGGTACCCGCACCTGTAGTAATAGCACAAGTCCAAGTGACATCAGTCACGTCGGCGGGAATGGTGTCTGTGAAACTGGCGGGGGAGGCGTCGAGGATATCGCTGGGTCCTTCATTGGTCACGGTGATGGTATAGGTAATGGAGGTCCCCGCCACCACCGCCGTTTGGTCGGCGGTTTTGGCGATTTTTAAATCCGCTTCTCGAACCACCACAACGTCTTGCACAACTACTGGAGACGAGGGGACATAGGCCCAAGTGTCAATGCCTCTGTTATTACCAAAGTTATTGGTAAATGCGTGCGCTCCACCACTACTATCAACCCCAACCAGAGCACGAGGGGGAGTGGGCGCATTAGCAGGACAGGTTGTCGTGTCACTCGGATCGGTACACAAGCTAGTATCGTCATAGTAGATGGTTCTATCGCCTGTGTCCACATTTGCGATCGTGATCCCGTTGGGCATTTGCTCCACATCCAAGAAGGGAAAATGGACTTCCCCGGCATTCAACGAAATCTGAGCGCTATAGGCCACATTCCCCGGAGGCACGGCATTTCCCTGTCCGTCTAAGCCATCCCAAAATACCGTGTTGGAACCGGGGTCTGCGGTACCAATCAAAACGCGGTCTATCTGGTCTTGAAAGTCTCCATCGTCATTCAGGTCGAGAACTATTGTATAACTTCCTTCAAATCCCGCCGGAACGTCAAAGGTAAAATTGCCGCCTAGGGGGGTAGTTCCCGCCTGACCCGTAGTTCCTTCTACGCCGGCGAAGGCAAGATTTGAAGGAGTCGGTACTGCTTCTTCTGTGTTTCGCAGCCAAGTATCACCACTCGCAGACGGGACATCTGAATTGGGAAAATCACCCACTGCTGGTGAATTGAAAAAAATCTTATGCGTGCTATCATCGTTGGCGATGTCGGTAGGATCTTCAAAGGGAAACGGAGCGGTACCGGGTAAATCAACGGATTGAAACAGAGCGTCTCCAGTGGTGGTGTCGATAAATCCTTTCTTGTTGGCAAAAAAGAAAAATCCAGCCGGCTCAATCCCATTCAGGTTCACTTGGTACCGATAGCCATCCTCGGTCAATACAAACGCCTGCGAATTGACGGGCTGAATCGTGAAGCCGCCAGCAAATGTAAAGCTGGCATTAAGGGCTAAGGAGTTGCTAAACGCTCGACCTGGGATGGCGACGGTACTGGTATCATTTGCGCGAACTGTAACATCCCAAGCCGCAACAAATGGATCGTTGTTGTTCGGAGCAGGCCAATCACTATTCGCGGGCCTGGGGTTGGGATCATTTGTCCCACCGGGATTGGGACTTTCAAAGTCGATTTCCCAGACGCCGGTTTCGGTTACGGGTATGGTACAGGGATCGTATGCATCGGCAGCGGCACTGGTTGTGGAAGGGCCTGCGACTTCTGCAGCCCGGTTGGCGATGACCCCATCCCCTGCGGTTGTTGTTGCATCGCAACTAACGGCTGGACCGGTGGGCGGACGCGCTATGATATCTGCTCCATTCGTCCGAAAGGCACTAGAAGCCAAATCAATCCTTTCTCCCGCTTCGGCATACACTTTAATCGTAGTTCTAAATGGAATTCCACTGATACTGGTGTTACGAAATTCCAAAAATGGCCGATAGCCGCCGTTGGCGGTCAGTTCCCGACTCCCTTCGGCGCGCACGCTGGTGGCATTCAACAGGGAAAACAGAATCGGTGCCACGAACAGCAACCGACCCATCCAGTTCCCGGATACATTGATGGGGTTCATCGCTCACCTCCCGCCTGAGTTCCTTCCGGCGTTCTCGCTGGGGCGGGAATATCTTGTCCGAAGCCGGGCCATAATTGATTCAACTTGAAGGTTAACCCTAAATACGGCCCGGACGCCGATCGCTCTCCCTCAAAATCGCGATCGCTCACCTCCCCAAACACATATCCTGCCGCCAACCTTAACTCTGGCGTCACGTAAAACCCGACTTCCGCCACCACGCCAAACTCATCATAATCGGCTTCCGGTTGGTGAATCCATCGCCCTTCTCCAACCACATCCCACCGATATCCCAACCGATAGGTGGCTCTTACTTGCCCCAACGACACTAACGACGTCCCCACTAAATCATCCGCTAAATAAGACGTCCCATGTCGCACGGCTGCTTTTCCATAAAACTCCCATCGCCAATTCGGCGCATAAATCCCCTCCAACGCAAATGTATGATCCTGCGCTTTTGTGCCGGAATCAAACAAAATACTCTCCGGTATCGTCGCCGCATTTTGCCGAAACTCATAGCGCAACAACCCATTAAACCGATCGCTTTCTGGATTCCGATAAGCCAACCCCAGCCGCAAATGAATCGTATCCCCAATATCCTCAAACAACTGATTGGACGATGAGGCTTGCTGATACCTTCCCAACACCGATAAGGAGTCGGTAATCTTCCCACTCGCTGCTGCTGAAATCACTGTATTGTCTCCACTGCTGGAAAACCGATGTTCGTAACGGGCACTGGCGGAAAAGTCCGGATTCCCCGTATATTCAAACCCAATACTATAACTATCCCCCCCTCTAATTCCCAAGGACGATGCACTTTGTCCCGGGGCGACGGGTTGCTCGAATTGACTCCCGGAACCGGTGCGCCCAAATAAGGAGCCAAACACATGCTCGTAAGCTAAATTCACCCGAAATCCGGGAAACACGGTCCACCCATGTCTGATTCCCAATGCGGCCCCCATTGTTTGCCCGTTCGCGAAGGAATATCGCCCGGTCAATATCGTATCTTCGGTTAAATTATAATCCCCATTCAAATTCACGCTGGTGATGGAATTGTCGTCAAATTGTCCCCCGGTAAACCATACTTGATTCAGTTGCAATGTCACCCCCGGAAGCAGTTGCCAATCTAACCCGAGAATCGTCCGGTCTGGATAAACCGTATCCTCATCTCCCAACAAATTTAATTCATTTTGCGCCCGAAAAGAAATTTTATCGGTAATCGGTACGGCTAAGCGCGATCGCAATTGCGATGAGGTCACGTCTAAGGGACGAGTTGCTTCCTCATCGGTTCGGTTGCGCCACACCCAATCTAACCCGACAGTTGCCCGTCCGATGCTCTGTTGCAACCCTGCTGTAATTGTGGTTAACGTATTGTCCACTTCATTCCCGGGTAACGCTTCTTGTCTGGGTCGCAAAAAGTCATCCAATACGGTTATCGGTCGCGGGGTCGCCCCAAAATTTCGCTCCCGGTCGTAAGAAAACTGTAGTAAGGTGCTGTCAGTCAATCGACTGGTTAATTGTCCCCCATATCGCGTTTGTCCGGGGACGAAACTGATGGTGGCATCGTTGGCAAATCCTTCGTCGGTATTGCGATAGTAAAGTCGTCCGGAAAATGGTCCGCCAGTGGCGGTTAATTCGGCGCGATAGGCTTCTCCGGTGACGAGTCCTAAAACTTCGGAATTGTTGGTAGAGTGGGCATATTCGGCGATAAATTGGCCGCTGAATGGCGATTTGAAGTTGGGTACCTCTTCTTCGGGATTCACCTGCCGCGATCGCTGCCGATTTTGCCCGAATACATACATCACGTCGGCCCCATACAATTCAAAATCCCGAATGCCTTGATTTTGCCGCACGTAGGTCGCCCCTATCCAACTCGGCGCGTTATAATCTCGGGAAAAGTTATAGCGAATTCTTCCGCCCCATAAGTTGGTCTCTCCGTCTCTTTCTTCATGTTGATAGGTGGCAATAATCCGTCGCGTCACTACGGTTTCTATGCCGTTGACGGTAATCACATCGGTTCGCAATATCGGGTCGCGAAACAATATCGCGCCGCGATCGTAATCGATTTCGTAATCTTCTCCTCGATTCAGCGGTTGTCTTCTAACAATATTTCCGGGCCGCCCAATTTCTTCGAGTTCTAAAAACAGGTTCTCGCTTCCGGGAATCACTAACCGATTGGAGAGAAAATAATACCCGCTGGTCCCGTCGGGGGCGATCGCATCTCTCTGGAATCCTTCCACATCATTGGCATATAACCCGGTAATCTGCAACGGCCCCAAATTATAATGCCCTTTAAATCCGTGAAAGGCCCGACTAATCGCGGTGTATTCTTGCGATCGCGTGGCCAATTCTCCAGTCCCGTAGTCTCCCCACATGAAATAGTCCAATCCCGCATTCTCAATCGGGGAAGACCGCTCGAATCTCAAATACACGCTGTCGCTAGAGGAGGCGATCGCTTCTACGGTGGACGCATCTCCATACAGGGGATAATTCTGTTCGGAAAACTGGGTGTCGCTAAATAGTCTTTGTCGGTTTCCGCTACAGTCGCAATTAATGGCTCTCTCGCTATTATATGCCCCGGTAAACAACCATCCGCCAATTTCCCCAATGGCAAATGCTGTCCCTTCTAAATCCAATTCGTAATCGTTGTCTTTATCTGGGGGCAAAAAGTCCCGAAATCTCCCCCAATAATCGGTTCCGCGCGGTCCAAATCGGAGATTGACCGCCCCGGTGACTAAACTGGGTCGCAAGTAGGTGTCGAACTGTATCTGGGTAAACGCTTCTAGCAGTCGCCCCGCGCCAGTTTCTCGGTCTAGCGCCGCCCGGATTCTCGCGGTTTGCGCGTCTAATGGGGCGCGCAGTTGGGCGCTGAATGTACCGGCGATCGCCTGTACCTGAAATCCGGGGTCGTCGGGATTGAAGTCCTCGCCGATGAATTCCCCGGCACTGGCACTTAAGGTAATCACTGCATCCCGCGCTGACAGATTCCCGCTTTCATCCAGGAGCTGTCCGCTGACGTTGACTACTGACCTGCCGTCTGCTGGCGCTCTGGTTTCTCGGGTCTCTACGATTAGCTCGTTGGGCGCGCCTTCTACAAATACGGCGATCGCTGTCTGTTCCTGGCTATCGCGCTGACGCAGGGCGATCGTGTTTTCCCCTTCTCGCAATGGCACTCCGTACCAGGTCTGGGTGACAATGCCCGTATTCGGATCCTGTTCGGTCCGCCCGATTAACTCCGGCGATTGGATTTCCCCGTTCACCACTAGCTCTATTTCGCTGTTTTCGGGGAATTGTACGGTGACTCGCGTGGCGGGAACATCCAATACCGCCTCGGGACTGGGGGAAATAATCGCCAGCCCATCCCCAACTACGGATTGTCCTACTTGCGATATCCCCTCCCGGGTAGTGGAATCCTCTATCTGCAATTGAGAATTAGAAATTTCCCCGGCGTTGTTCTCATTTTCTGCTTCTGATGTTATTATTTTGCTATAGGGAATTATTCGAGACGGAATGATTCCCGTGGGGGAAAGGGGGTAGTGTGTCTGGATGTCGAGATTTTCCCCTTCACCGCCCCACTCTAAAGTATTGACAAAATCGATAATCTCTCCGCTTTCTGCTGTAGCTACATTTGCAGGGCTATTTTTGGGTGTGTCTATTGCTTCAAATGCCCATAAGTCGCCACTTTCCCGGATTTCGCGATAGCTCTGCTTGCTGACAGATTGTGTAGCTACATTTGTTAATACGTTGTCATCAGTTAAGCTGAGGGTGGAGCTTGCAAGTGGCAGTACATTTGTGTCTACATTCGTAGCAATTTGGGCTTCCGGCAAATCCGGCCAAATTCCCCTCTCGTTACCCAATTTTTTGCCTGTCTCAACAATCGTGGCAACAGGTATGCTTACGTAAAGTGCTACACTTTCTGGTTTTTTGGATAGCTCAAATCCTGACTCTGCCTGCAATTCAAGGAATTCGGTAAAATTTACATCTGTTGTTTTATGGTCATCATATAACAGATTGCATGTTGACAATTGCAGTATATCTGGAAATGCGGAGTGTTGGTTCTCGCGTGACAGGATTTCCTCGCCCGGAAAATATTGCAAATTGCATGTTGACAATTGCAGTATATCTCGGGAGTCGCCCTGGGAATTAGCGATCGCCTCGTCTAACTGTAGATTCCCCGTTGACAACTCTAGGCGAGGTGTAGTTTGAGAGTTATC
>NZ_JAJENT010000365.1:0-9028 GCF_035615515.1 Phormidium sp. CCY1219
CACAGATTCCGAGCCAACCGGAGACACGACCCATTTGGCAAGGCTGGATGCCCTGTAAATCCTGGTATCGCCCAATTAGTAAATGTAGGGAGCTAGGTTAGAATCCACGGACAATTCATTTTCTCAAATTAGCTCCAGACGGAAACGATTTGGAGGCGCATCTGGGCAAAAGCTCCCAGTGCGCGGTGAGAATGCTACCTGACTGGGATACGGGGAGCGGGCCTGACAGCCGTAAGCCCTACCGGGACACTCCCACCTTGCGCCAGCAGGTGGGGGAGCATTCATACGCTACCACGGTTTTGGCGGGATGGGTTGGATGCCGGGGATGCTCGCTCCAGTACAATCTCGTTAATGGCGAACGCTTAGTCGTCACTGGCCGAAAGGCTCGGGAATGCTGGAGATCGGCGGCAACTACCGCTGTTTTGTGTCCCAGGAAGAGAACCGAATGGAAAAACAAGGATCGATCGCGCTCATGGACTTTTCAATCGCTACACTACTGGCAAATTTTGCAGATGACAAATTGGTTGCTCCCAAGGTCTTAGAAAAGAAACTGGGTTGCCAGGATGAAACGAGCGTGCGCTATTTGCAAATCGCCCTGGATGCGTTGGAAAAAATTGGCCTTCTCGTAAAAGAGAAGGGTCGCTATCGTCGCATCTGGGAAGAAAATGTCGTGGAAGCTAAACTACGTTGCTCGAGCAAGGGGTTTTGCTTTGCGATTCAAGATAAAGAAGGCACGGAGGATATTTATATCCGAGAATGCCATCTGAGTAATGCTTGGAATGGCGATCGCGTGTTGGTCAATATCATTAAAGAGGGCAGCCGTCGTCGCTCTCCGGAAGGAGAAGTGAAACTGATTCTGGAACGCTCTAACCCTTCGGTGTTGGCGCGGGTAAAACAAAGCGACTCTCGCTATCAAGCGGTTCCTTTGGACGATCGCTTGCTGTTTGAACTGGATTTGAAACCCAATGGGGTGGTTCTGGAGTCGGCGGTGGATCATCTGGTTCACGTGGAAGTTTTGCGCTACGCCCTGGGTAGCAATCCGCCTGTGGGGCGCGTGGCTCAAATTCTCGGATCCGATGCTGAAGATGCCAATGATTTGGATATTGTCTGCTGCAAGCATGACTTACCTCGCTCTTTCGGAAAATCCGTCTTCGATGAGATTGCGGAATTTCCCAAGTCGGTGCGAAAAAGCGATCTGAAAAATCGCTTGGACTTGCGGAAACTGTTTGCTATCTCTGTGATGCCCACATCTGGACTGGATAATTCCTCGTTTGTGGTCGAACAAGCGTTTACCTTGGAATCGCTCAAGGGGGGTCAGTCGCGGATTGGCATTCACGTGGCTGATGTGGCACATTGGGTCCTACCGGATACGGCTGTAGACCGCGAAGCGCGCAAGCGGGGCGTGTCCGCCTATCTGGGCAAGACGGTATTGCCAATGCTTCCCGAGGCGATCGCGGTGGAAAGTTGTTCCCTGATTCCAGGTGAAGAGCGCCTCGCGATTTCGGTATTAGTCACCTTAGATGAATTTGGGGTGGTGGATTTTGAAATTCAACCCAGCGTTATCCAGGTTGACTATCAGGTGGCGAATTCCCAAGCTCAATCTCTACTGGATTCAGTTCAAGAAGAAGTGGCTGACCCAGAAACGATTCCGAGTTGGTGGAATGAGTTGCGCGATCGCCAACCCTCTGAAGATGGGGAACTCCTCCCGGATGAGGTGAACGAGCTGTTAGATGAACTGTTTCGCTTGAGTTATAAACTGCAAAAGCAACGTCGGGAGCGCGGTGGCTTTGAATTGAATCTGCCACCGAATCAATACGGCACTTGCCCGTCGGTCTTTAACGATGAAGGCGTGCAAGGGGCGATCGCCCTTTCTTCTCACCTCACGGCTCGGGGACTCATGTGTGAGTTCGTTATCCTGGCCAACCAACTGATCGCTAACCACATCAAGGAACTCGGCCTTCCCGGCATTTATCGGGTTCAACCCGCGCCGGACCTCGATCGGGTGGACGAACTGATCAAGCTGGCTAGCCAGATGGGGGTGGAAGTAATGCTCGATGACCCGGATGAGGTCACGCCTACGGACTTTCAAGACTTTACTGAGGTGTTTGCCGCATCCACTTGCGAGCGAGTCCTCACTTATCTGCTGGAGTCTACCCTGAAACCGCCCACCTACAGCACGTTAGCTAACCCTCACTTTGGTTTGGCGCTCACAACAGGATATACTCACTTTAGCGCACCAGTGCAGCGGTATGCGGATTTATTGGTGCAGCGATTGCTCAAAACTCTGTTCGACAAAGGCCGCGATCGCAAAACCACCCGCGCCCGCGATCGAGTTGACCTACATAGCAGTAACTGTCATGGCCTGATTACCTGGAATGTCCTCCCCCCCGATATCCAACAGGAGTTTGAAACCGAATTCTCCACTCTAGTTGGCCATCTGACCGAACGGGAAAAATTAACCCAAGAAGCCGAAGCCGACTTGGAAGGTCTGCAAAAAGCCGGCCTGATGAAAGAACGCACCGGGGAAACCTTCTCCGGACTGATTACCGGCGTCCAATCTTACGGCTTCTTCGTGGAAATCGAAGTGGAATCCCCCGATGGTTCCCCCCTGCGTCTGGAAGGTCTGGTCCATGTCTCTTCCCTAAAAGACGACTGGTACGAGTATCGCTCTCGCCAACAAACGCTCGTGGGCCGCAAAAACCGCAAGCAATACAGCCTCGGCGATTGGGTCGAAGTTCAAGTCAAAAGTGTGGACTATTACCGTCAGCAAATTGACTTGGTTGCCGTGGGCGGCGGTAGCGAAGCCAGTGCCGATGACTATTCCGATTATCGCATGGGCGATCGCGACTACTACGACTATGACGATGAAGAATAAACCCCTACCGGTTTAACTTCCCCCCTTCACCTGTAACGGGTTCCTAGGCTCACCCTGGGAACCCTCCTAACTTTCCCCACCTTTTCAACCCCCTTATTTCCTCACCCTTTCTCCCCTTTAAAATCAGTTCAAAACATTCCTCCAATGATAAAATAACCCCCAGCTTTGTCGTTTACAACTTCCCTCGGAAAAATTAATACCTCCAACTCCAACCCCCAACAAAAACTCCCCCTAATCTTAGGCATCACCGGCGCATCCGGTTTAATCTACGCCGTCCGCGCAATTAAATTCCTGCTCGAGGCCGATTATCCCATCGAACTGGTGGCCTCTAAATCCACCTATATGGTCTGGCAAGCTGAAAACAATATCCGCATGCCCGCAGACCCCGCCGCGCAAGAAAAATTCTGGCGCGAACAAGCCGGCGGTGTGACCACCGGTACCCTGACTTGTCACCCCTGGCAGGATGTAGGCGCTAATATAGCAAGTGGTTCTTTCCGTACCTTGGGAATGCTCATCCTCCCTTGCAGTATGAGCACGGTGGCCAAACTCGCTAATGGGTTGAGTTCTGACTTGCTCGAACGCGCCGCTGACGTGCAGCTCAAGGAAGGTCGCAAATTGGTCATCGTCCCGCGCGAAACCCCCTTTAGTCTGATTCACTTGCGAAACTTGACCGCTTTGGCAGAAGCAAACGCTGCTATCGTCCCGGCAATTCCCGCCTGGTATCACAAACCCAAAACCATTGAGGATTTGGTAGATTTTGTGGTGGCGCGGGCGTTGGATATCTTGGACATCGATTGCATTCCCCTGCGTCGCTGGTCAGGCCATTAATCACTCCCGCTTTTAATGAGAAAGTCTGATTTTTTAAATTAACCTATTCCCCATTATCTTGATTATTCAGAGTTAAATTCTTATGCGTGAATTTCGCACTGTGCTGCTGCTGGTGGTTCTCGGCGGATTAATTATTTTTGCCGTGCAAAATACCTCGCCGAGTCTGGCATTGGTGTTTTTAGGGATGAAATCTGTCCCCTTACCTCTGTCGGTGTGGGTGTTAGGGGCGATCGCCCTCGGTGGTGTCACGTCCTGGGTGATGGACATGCTCTTGCGTCTCTACGCTCATTGGGCCGCCAAAGAGTCGCGAGTCAGACGGGGGCGATCGCCCTACCGCGACCCGATAGAACCCTCCCCGGAACCTCCCGCATCCTGGTCTCCCTCCGCCAGAAACCCCCAATCAGAAACCCCCCCGCCCTCTGGCCGAACTTGGGACCCCAATGCGACCCACCTGCAGGATAACGACCCGGGGGAACCCTTTCACCCGACCTCCGCCGAGGAATTCGACGATGACAAAAACTGGATCGACGAAGATGAGGAATTCTTCGACGAAATCGAATCTGACGCTTATAACTACGAGGTGGTAAAAGAACCGAGGAGCGAATCTTGGTCCGGATCCATGTATTCCTACAGCTATCGCGATCGCGGCGAGTCCCGGGATGAGGACCGGGAATCCCCGGGAGAAACTGAGGCGCGAATTATCACTCCCCCTGCTTCTGAACCACCGCCCTCCCCGGAACAGGAGGAAGAAGACAACGCCTCGCAGATTCCTCCTCCATCCCCGGAGAATCAAACTGCATCGGAACCACAACCCGCCGAGAATTGGCAGTCAGAACCGCAAGGGCAAGATGACTGGACCAAGAAGCGATCGAAAGCTGACTGGGAGGAATGGTAATGAATGTCAGACGCGATAAATCGCCTCTCTACAAAAGGGCGTTCCCCCCTACGGGGGGAACGAGTCACGCGGAAAATTTCGCGCCTCTACATGCCCGGTTTATCCCTGCTCGATCGCCGGGGTTGTTTCTGGCGCGGATAACTTTTGCAACCACTCCACAATCAGCGGATTGACGATTTCTGGACGCTCATCGTGGGGACAGTGACCGGTGTTGGGAATCGAAACAAACTCGATCGCCTGGGTATTGGCAAACTCTTCAAAAATCCGTCCGCCGGCGATCGCGGTCCAAGGGTCATCCGCACCCCACAAGACTAACAAGGGACGCTGGAGTTTGGGCAAAAACTCCACGGGGGGTTTGCCCGCCGGGGCGGTGAGAATGGAGGCAAATACTTTCTGCGCCCCCGCATGACAAGAGGGTTCGTAAAGCAAATCTACCAATTCATCGCAAACCGCCTCGGGGTTGCGATACACTTGCCTCAAGGTTCTGCGAATCCGGTGTTTCTGACGGATGCGATTAAACAAAAATGGCCCGACGGTGGGAGAATTCACCAGCTTGGCAAACATCCCCATCACCACCCGCAATGGGGGATTGAGTTCTTCGGGACGATGATTCAATCCGCCGGCGCAGTTGAGCAATACGCCCCCGGCAGCAATTTCGGGAGAATCGGCGACTATCATCAAGCTGAGTAGCGCGCCGATGGAATTGCCGATAAATACGGCGGGTTCTCGGATCTGTTCTTCCCAGAAGTCTTTGAGCAGGGCTTGCCACAATTCTAAGGTGTACTCGAGGGGGGGTTTATCGGAATCGCCAAATCCGAGTAGGTCGATGGCAAAAACTCGATACCCGTTTTCTGCTAATACGGGAATGTTTTTGCGCCAATGACCGATGGAGGCTCCAAATCCATGAATCAGCACCAAGGGCTGACCTTCGCCCCGGATGCTGTATTTAATTTGATGGCCTCTCCAAGTCCAAGTTTGCTTTTCTAATTGGGTTGGCGCGGTAAGCTGTTCTGTGGTTGCGGTCATTTTATGAAGTTTCGTAAACTCCTTTTTATGATAATCGGGTTTGGGGCGAGTCGGTGTTGAGATAGGTGGGGTGGCGCTGTGGGAATTTTATTACCACAAAAATTGTATTTTGTCAAGGCATAGGCGGAAATTTTTCGGGAAACTTAGGCTACGGTTTGCATTTGACTCTAGCGGATTGTGAGGTAGAGTAATTTCTGTAGGACTTAGGCATCTTGTCAAATTAAGCATTACCTGTAGGGTGGGCAATTTATTGTCCATCGTACCTGTGAAGTAGGTGCGTAAGTTCTGTTGTGATGTAGCGAGTTAGACGGATTTTGATGATGGGGGAATTATCTCAGTCTCAGGGTAAACGCCGCTATGGAATTATCGGCACTGGCGCGATCGGTGGATTTTACGGTGCAAAATTGCAACAGGCGGGTTTGGAGGTTCATTTTTTGCTGCATCGGGATTACGATGCGGTGCGCGATCGCGGTTTGATTGTGGAGTCGGTTGATGGTGATTTTACCCTCAACCCGGTCTATGCCTATAATGACGTGCATCAGATGCCGCCTTGCGATGCGGTGGTGGTGGCGCTGAAAACCACGCGCAATGATTTGTTACCCCAACTGCTACCCCCGGTGATGAAGGATTCGGGGGTGGCAATATTGCTACAAAACGGCCTCGGTAGTGAAGAGCTGGCGGCTGAGGCGGTGGGCAGCGATCGCGTTATGGGAGGACTGTGCTTTATCTGTTCGAATAAAGTCGGTGAGGGACATATCCGCCATCTGGATTACGGATACATTAATTTTGCCGAATATGCGGCGAACTATCAACCCCAAGGCATTACGGACCGAATGCGTCACATTGGGGAGGATTTCAAACAAGCGGGGATTCCGGTTCAATTCTCGGAGGATTTGCTCCTGGCGCGATGGAAAAAACTGGTGTGGAATATCCCGTTTAATGGCCTTTCGGTGGTGTTGGATGCCAAAACTGATGCCCTGATGGGAAATCCGCACACCCGCACTTTGGCAGAACAGTTGATGCAAGAGGTGGTTGCCGGTGCGGCGGCGTTTGGACGGGAAATTCCCCCCAGTTTCCTCGATTCGATGCTGGACCATACGGTGAAAATGAAACCCTATCTCACGAGTATGAAGTTAGATTGCGATCGCGCTCAACCTCTGGAAGTGGAAGCCATTTTTGGCAATCCCTTGCGCGCGGCGGCAAGTCAGGGGGTGCAACTTCCCAAAATTGACATGCTCTATCAGCAGCTTAAGTTTATCGATGCCACGTTGGGTTGAGATTCTCTGCGGTGAGGGATTGGGTGGTTGGAATGGTGCGTGACTCGGGGTGTTGATTTGGGGGATAATTGCAATCTGGATCGACCCGAGTCACGCACCCTACGGGGTGGAAATAGTGATTCTGTCACGAAATCTATAGTTTTGTAAATATTTTGGTTTTGGATATTGACACAGAATCAAAATTCGCCTATGATGAAGATGTCAAAGTTCGATACGGAGAACAGTTATGCATCGACGTGGTGGATACCGTCCCGGCGCGGGACGAAAAGGAGCCTGGCGGCATGGAGAAACGCGCACGATCCGAGTGCCGGTGGCATTAGCCGATCGCCTATTGGAAATTGGGCGAGAGTTAGATAGCGGGAACGATTGCGCCCCGGAATCGTTAACGGGGTTGCTAGATGAATGGCAGATGCAATGCGACGCGCAACCGGCAGATGCCCCAGAATGGCAAAAGGTGCGGCAGCTTTTAAGTGAGATTCGCGAGCTGTTGTCGGAATCGGCGGAATTCGCGGAACCGGGAATGGGTCGCGGTTTCGGGCGCGGTAGAGGTAAAGGAAATCGCCCCCCAATGGATGATGAATTCCCTCGGGGTCGCCAAGGACGAGGCAGAGGCCGATATGGTCGGTCGATGCCGTTATCTGAAGTTCCGGGCGATCCGCAGGAGTAATCCCAATTTTCTAAACTTTTGATGGAGTACCATCGCGTATCGGGACAGGGCATGCCATGTCCCGATATTCTCTCATTGTGCTAAAATATAGTATATATCGGTGGGTTTGAAAAAGCCCAGGCGCGATTTCAATCCCCCGCCCGGTATTGCCACGGTGGTATTTCAATCGCCTGTTATTGCTCAACTTCCGAGAGGCGCAACCCGCGAATGTTCTGGCAGGAAAAAGTATCTTGACCTCCGGGTTGGCGGCGGATCAGTTCGATAACCTGTCCGGCCCAATTTCTCAGGAACCACTGACACAAGCAACCGTCGTCTTGCGGTTGTGCGGAGAGGGGGATAAAGCCTTTCTGTCGCCAGTGTTGGGCGGCGGAGTGCATATCGTTTACTTGAATGGCAATATGAGGAACGGCATTATCTCCGCTGGCGCGCCGATCGCGGTCGAGGCGATCGTGGGGGGCGTGAGGGGCCAAAAGCACGAGTATGCCGCCAGCAGGGAGGACGAAGCTGATGAAATACATGGCCAAATCATCTGGAAAAGGCTCGTCTTCGGGACAAAATTCATTCGGCCATTCTCCTGGTCCTTCGGCGATCGCAGCGCCTAATTCCACCAGGCGATCGCTGTACTGGATCGCCGAATTGGCATCGGGTAAGATCGGGACGAAATGGTCTACCCGGACGCGATCGCCATAAAGCTCGATGGTGAAAGGCGATCGGGCGAAATATTCCGGCGTCATACAATCGGATTTATACTTCAGTTGCCCGTTTATTTCTACAATCGGCGATGGGGAGAGACTTGCCGCCCCGGTTCGGGATAGTTGTAGGTTGTTCATCATCACACCTCAGTTGGCTAGGTTTTGCATTTGCTGCGGTTTAGTGTTAACTTTTATTAAGACTCGTTACCCCCAAGTTAACCTAAAAGAAGTCTTTTTTGCAACCACTGCCCGAGATGAAACACGCCATAGACACCCGCTTAATCAAACCCGAACTCCCGCAACCGCCGACTTTCGAGAGTCTGGAAGCGGAACGAATTCACCGGAAACAGCGCCTAGCTGCTGCCTTTCGCTTGTTTGCCCATTTTGGTTTTGATGAAGGACTCGCCGGTCACATCACCGCGCGGGATCCGGAATTTCCCGATCGCTTTTGGGTCAATCCCTTTGGCATGTACTTCGGTCACATTCGCGTCTGTGACCTGCTATTAGTGAATCACAAAGGTGAAGTCATCGAAGGGGATAAACCGGTGAATGCGGCGGGATTTGCCATTCATTCCAAAATCCACCAAGCGCGCCCGGATGCCGTCAGCGCCGCCCACGCCCATTCCCTTTATGGCAAATCCTGGTCTACCCTGGGCCGGTTACTCGACCCCCTGACGCAGGATGCTTGCGCCTTTTACCGAGAATCGGCGTAAAGCCCCCGGATTTATCCGTGGGGATATAAGCCGAGCGACTGACCCCCGGTCCCCC
>NZ_JAJENT010000366.1:0-212 GCF_035615515.1 Phormidium sp. CCY1219
GAAACCCAGATCTCAAAGGTCTGGGCCCAGAAGCCCGCGCCGTACCGCCTAAGCGGTCGGCGTCGGGAGTACGTCACATTAACCTTCGACAGAAAGTCAACTTCTGCGGGCTGAAGCCACGCAGCTTGGAGGGCCCAACCTCTAACTAAGAGTTGGCGCTTACCAGAGCCAAAAACGATAACACCTCCGGGTATTTCCCTAGCCCGGACTAT
>NZ_JAJENT010000367.1:0-982 GCF_035615515.1 Phormidium sp. CCY1219
GTTTAGGCTGGTCAGGTGGTTAGAAGTACAAGCCCCTGGCTTTAGACATGGGGTTGGTTTCTACGGAGTCCCTGACAAGAGGCGATAGAAGAGATTTTAGCTCTGAGGCCAAACCAGGTCAAAAAAGGCTTCATCGAGATCGTAGCCAAGCATTTGAGCCATTGACAGCAGCTTAGACTTTGGGGAGAGACCCTGTTGCTGCAACCAAGGAGCGATGGTAAAAATCTTGTGCATCAGGAAGATTTCGAGAGCTTCTGGATTGTATTGAATTCCCTCAACCCGGTGGAACTGGTGAGGAACCAGCATAGCCGTGTAGCGAGCCAATTCCCCCTGTTTCCAGTCGAGCAATATTGGCAACCAAGGATAGCGAGCATCCAAGCCAATAAACCACAATCGCACCTCTGGGATCTCAGAAAGTTCGCGCGGATCGGTTGGATCCCGAGGATAATCGAGGTCAAAACGCAGGCACTGCTGTGGATCGCTCAAAGCTCCATTTTGCAGCAACGTTTCAATCGCAGATTGAGCCGCAGAGAAATCCAGATGACGCACAGATTGAGCATTAAGCGCGATTGTAGTAATTGCCATTGAAACCAGGGAAAGACGACGAACCAAACGCAAAAAAGCAGGAATGCCCTGCCTGTTGAGTAGTTTATCATTCCAGCAAGGCAAAAGCGATCGCCGCGAGGCGATCGCGGCAATGTAGAGAAAAACGAGGCATAGGTGAAGAAGGGAGACGCACAACCAGAGCCTAAGATAGAATAATTGCAACTCCCGTCCCTTGGCGATCGGGCGATGGCTCCCGATGGGAGTCATGCCGGAATTTCAACCTGCCAGCGACACTTCATCCGCATGAAAAAACACGATAACCTCATAAGTGAAGGCGAGATCCTTTAAATCTTGCGATTAAGTCAGCACCCCGCTCTAAAGAGACGGGGCTTCTAGCCCCTGACTTTAGGTAGCTGACCAGCCTAAGCCCTACGAG
>NZ_JAJENT010000368.1:0-2382 GCF_035615515.1 Phormidium sp. CCY1219
AGACATTGTTGCGTCTGTTCTGATTGCTCGTAACGTTGGCTTCGCTAATGTTCAGAGTCGGTACTTTCCAAATCGCAGGGTCTTAACCCCTTAGGAGTGTTTAACGATTTGGTTCTAGAGCCTGGAACTAGCACGCATCCCAGGGTAGGAATGTTAACTCTTGCTCTGAATGTAGCCAGTTAAGGCTTAAGCTGGTCAGCTATCCTGTTGCGGGAGGGCACGAAGCCCCCGTGCTTCAGCCGGGGGTGCTGACTCTCCTGGCTGTTTTAGGGCTTGACAATTTGGGCAAAATTTAGTATCTTAACCAGTCATTCCCGGGGGTAGGGGTTGCATTTCTTCTGCGGAAATCCCAGAAAAATGACGATTTAACATCCCGGAAGGGGACGGACAATCCTCTGGGGTTTCACGAATTGAGAATTGACAAAATTATACCAGTGGTGGAGGTCGGAACTTCAATTTTGCACAGTTCGATTCGCCCGCCATAGGCTTGCACGGTGGGCGCTTCGGGCAGGGTCTCTACGGTCCAGTCTCCGCCTTTGACGTAGATATCGGGTTGCACGGCTTCG
The DNA here is from genome assembly GCF_035615515.1 of Phormidium sp. CCY1219. Taxonomy (GTDB): domain Bacteria; phylum Cyanobacteriota; class Cyanobacteriia; order Cyanobacteriales; family Laspinemataceae; genus CCY1219. The sequence continues at coordinate 567 of NZ_JAJENT010000368.1, forward strand.
ATGAGAGGGGCGGCGGTAGTACCGTCAAAAATGATGACGCCATCTACGGGTTTGAGGGCACACAGCACTTCCGCGCGCTGCATTTGCGGGACAATCGGTCGCGGGGGTTGTCCGGGTTTGGTGGGTTTGATGGTTTGCACGGAGCGATCGCTATTTAACCCGACCACCAGCGCTCTCCCCAAAGCTTTAGCCTTTTGCAGGTAACGCACGTGCCCCACATGCAGCAAGTCGAAGCAGCCATTGGTAAATACTAAGGGTCGCCACCGATCGCGATCGGTGGCGATTTTCTCTTGCAATGCATCGATGGTGTAAATCCCGGAAATCATAAGCGAAATTACATCGGTTTGTCTGGGTCTTCCTCCGGCGGGTGATACCCATGCTCGAAGGCAAAGCGCACCAGTTGGGCGCGATTTTCTACCTCTAGTTTGCTCAGGATATGACTGAGATGGGTCTGCACCGTGCGCGGACTGATAAATAACCGCCCTGCAATCTGTTTGTTGGTATAGCCTTGGATGACTTCCCAGAACACTCGCGCTTCTGCTGGAGTTAAAGGGAGTGGATCCGGTTCCCGGTTCTCTATCTCCTCCGATGGGGCGCTGTGCCCCTCTGGATTGACACTGGGCGTCGGGTTGCCCTGGATCCCCGGCGTCGGACTCAGTTGCTGCATCAACCGAATCATCTCGGCATGGATCCGCCGCGATCGCTCCAACTGCGCCTCGATTTTCGCCACTAATTCCAATGGCTCAAAGGGCTTAATGAGATAATCATCCGCTCCGATGGCGTGCCCCTCAATGCGATCGTCGAGTTCCCCTTTACTCGATAGGAAAATAAAAGGCACTAATTTGCCCGCCGGGTTGCTCCGCAATCGGCGACAAAACTCAAATCCATCCATCTGGGGCATCATTACGTCGGACACCACTAAATCGGGCGGATCCCTTTGGAATACCTTTAACGCTTCCGCCCCAGAAGTGACTTCCTCCACTACATATCCCTGCTGTTCTAGATGGCGTTTCACCACCATTCGCAGGATTTTATCATCGTCTACTACTAAAATTCGTTTCATCTGTTTGAGCCGCTGCACCTAAGTTCCTACTCGATATCCCTTGCAGGTTGGCAAACTAGACTAAAATCCTTACTGGAACCGCAATTGACATCTCGGTGGGAAAAAACTACATCTCGGGTGTTGTCAATCATACTTCCCCCTGTAGTCTATTGGCAAAGATGATGCCTTCATTCCAGGGGAAAATCCTCTCCTTTATTTTTATCCCTCTATTCTAGCATGGATTTCAGTTTTTTTACCAACATTTTGCCCCCTTACAACTGTTCTCTAGGAAAATCTTCCCTTATTCAATTTTTAGCGCTATTGGCAACCCCCGTTCCCGCCGTTACGTTTCAACCTTGCAATTTTATTCCCTTTTGAGCCGATTAACTTTTTTTGTCTCCTTTATTATCGCTTGTCAAATTCATCACTCTCTAATTTTATTGTGTAACATAACATTTTTTCGCGAATCACAAAAGGTTTTTATCCTTCGCTTAACTCGATAAAAATCGGATTTTTAGCTATCGGTTTAGTTGCATTATTTTCTTGATTAATTAACAAAAGATACATCGGTTTATTTCTGTAATTTTAAAAAATCATCCAGACAAGCAAATCAACAAATAAACTAAATTCCGGATTCCAATCAAAAGGAATTCAGAAAAAATTGACATCCAGGTTTTTATGCTTAGCATTTCTAACGCTGTTAAACTAAGCAATTCCGTCACCAGAACTACTCGTCTTCAGAACCGGACTTGAGACTTTCACCTCATCCGGCTC
>NZ_JAJENT010000369.1:0-4101 GCF_035615515.1 Phormidium sp. CCY1219
TCATGATGCTGAAACGGGCGCTGGCTTGCTGAATATGACGGCGGCGGTGCATTTGGCGAAGGTGACGAAGCCAGAGGAGCATAGTACACCGGCTCTTTTGAGTCCTGAAACTTGGAGTGGCGAGGGTGTCTATACGCCAGGTGAACGGGCTGTTCAGAATGTGATTGTGCCTCCAGAATGGCGGCGTTGGTATTACGGTTGGCTCAATGATAGTAATCCCAGTGATACATTTGCCTTCTCAATTGATGAACCAACCCCGTTACAGTTTTCACTGAATGTTCTAGGAAGTGCTGTTCTTCGCAAGAATGGTCAAGTTGTCTTGGAAGGTAAATATGATGGAACTATGCTTTACGCGGGTGCAGATGGAAAACTCGATCCTGGCACCTATGTTTTAACAGTTGATCGCGGTAACTTATCAAGAATTGATGAGTATAAGTTGGTCATGAACTTTGTTGAAGGTAGTCAAGGCAAAGAAATGCCGATTGTTGACCATCTTCCCAGTCCTGAGCCAGTGCAACCTCCCCCAGATAATCCGCCTGTAACCGATATTTCGGAATGGATTAAAAAGATGGCAGAGAAGCGAGCCGAGGAGGCAATTCTAGAAGCCTATGAAGCCCAGAAAGGAAAATTGGGTAATGCTTTGGAAGACATCCAAGTTCACTGGAAAGCCTTTAATGGGGTAAATGTGCCTGCTGTTCAATATTTTGATGGTGGCTATATTATCTGGAACGGGGTCAGTGCCATTCCTTATTTCACGGGAACTGGGCATAAACTTCCTAACCTTGACTTGCCTGAAACCATTGCTCCAATTTGGCAGCCAACCCCAAAAGCCAATCGTTTTGATGTTCCCGATGGTCGTCACACTTATCCTAATATGCGGGGCAGTAGCGAATACTGGGTGGAGTTAGACGGGAATAAAAACGATATTAGTTTGGCGGCGCGGGATACAACCCTAGCTCATCCTGACTTACGCACCACCGTCTATCGCGACTTCGGTGGGGGTCGGCTGCGACAGGTTCCCTTGACTGACATCAATTCTGATGACAATTATCTAAATTACAAAGATTTGCCACCCGGAAAATATCTCATCAAGGTGGATGTCGAGCAGAATAAAGCTAACATTCCTTATCGGATGATTGTGAATTTAGACCAAGCTGGGGATACCGGTATCAAGGCTTGGAACATTAACCGCGAATCGGTTAACGGCAAGCTTGCGGGGCAACGGATTGTACGCAGCGATCACGTCGGACTGCCGTCTGGGGATCGGGATCTCTATGTCTTCACGACGGACGATATGGCAACCCAACTACGGTTTGCAGTACGTAGCCAGGACAGCGACGGTAGCGAAGCAGATCGTCAGCGTCTGTTGGATGGTGATGTACGAGTACGAATCTTAGATGAGGGCGGCAAACAAATTGGAGAACCGGTAGATTCCAAATCTCGGGAGCCCTTATTTGGCGCTCAATGGTTGGAACCGAACAGCAAGTATTACGCTGAAGTAACCGCGCTCAATGGCACTAAAACCAATTACGATGTGGTGCTGAACTTCAACAGACTTAAGGCGGATGGTCGCTATGAATTTACCAACCTACAGGGTGAGTTTGACTACGAATTCACAGTGGATGGTACTAACCGCGATCTCAAAACTGCCGTTCGCAGTAAGAACGGGCAAGATATGTCGAATATCTATCGACCAGTTCTCTACCGTAAGGTGAATGGAACCGAGAAGATTGTTACACCGACCAGCACAGCAAATGGCATCTCCCACTACGAGACTTTGCCCAAGGGCTACTATCGAATGGTAGCAGACCCTATTCTGGCCGTACATCCCCATTTACTAAACCAGAAATACACCTTCGTTCATAACTTGGATCAGGCGGGGCAGCATCGATCTGATGCTCGGGACTTAGGCAACATTGGCGGTAAACGGGTGACGAAGAATGACTTTGTTGGAAAAGATCGAACTGACGAGGTCGATTACTACAAGTTTTCCACTGGCTCCGATCCTTACCTTTTACAGTTTGCGGTTCGCCATGGAAGCGGGAACGATAATTTACGTCTGGAGGGAGATGTTGAGTTTGCTTTGTATGACAAGAATGGCAAGGAGTTGAAGAAGGTTAATTCTTCAAATCTGAAGTCAATCTATGGCACGTATGAGTTGAAACCAAACAGCGAATACTATGTTCGGGTCAAGGATAAATCTGGTGATGGCGATGGTGGTAACTATCACTTGGTTTTGAATGCGGAGGTGAAACGCAATACTGGTGGTGGTAGCGAACCTAATCCTACTTATATATACAAAGAGTCTGACTACCTCAATGCTTTGTATCAAGATGGAACTGGAAACCGTATTACCTCTCGACGGAACGATGGTTATCACAACACCGGTCGAGCGTTTGACTCTTACGGTGGTAAGTGGAATAGCTCGCTCTATGCTCTGGTGGGAGGAGAAGTGATAGAAGCAAAAAACGGAAAGCAAATCAAGGATTGGGGCTATAATGGCACTGTTGCTATCTACAACCGAGAGCTAAACAAGACTTTTATTTATTGGCACTTGGTTGAAGGTTCTATTAACGAAAGCTTGCAAGGAAAAATCATTTCGCCAGGCACTTTAATCGGACGAGAAGGCAATACAGGATTAAGCTATGGCGTTCATACCCATGTAGAAATACATAATGGTCGAGCCAATGCTAATATGTCTAATCCTTCTTATCCCCAATCACCTGCAAATTCTGGCCGTTTGCATATTCCGAGTATTTTTCAGGAGGCTGTTCGTAAGGGTTTGGTGAAGTTATACAGATAGCCAGTTTGTAGCCGAGCGGTAGGGTGCGTTCCGGCTTCGTTCAAGTCTTGGATTTTGCCAACAAGATTAAACGAGCCGGAACGCACCGATTCGGGAAGCTTGCTTGTAAATTGTCCTACATGGGTTCAAGCCACAACACACCCTTGTATATTGAAAAACAGAGTAGACCGTCACACCCTTGGTCGGAAAAGACCGCTACCTTTACTAAAATATAATCTTGGAATCAGTTCTAGTATCCGTATCGGTCTTGATATGTTCGCATGAGATAACCTCTAATGTTGCTTTTTACTTCTGAAACACGATCGCGCCATTCATCTCGCGCCCATTCCTTAGCCTCGTATTCCGTACTTCCTCGACCAGTAGCACTGACTTCATTTGATAGTGAATCTAGCAACCTGCCTGTATTGTCGTCGTAAAGATAACCTACCACACAGCCTCCGAAGGTGACACTATAGTAGCCTTCTTCACCCCAAACATGTTCATACCCTCTTTCTATCTCAAATCTTATTGATGCCATTATTTGAAGTTGAATTGCTTAAACATCAGCGTAAATGTAACATTTTTTTTAGTAGATGTCAACTAGAGTGGTAGCAGGGCTATTTCATTCTCTGAGATACTAGATTAGGATAAAGTTCGATGCCATACGAGGTCTAGGCAAGATGACGAGCTTACCTGTTCAGCCCCCAGCAGAGCGCCTTGAAATTCTGGAAGCCTTCGCCGACCTTCCAGACGTTCGTCAGGCTTCGGGCAAGCGACACCAGATGACCCTATGCCTTGCTCTGTTTACTCTGGCGGTTGCTGCTGGCAACCGAGGATTTCTCGCGATTGGTGACTGGCTGAGCGTCTATCGTCAGGACTTACTGGCACTGTTCAAACCGCCAAAACAACGCTTGCCGTCCTACAGCACGATTCGACGAGTGCTGCTGAAGGTAGACTACCAAGCCTATTCTGCTGCTCTGGCACGATTCTTCGATGTGCAACCGCTAGCGGGCGAGACGATCGCGACGGATGGCAAAGTTTTACGAGGCTCGTATCAGCTCGAAACAGACAACCCTGACTCGCCCCCTCACCCAGCCATCCAGTTGGTGAGCGCCTATCTAGCGGTAGGGTGCGTTCCGGCTTCGTTCAAGTCTTGAATTTTGCCAACAAGATTAAACTAGCCGGAACGCACCGATTCGGGAAGCCAACGACAAATACCAAGATAAATTGACGAACCTTGCCAGATTATCAAGCCGGTGCGTTGCGGCAGCTTGTCGATTGTCCCCCTGGTTCTACATGGGTTTGAGCCGCAACGCACC
>NZ_JAJENT010000370.1:0-2504 GCF_035615515.1 Phormidium sp. CCY1219
GAGATTTTTGATAAAATATTTCCAGCAAGTCTAGTGAATGTGTAATACAATTAGTAAACAAATTCTTACTTCCAGATTTTTGTTTAGTAGAAATTACTTTTTTGGTGTAAAATTTATCGTCGTCCTGAAACAAAAAAGAAATTCGAGAACCATAATCATCCCAGCTACTTCGAGCGATCCAATATTTTTCTGTATGGCTAAAGAAATCAAAGACAACTGCATCGGGTATTAATTTTTGCCCATTGACCTGAAACGTATTTGATAAATCAATTGGTTTTGATGTACTATTCCACTCTTGAAGGACGCTATCAGAAAGCAGTTGAGTGTCTAAATAAAGGAGATTACGGGGATTGTGGGTTTTGGCTAAATAAGTTAAGCACATTGATTCCCAAACGCTATGGAAATTTTTAATTCCCCAGACTTCCCCCTCATTTTTATGATGCAATTCGCCATACAAAAATAATTCTATGGCTTCATAAAAATCCCAATAATCGGCATCTTTGAGCGGAGTATTGCGATGGATAATCTCTAGAGCATCCTTTAAAATATCTATCACAAATTTGTAGTATTGTTCTTGAAATAAACTGTACTGTCCTCCGATATAATTGTGCGAAAAGCGCTCGGCTAAAGCTCGGATTTCAGCCCTTACATATTGGTTGAGCTGCTGTTTAATTTCGCAGAGCAAATAGCAGTACATGGCCACAATATCGGTGGATTCAAACTGAACGTGCTGACGCGGTAGGTTCATGTAATCGATATAAGCGGTTCCATTGGGGAGAAAAACCGCGCGATGCAGGAATCGATGAAACTGACTGTAATCGAGAACTTCTGATTTGCCCAGGCGATAACCTAAACTTAAAATTTTTGGTTCATCATAAGCATTCAAGATGCCCTTGAGCAAATCTAGCTTGGAGTAAAACAAATTTTCTTCTTCGTCATCATCCGTGCTAATTTCTGAACCCTGAAGAATTCTAATGACTCCATCACGATCCGCTGTTCTCGTTCGATCGTTCTCATCGAGATAGCCTTTCTCAATACAAATTTCTTTGAAGCGCTCGAAGATTTGATAAAACCGGAAAAACCAGTCCCGTTTCGCATCAAAGGTTTGCAAGGATTTATCAGTCGGATTGAAGCCTTTGGGCAAGCAAAACCGCAGGGTGCCATTGCGCCTTTCTATCCCGACAAAAGAATATTTCTCATTAACATCAATTTGAATATCGTGGAAATCAATCATTTTTGTACCTCAATTTTGCTGACATGTAATCCTCTATAAAACCTTCTATTGCTAAGGATTTTATAAGTTAGGAGAGCGTTGGCGACCTTGTTTTTCTGTATAGGTCATCAGTGCTGCGGTATGTTCGACAAAATCCGCATAAGTAATTAGCTTTGGTTCGTCATCGGTGGCGGTGGATAGGATTTTTTCTAGCGGTCGTTTGTCTCGTACAAATACGCTATCCCAGAGATAGAACATCACTTTATCCTTAACTTTCTGTAGGGTAATTTCGCCATTTTCCGGTTTGATAAACCACCAGCCAATTTGTTTGTCTTCAATTCGGCGCACTGTTTGGTACTGGGATTTAATCAATTCATTCAAGCCAATTACACAAAGATGCCACTGTAACGCTTGTTCATCATCAATCTTTAATTTGGCTGCAGCAATTTCATCGGGTAGGGTGTCTTTGGCATTTTTCCCGCTGGGGGATTCCACGTATTCCCAATCCCAGCGCCGTTTAAAGGCACTGTCGAGATAATAGATGGATTCATCTGAGGTGTTAATGGTGGCAATAATCGATAAATTACAAGGCATACTAATTTTTCGATTTTTGAGCATCGATAACACTCGTTGGCCGTTGGTATTTCCGTTTCTTTCGAGTTGGCGATCCATGTCGTCGCAAAATCTCTCCAACCCGGCATCTTCCACCATCAGTTTTCCGTCGGGTTGCACGGTGGGTTTGTATTTCATGGAGGTGAGCAATCCGACTAATTCCATTTCTGAAATGTCGATATGGTAGGTAGACCAGTTATCGCTTTCGCGGTCGAGTAATTGAAAGGCGGTGCCGAAAATAGCGGCAGCGTTTCCGCGATTCAATTCGTCAATTACCAGCAAACAATGCTCGTCTTTTCCGTCGATTAATGACTGATATGCCATGCCTAGCGATCGCAGAAAATGCCCGGGATAAAATTTGTAGATTACCGAGTTACCTTGGGTGAGTGGCAACAGCTTGCCCATGAAATCCGGGTAGGTGTACTCTGGGTGAAAGACCGTTTTAATGGTATTTTTCAGGAGTTTGCTTTCCTCATCATAGGCGATGCCAAGCTGTTCGGTGGCAATTGTCCGAATCTGATAACTTTTCCCGGTGCCTGGGCTACCAAAGAGGATTTTTTGAATGGGCTGGGGTTGAATCATCGAAAATTAGGGGTTGGTAAGGGGGCGAATGGAAACCCCTGTCATTTATGTATGGGGAGGAATTCGCCCCCCCTTACATAAACAGCACTCCGACAGG
>NZ_JAJENT010000371.1:0-298 GCF_035615515.1 Phormidium sp. CCY1219
GATGTAATTCTAAAATGTCGCGACCACATCCAGGAATGGCTGAAAGGAATAGGGTTGGAACTGAAGGATACCAAAACCCACATCACCCACACATTAGAGGGTGACAACCCTGGATTCGACTTCCTGGGATTTAACATCCGGCAATACAGAGTCGGAAAATACAAAACCGGGAAAAACACATACGGTAATCCACTAGGTTTCAAAACCATCATCAAACCCAACAAAAAAGCCATCAAAACCCACTACGAGAAACTTAAGGAGATAGTAGACTCCCACAGAGCAGTACCACAAGAGGGGT
>NZ_JAJENT010000372.1:0-3910 GCF_035615515.1 Phormidium sp. CCY1219
GGATAAGTTGGCTAGGAGCCGGATGAGGTGAAAGTCTCATGTCCGGTTCTGAATGGGAGGTGAGGGTTGCAAAGCCCTCATCGACCCCTAATGAATTTCCGCCAGAAATAAGGAAACAAACCAACACTCGCTCGAATCGAATCCTACCCTCTACACTCTCGCCGCGTTAACTCGCGAGCATCTACAGAAAATTTTCACAACCAGTATCAATCACCATGAAGACTATCCAGCCCCCTAAATTTGAGTCCGTTTATGGCCCAGTGAGTTCGTGGCGATACGGGCGATCGCTCGGGATCGACCCGATCGGCACGGTGTCTACCTGTTCGTTTAACTGCGTCTATTGCCAACTCGGCGAAATCGAACGCCAAACCCGCGATCGCGCCATCTACGTCCCCACCGATCTCATCCTCCAGGATCTCGAAGCCTTCGCCCCTTGGGACGTAGATGTAATTACCCTCAGTGGGAGTGGCGAACCCACCTTGGCGCTCAACTTAGGAGAACTCTTGACCCGCATAGCCGATCGCACCGATCGCCCCACCTTAGTCCTGACCAACGCCACCTTACTCACCGACCCCCAGGTGCGCGCCGAATTGGCACGGGCCGATCGCGTCTCGATTAAATTAGATGCCGTCTCCTCCAAACGGATGCAAGGAGTAGACCGCCCGGTGGGCAATCTGGATTTCAATACCCTGTGGAGCGGCATTGAGCAATTCCGGGCGCAATACAGCGGACAACTGGGCATCCAAACCATGTTGCTCTCGCCGTGGGACGCCGAAACCAGAGCCGAATACATTCGCCGAATGCGATCGCTCGGTCCGGATGAAATCCAACTCAATACCCCCACCCGTCCCAAACCCCTCACCCGCCAATTCGATGGGCGCGGAAATCATACCCCACCACTCCGTCGCCCCTATCCCGTCCAAGTCTTCAAGCAAGTTAGCCCCAACATCTTGCACGCCTTTGCCACAGAAATTCAAAACGCCACCGGCATTTCCGTGCGCTGCGCCCCGGTTTAAGAGCCAACAAGCAAACCTCCAACCCTACTCTATAAAAGCTTAGCGCCGATTTAACCGTTCATTCAGCCACATTTAAACTGCACAATGACTGAATCCCAAAAGCGGCCAATCGAGCCTCGGATTTATCCCCTAACCTTCATAGGATTGTGCCGCATCGGCATCAGTTTCCGGGGATTGAGCCACGGGTTCGAGATGTTGCCCCCGTTGATTCATCCGGTCTTTTACAATATCTCGCAGGGTACCGTACTCCGTGGTCATGCCAAAGCTGGAAGGATTCACCGGATCTTTATAAGTGAAATGGCGATAATTCAAGCAGAATCTATCCCAAGACGACATCTCAATCCGGAACAAACCGATGAGAATATCGGCCAACCAAGGCGCGAGGGGGATGCGAAATAGAATTCGGCGATCGAGCGTCGCACAGACTTGTTCGATCGCTTGATTCACCGTAATGGGTGCATTCCCCAAAACAAAGGGACGTGAAGGTTCCGGGGGATTTTCTACCAGGGAAAGCACCACCTGAGCGATATCTCGGGCATGGATGAAATGAAAGCCGCCTTCTGCTTTAAAAAAGCGAATCAGACTGATTTTTTCCAAGACTTGCGGAAGTCCTGCAGAAATATGGGACTGAGGTTTTTGCTCGTCGCCGCCAAATACTAACGTGGGAAACAGAGTCGTGATGCGCGAGGCGAGGGGCAAACGAGACAGGCGACGCAAGCAGTCGTATTTAGAGCGGATATATTCGGTGCCGAGTTGGGTAGCTTCTTTGAGCAATTCGTTATTGCGATCGAGAATGCTCGCCGTGGAAAAATAGATAACCTGCTCGCAGATTTCTGGGTTGAGCAGTTCCATCAACCGAATCGTCTTCAAAACGTTGATGTCAAAAACTTCCTGAGCTCCGCCCCAAGCGGTAGCGGTGAGAATTGCCACATCCATCGTTTCGAGAACCTCGGCGAGTTTATCAATCTCGCGCATATCTGCTTGCACGAGATTGATCCCGGGGCGCGCTTCGAGATCCACTCGGAGTTTGTCTGGATTTCTGACCATCAGGTACAGGTCGTAGTCTGTTTCCTGAATCAACGCCTCGGCGATATAGTGACCGATGCAGCCACTCGCGCCAGTGATGAAAATCCGCTTCTGAGGTCGATAGTAGTTAGAATACACGAGGATCTGGGGCTAGAAGTGTGTAGGAGCTTCAGATTTATTGCGATAGTCGATTTTAGAGTTTCGTGGCGGGTTTGTCAAAAGCCACGGATTGCGACTGAATAAAGACACCGGGGACGGGAAACGGGGAGTGGCGGCGGGCGCAATCCCCGTTTCCCGATTTTAGGATCGGTGACAATCGTTCTATTTTCTAATCCCGGCGTTAAAGATGCAATCGGGAGTTTCTCGCGCGAGGCGATCGCTCATCGAGACGCGAGGAGTTGGTCCGCTTGCTTGGCAGTTTCAAAGAAATATGCCACATTTTCCTCGGGAGTTTTTTGCAAAACCCCGTGACCCAGGTTGAGAATGTGCTGGTGGTTGCCCGCTTTGCGAATGGTTTCGAGAATGCGTAAGCGGATGAATTCTTTTGAACCAAACAACGCGCAAGGGTCGATATTTCCTTGCACCCCCACATTGGTTCCCAGTCGCTGGCGCGCTTCAGCCATGTCCACGGTCCAATCCAAGCTGACGATATCCACCCCGGATTGAGCCATCCGCTCCAAAATGCCGGCACTGCCATTAATGTAAAGAATCATCGGCGTATCCGGATGAGTCGCCTTCACTTGCTCCACCACTCGTTTTTGGTAGGGCATCGCAAAGGTTTCGTAGTCTTGCGGACTCAGTTGACCCGCCCAGGAATCAAACATCTGCACCACTTGCGCGCCGCAGTCGATTTGATAGCTCAGGTAAACCGCGATCGCATCCGCCAATTTGCCCAAAAACTTGTGCAGCATTTCGGGTTCGGAAAACGCCATGCTCTTAATAATGGTGTAGTCTTTTGAAGACTTCCCTTCAATCGCATACGCCGCCAAGGTCCAAGGCGCACCCACAAATCCCAGTACCGTGGACTCATTGCCCACTTCCTCGCGCAACGCTTTTAAAATCGTGCGGATAAAGGGCATCGATTCGGAGGGATTGATGGGATGCAGCTTCTCGATCTGCTCCAAGCTGCGGATCGGCGGGTCGATAATCGGTCCAAAGCGTTCTACGATATCGAACGGAATGCCAATCCCCGGTAAGGGCGTTAGAATATCGGAGAATAGAATCACCCCATCGGGTTTAAAAGCCCGCCAGGGTTGCAAAGAGATTTCGATCGCAATGTCGGGGTTTTCCGATCGCTCCCGAAATGACGGATATTTCTCGCGTAATTCCCGATAAGCTTTCATATAACGCCCCGCCTGTCGCATCATCCATACCGGGGGACGCTCTAATTTTTCACCCCGCGCTGCTCTGAGTAGATAAGGAATTTGGCTCGAACCCGCCATTTAGATTTCACCTTAAATGTTACTTAAATGCCAACATCTAGCTTACCATTGCCGGATTCTCCTTTTTTATTTCTCTGTGCCCTGACTTGCCAGGGGCGATCGCTTTTTTTCAGCGAGCCAAACTCTAATACCATATTTTTTCCCGATTTCCCTATTTTGTAATATTTTTTAACGTTTTGTCCGCTTGGCAAGCGGTGGATCCTACCATGAGCGCCAGTGTTTGGCACGAAGAGGACTGGTTTGTGGCGAGAGTGCTTAGAGATAGAGGTAGCCAGTCAAGGAGAAACAGAAGCGGAGGCGATCGCCAATAAGAGTGGAAGCGATCGAACTGTTAATGACTCAAGCCTGCTTTACTGGAAAATTCTAGATTATTCCGGAAATACCTCACGGCGTGTGGTAGAGTATTGAGTAGTGCAAAAAACACAT
>NZ_JAJENT010000373.1:0-249 GCF_035615515.1 Phormidium sp. CCY1219
TAATGGTTATTTCGCCAGCAGTCCAATCCCGGGCTGGAAAAAAACCATTGCGTTGGCTTAATGGTTATTTCCCTACTACTACTCCCGGGCTGGAAAAAACTAGGTTCTACCGAATCTGGTATGTAAAATCCTCGCGCATCAGACAGGAAAACACTTGCTAAGAGAGCGTTTTAGGCCAGCCTTGCCTGTTCTTGATAAGGAAAGAAATTTGCAGAGGACTCAATATTGCTGCTGGCAAAGGTTTGATTG
>NZ_JAJENT010000374.1:0-314 GCF_035615515.1 Phormidium sp. CCY1219
CGGATGTTGAAGCCGAGAAAGTCGAACCCTGGTTTATCCCCTTCTAAAGTGTGGGTGATATGAGTTTTGGTATCCTTGAGTTCCAACCCTATTCCTTTCAGCCATTCCTGGATATGTTTTTGACATTTTAGAATTGCATCCTTGTTTTCATGTAGGATAACGAAGTCGTCCGCATAACGGATTAGCGAGATTGCATCCCGTTTGTTTGTACGACTACCTTTCCCTGGTAGCTTAGCTGCTAAGGATTTGATGCTTTCTTCCATGCCGTGAAGGGCAATATTTGCCAGTAGAGGGCTGATTACCCCTCCTTGCGG
>NZ_JAJENT010000375.1:0-8806 GCF_035615515.1 Phormidium sp. CCY1219
TAAAGCCGCACGTTCGTTTTTCCTCCCCCGGCTAAAGCACGGGGGTTTCCAAACGTATCGGAGGTTATCATCATGACAGAACCTGCACGGATTTGCATTCTCGGTGGCGGTTTTGGGGGGTTGTACGCCGCCAAGCGTTTGAACGAATTACCTTGGAACCCACCAGAGCAACCCGAAATCCTCTTAGTAGACAGCAACGATCGCTTTGTCTTTTCCCCCTTGCTGTACGAATTGCTCACCGGGGAACTGCAAAGTTGGGAAATTGCCCCGCCGTTTTCCGAACTGCTGGCAAATACCCGGATTCGCTTCCGTCAAGCAACGGTGGAAAATATCGATATCGACAACCAGCAGGTGTACTTCCACGATGGGGGGGAATTTGCCTACGATCGCCTGGTGTTGGCATTAGGTGGCGAAACCCCGATGCAAATGGTGCCGGGATGCGCCGAACATGCCATTCCCTTTCGCACCGTTTCCGATGCTTACCGCCTAGAAGAACGCTTGCGGCGGTTAGAAACCTCGAATCGCGATAAAATTCGGGTGGCGATCGCCGGTGCGGGATACTGTGGGGTGGAATTGGCCTGCAAACTCAGCGATCGCCTGCAAGACCGGGGCCGCCTGCGCCTGATTGAAATGGGCACCGAAATTCTGCGAAATTCTCCGGAATTTAATCGCAAAGCGGCACAAGCGGCATTAAACGACCGAGGCATTTGGGTCGATTTAGAAACTACCGTGGAACAGATCGGCCCGGATAGCATTTCCTTGCTCTACAAAGGACAAGTGGATACTATCCCGGTGGATGTGGTGTTGTGGACTGTGGGCACTCGCGTCTCCCCGGTGGTGGAACCCCTGCCCCTGCAGAAAAACGCGCGGGGTCAAATCCAGGTGACGCCGATGCTGCAAGCTCTCGATCGCCCGGAAATTTTCGCCCTGGGGGACTTGGCGGAATGTATGGATGCCAAGGGCAAGCGGGTGCCCACTACGGCGCAAGCGGCAATTCAACAAGCAGATTGCACTGCCTGGAATCTCTGGGCGTCAATTCGCGATCGCCCGTTGCTACCTTTCGAGTATCAACCCTTGGGGGAAATGATGACCCTCGGGGTTGACAATGCCACCCTCACTGGATTAGGAATAAAACTCGACGGTCAAGCCGCCCATCTGGTGCGCCGACTGGCTTATCTCTATCGCATGCCCACTTTCGACCATCAACTGAAAGTGGGGTTGAATTGGACGTTACTCCCCTTGCGCGAGTTTCTCCTGCAAGCGTATGGTTCCCCCCATTAAATCTTTCTGATGTTTCAGCCAAAGGTCATTTTTTTCGATGCCGTGGGCACCCTATTTGGCGTGCGCGGGAGTGTGGGCGAGGCATATGGCACCCTTGCCCAACAGTTTGGGGTAAATGCCAACCCGGCACAGTTGAACCGCGCCTTTTTTGCCTGTTTTAAAGCACGGGAACAAGCGGCGTTTCCCGGGGTGGAAACCAGGGAGATTCCTCGGTTGGAGTTTGAATGGTGGGAGGCGATCGCCACCGATACTTTTAAACGGGCAGGGGTGTTTGGCGACTTTGCGGATTTCTCTGCCTTTTTTGCCGCACTCTATGCTTACTTTGCCACCAAGGACCCTTGGTTTGTTTATCCCGAGGTGCGATCGACTCTCGCTTCCTTGCGATCGAAACACATCGAACTCGGTGTGATTTCTAATTTCGACTCGCGGCTTTATCCTGTCCTCGAAGCGCTGGATCTGGCGGAGTTTTTCTCCTCGGTGACGATTTCTACTCAGGTGGGTGCGGCGAAACCGGACCCGCATATCTTTGCCACCGCTTTGGCAAAACATGGTTGCACCCCCGAGGAAGCATGGCATATCGGCGATAGCTATCGCGATGATTATGAAGGCGCGATGAAAGCCCAAATGCGCGGCATTTGGCTGCAGCGCGAGTCATAAGGGGGGTTTGGTCATGGGTCATTTGCTCGTCCCCAGGCTGAGCCTGGGGACGGTGGAAGGGAGGCTCTGCCTCCTACTCTTTCCCGGTTGTTCATGCTCGTTCCCAGGCTCAGCCTGGGGACGGTGGAAGGGAGGCTCTGCCTCCTACTCCTTCCCGGTTTTGCTCGTTTCATGCTCGTTCCCAGGCTCAGCCTGGGGACGGTGGAAGGGAGGCTCTGCCTCCTACTCTTTCCCGGTTGTTCATTTAAGTGACGGGCCGGTGCGTCACCCCCGAGAGGAGATTGGGGTGGTTCCCACCAATGGGATGGCGGGGGTGACGCACCCTACGGTGGTTAAATTACCAAGGACTAATGACCAATGACCAATGACCAATAACAAAACCCCCTTCACCTAGGTGAAGGGGGTAAAAAATTCACTTTAGTGCCAAGAACAAGTTAGCTGATTCGATTCGCTTTCTAGTAAGGCGATTAAATGTTCGTCTCCTTGGATCCGTGCGGCTTGCAGACGCCGTTCTAAACTGCGGCAAATGTTGGTGCGGTGCAGTTTGGCAACCTCTTCACCCAGGCGATCGCCTTCGGAATCGATCGCCATTGCTTCCGCCGCAACGGGGGGCGCAGTGGCGGGTTTGGCGGTTTCTACCGATTCTCCGGTGCTGTAGGTACTCCCTCTATATTTGAGCTGATGCAGGGGTTGGGGCATCGGAATATGTCTGGGATAGCGCGGGTGCCATGCATTGCCCCGATATTGACCGCCTGTTTCCCCTTCCATCATGTCAAGGGTCGGGGGTTCGTAGTCGTAGGGGGTCCCACGATAAGAGAGTTTCATATCAGAGTCTCCGAAATTCATGTAAGTGAGGTTTGCTAAAGTCGAGAATTTGGCCACAAGTTGCATGCCATTCTCTATTTCTGTATTATATTTTACCATTTTAAAAAAAATTTGGCAACTTTAACAAAATTTTACAAAATAACTTCTGGGTATCCATTGATAATTGCCAATTGCCAATTGTCAATTTTTCCCTCTGGCGAGTTTTTCGGCGAGGTAGACGATTAAATCGTGCGCTTTGAGGCGCGATCGCCACGTTTGCGGGATGCCGCTTTCGCCGTAATACGCGCCGGCGAGTTGTCCGAAAATGGCACCGGTGGTATCCGCATCGTTGCCTAAATTCACCGCTAACAAACATCCTTCGGCAAAGGAGGTACTGTTGTGAAATGCCCACAGTGCCGCTTCTAGGGCATCGACTACATATCCGGTGCCTTTAATTTCTGGCGGTTGGCGGTGTTTGAACTCCCCGGCAGCGATCGCGTCGATTTCGGGCACCAAGGGGTGTTCTTGCCAATATCCGGGAAGGGGAGAATATCGCGGCGCGAGCAATTGCGATCGCGAAACCCCCTGCACTGCGCCCACCAGCAATCCGGCGAAGTAACCGCAAGCATCCAGACAACTCGCCGCCGCGTGAGTGGTCCGGGAACTGTCTTTTGCCCGCGCGATCGCTTGTGCGGGGTCGTGGGCACAAAACAAGGGCACCGGTGCCAAGCGCATCAGGGAACCATTGCCCGCACTGCGCGGATCCGTCACGCCACAGTCGGGTGCGCCGGTTTGTTCGAATTTCTGCAATGCCCGCAAAACCGTATTGCCAATATCGAAACAATACCCGATACTGCTCAGATGTCCCTGGCGATACCATTGACAATAGGTTTCCAATTGATGGATGGGGTCGAAATCCCCCTGGCGGATCAGACTTTCTGCCAAACATAGGGCCATTGAGGTATCGTCTGTCCATTCTCCGGGTTTCAGGTTAAACGGACCGCCCCCCACTAAGTCGGTAATCGGGGTAAAGGTGCCCGGGGGTTTGAATTCCAAGGTGGTGCCTAGGGCATCGCCGATCGCCAACCCCAGCAAACATCCGCGATAGCGTTCGATTTTATTCATACAAGCAAAGCCAAGCGAAATTAGCTTATTATTGCAGATTCTCGGGAAGGGATAAATCCCGCAGGTAATAAAAGCGATCGCGCCCCTCGGCGTCTTTTTTTCGCCCTAAGTAACCCATCAAGGGGGAAGACAGTTCGAGGAGCATTTCTTTGACGCAATTTTCTCCCAGTTTGGCCCTGGGTTCTTTGGCATAGATGGCATTGTAGTGGGTGCGAATTTCCAGGGGCAGCGGTTTGCTTTTGGGGTCTTCTAATTGTTTGACGGTTTGCACCAGTTGCGATCGCACCTTAATCTGGTCCACAATACTATTGATATAATTGTTTAACTTTTCGTCAGCTAACCCAAACGGTTCGGTTTGTAAGTGCTGTTTGAGTTGCATCAAGTCCAGGGAACCGGGATAATTGGCATGCAGTTCCACTAAGCGTTGCAGGGTTTCGGGGCGGATAACGTTCATTTCATTTTCCGTGGCGGTTCGGCGGGCGTAATCGGTTAACTCTCCAGCAGCGACGATTAATTTTATCGCCCGGTTATAGCGTTGCTTGCCTAAATGATTGTGGCCGATTTTGATAAGTTGAGCCGGGGTTCCATCGCTGACTTTCTCGGTTTTGGTGGCTTTGCATTCTCCCACGAGGAGGTAAGGATATTCGCAAAATAAGTCAATTCCCCCCGGTCCGCCGGTGGAGTCGGGGTCGAGACTCTCACCCTTAAATCCGAGTTTGAGCAGCGATCGCCGCACCAGTTTTTCAAAGGCGTGACCTTCGCTGGAATTTCCCACCTCGCTAATGGTAGAAATCCAGGTTAAATCCGGGTCGGTTTCCTGGGGTGTGGAAGTATCGGTCCATCCGAGAAAGCTTTGCAAGGCGCGATCGAGGGGTTGGGCGGCGGGTTGGGTAAGGGCAAGGTGAGCGATCGCCCCTTGCAATTCTTCCAATTCCGGATGTTCTGGCGGTAGCAGGTTTTCGAGTTGGTCGCGTCGGCGATCGAATGTGGAATCACTCAATACGGGTTGATAGTCTGTGATGGGTAATGGATGGGGTAAACCGATAAATTTACCCAGTTTTTTCTGGCTTACTGGATTGTTAGGCACCTGGATCGGTTGCAAAAACCGATATAAGCGCAAGTGCGCTAGAAAAATATGGGGGTGGGTTGCGATATGACTCTCTAATCCCTCAGTGCTCCACACCGTTAACTGCGACAACACCTCGAAGCTTTCCGGGGTATTGACCATCTGGCACAATTCGCATTTTGCCCAGGCTTGAATTGACAGGCTATCCGCAGAACTCTGGGTCAGTTCTGTAGATTTGGCGATGGACACAAACCCCGGATTATAGTAGGTTTCCGGAGGAAGGGGGTTAACGGAACTCGGGAGAGGATAGAGCGCAAACTGTCGCCCCGGCTTGAGAAAGATCCGGGGAATGACAGCAATTGTCCGCCCGCAAAGTAGGGCTTCGATGTCTGGCGCAGGTAAGCACAGTGCAGTTTGAACCAACTCTTATTCCTCCCATCTTTAACCAAACAGGTCTCTCAAATCTTCGTCCTCATTCGGGGTTGCTTCGATATCGGTTGGTTGTAGGAAAGCGTTTAAAAGCTCTTCCTCCTCCAGGGTTTCTTCATCGATTTTTCCGGACGGATCGCTTAATATTTCGAGCAGCAAAGGGTTAGTCTGCGTTTGCGCTTTGCAGAACTGCTTGAATTGCTCATCGCTGAGTTGATAGCGATCGCACTGTTCGTAAACTAGATAAAGGTCGATGAGCAGTTTAATGTGTTCTTCTTCCAAATAAACCCACTCTCCTCGCAACTTATAAATAAGTTCTTCCAAATAGCCGGAGGAAGCCCAATTCTTCTTAATTGGCTTGTCTTTAGAGCGCACCAAACAGCTGCGCGTCAAACCAAATGCGTCATAGTCGATTAAGCGCTTCATCCCTGCGCCTACCGCTCGTCCAGTGTCGTGCTGTAGCACCGCCACGCCAATTTGGATCGGCTGGTTGTTCTCTTCTACGACAATTTTGAAGTTAATCCATCCTTGATTTTTCGATTTCGGTTCCACGTCAACCACCTGTTGCACGATCGCATTGTTTAATGTCTCCCCGGTGGAAGTTTCTCCAGCTAACGTTTCCCCGATTAAGGTTTCAAATCCAAACCGTAACCCAGCCGCAATCAGCTCGTTGTTTTCGGTATAATCCTTTGGTTCGAGTTCTTCAGCATTCGTTAACGCCAGTTCAAACCGCTCGCGAGGGTCTTCGGGCAAGGGTTCTTCATCAACCTTAAAGTTTTCGGCACACCATCTTAACGCTTCCCTTACCGTTGGCTTGTTTTTGCCATATTGTCGGAGTTGCGTTTCTTCAAAAGGATAAAGCGGATGAGGTGGTGTTAGCTGTCGGGCTTGATAAAACTCTTGCATCCAGGTGGCTACCACATCCACCATCACATCACTGTTTACATATTTTAACCCAAGCGGCTTGCTTTGGGTAAAAGTGGAGATTCTAGCGGGTACCCCAGTCCCCATTTGCTTCACAGAATTACTCCAGGTATCTGGAAACATTAAGGTCAGAATGACGACTCCTTGACTGACATTGGAGTCAATTATCGTATCGTAAAGCCGCTTGATAAAATCGGCAATTAACATAGGGGTTGTGTAGCCGTCATCATTACATTGGTTGAGAACATCTATCTCATCAAAGCAAATGAGAATGGGGGTATAACCATTGACTAGCTTGAGGATTTTCTGAATCGTGCTTAACGCTTCGGCTTCTCGGTCTTCATTGGTTTTGTTGCCATTAGAAGGCAATCCCATTGTCTCAGCGGTGGATGGATCGATTTCATTCCCCGCCAACCATTCCACGGCATAACTGCCATACCGCTCGGAAAGGGTCCATAAAAGCCCCCGCAGTATATAAGGATCTGTCTCGGGCTTAGTTGCTGCCACTTTTTTGCTGAGGATATTCATCAAATCCTTGTTGTTCGCCAAAAAACTCTGATATACCCGATCGAATCGCTTGACTAACTCTTGGGAAGATAGGCTCGCAGCATTCGGGTTAATGGCCTGCAATCCCTGGTTAGCCATCGAGGTGGCGATTTCTTGCCACTGCATCACTCCTTCGCGACCTGTACGACTTAAACTCTCCACTAAGGTTTGCTGAAATTGGTATTTAATTAGGTTTAAGTCGGTGTAATTATTGCCATTGGCATACACAAAGGAGACGCGCTTTTCGGGGGGGAGCTGATGGCGGATGCGACTAATTAGGTGAGTTTTGCCCACTCCAGCTTCAGCCGTCACCACGAGGGTCGCTACTTTGTCGGCACTGGATTGACTGGTGCTGACGCGCTCGATTGCCTGCAACACTGCGTCCGAGGCTTCTTTGTTTAACGTGGGAACATCCGGAAAGCCCTTTCCCCAGATATTCTGTTCTTGCACGATGCCGGCTTTAGTAAAGGGATTGTGCCTTTGGATAGCGGCGTTAATTTGTTCGAGTGGAGAATCGGAATTAGCCATAGTTATGTCCTGTGAAGAAGCAACAATTGAGAAACCATGAGGTGTCTATCGGGACCGGAGAGACATCCAAACTTGGGGGTTTTAGAGGCGCTTGGCGTAATAGCGCAATCCCACCCCGGGGATAACGATCGAGTCTTGATGTTTGTCGGGGGTCATGTCTGGCATTTCTCCCGCCATGAGCTGAAACATATCTTCTGCCTGCATTGTAGTCATCCAGTCGTTGAAATCGGATCGAGTGACCCGATCGCCAATGTCGCGCCGGATGAGATAAATGGGCACTAAGTCATCTAGATTGTAATAGCCGTTGAGGCGATCGTAGACTTCCAATACCACCGGTTTGAATTGTTCGTAATCGGTAATCGGCGAGGGGGCGGGTTGTGCGAGTTTTCCCTCTGGCGAGGCGGGAGAGACTGGTGTGGGGGTGGGGACTGGGGCGGTTTGCTCTGGTGCGATGGAGGTACTGACGCCGCCATCGTACATTTTCCCGATCCACTGCAGGAGGGCGTTGGGCAGTTTGGTGCCTATCTGTTTCCCCTCAAATTTAAAGTGCTTCAATCCTTCCTCTAGCATCTGCAACCCGGTGGGCACAGTCAGGGACACTTTGTTTTTGTCGATCGCGATCGCTCCTGCACTTTCCAATTCGTCTAAAATTGGCTGATAATCTGACGCTCTCTCTTTGGTACGGATCAATCGCCGGGTGAGGGTTCCTTTTTTCACGGCGGATTCGCTTGCTCCCATATCCCACAAGGTCAGCAAAATCCGCGTTTTGGCTGATTCCGGCGTCCCTCTTAGCCCTTTGTTTGTGGATTCAGATGATGTCATGTTTCTGATGTCTCTGTTTGGGTTTTATTTTAGTCTATCCAGTAATCGTACCTAAGAAAAGGCACCCCGGGTTAATTTTTGATAATTCTCTAGAACAATCTTGATTTTTTGATAAAATTCCTTGATTTTTCGCGAAAAAATGGTATAATACCCTCTGGCTTCAGGGCGAAAATCCCCGATCGCATTCCCACCCGCAAGCAGTGCGATCGCGACTCGCTACAGTTCGCCCCTTCACCGCCGATAGAATACGGCGGCGTAACCCCGGTTTTCCCGCGCCGCTTTCCCCATAAAAAACCCGTTTTCCTGCAGAAAACGGGTTTAAAGCACTGTGAAGACGTCTGTTCGCTTCTTTATTCATGCAGGCTAGCTATTTTTACTCACTCAGATGAATGCTTCGCCGCAATCTCGAGCCGATGCAAGTCGCTTGTGTCTCTATCCTTGGCAACTTCAGCCCTCCTCTCCAGATTGGGCGCAGGAGGAAAGCGCGTTATTTGCCGGGGAAAAATTGCAAATTTATAACCCGATCGTCTTGAGGATTGATTCGGTCTGGTTGATACTCCCTACGGATAAATCCGAGGGATTCTTAAAGAGTCCAAAGTCGGACTTTTAAAGGCGCTTTTCCCC
>NZ_JAJENT010000376.1:0-5462 GCF_035615515.1 Phormidium sp. CCY1219
TCCAACTTCTTCACCGACATTGCCATGATGTAAAAACTGCCAGCGATGGTAGCCTCGGTGCCTATGACAAAGGCCAAGCTGTTGAGTCCCCGGATGAGGTGAAAGTCTCAAGTCCGGTTTTGAAGACGAGTAGTTTTGGTGACAGAATTACTTAGTTTAACTTGGGAAAGCGCTACTTGAGTGTGGGTGGATATCGGGGATTGTCAAAAGATCCGTGTTATTCTATGGCTCGGGGCGATCGGCTTTCGTCAGAATGCTACAATCAAGGGCAAAATCTATCCACAAGCGGGTTTCCCTCACGGGGAAAAGCAATTTTTTAGGTGTCGGTGCAATGGGAAACCGAATCTTCCTGAATTTAGGGGAGCGTTATCGGTAAGTTTAGAGAAATTTTATCGCTCGAATACTGCTCGTGCCATCTCAAAAAGCCCAAAAGATAGACTTGAATTCCGAGTACCCCTGTCCTTGTCGGCGACGGGGGCGTTTGATGCCGATCGCGCTGACGGAAGCGTTGGGCTGCGATCGCTGTCAAAATATCTTTGTGGTGACAGAAAACGGACAGGCGATCGAGCAACTCCCCACGAACTCCCCTTATAAACGGTGTTGGCGTTGGAACGGTCATCATTGGTCTGTGGCCAATACGCGATTGCGGGAAAGCTACTTACCCGTGGCAGTGACGATCGTTATCGTACTGGTGGTGTTCTGGTTGCCCTACGTTCTGGGTTTACCTTTCGGACCGAACGCAATCCCCTGGGTGATTCTCGCAGTGCTGCTGGCAACCTTGCCAGCGCTAATGGTCTGGCTGGCTTACAGGCGTTAGCTACATGACAACAGATTCTTTGAATTCAAATTCCGATGCAATGGCGGTGGTGGAAAATGCCTACCGCGCTTCTTTGGTATTTGCCAATACTAAAGGAGTGGAACGAACCCGCGCGATCGAGGCAATGGCAAACGCCCTTGCTGAAGCGGCGGACGATATTTTAGAAGCAAATACCCTGGATTTGGAAGCCTCCCGGGAAATGGCAGTTCCCGAACTGATTCTGGAGTGGCTGAAGCTGACCCCAGAACGGATCCAAACGACGATCCAAATCTTGGAACGGTTGGCAGAGTTATCCGATCCGATGCGCCGGGTGATGAATGCCCCGTACCAAGTGGAACACTCGCAAAGTTATTCTCAGTTGATGCCTTTGGGGGTGATTGCTTTAGTTTACGAAGCCTTACCGGATTTAGGGGCGATCGCCGCCGGATTGTGCGTGAAAACCGGCAACTGTCTGATCCTGAAAGGAGGCATGTACGCCACCCATTCCAATGCCGCGATCGCCCAAACCTTACAGGGGGCGCTGGAAAAGGTGGGAATGCCCCCCGGATGCTTGCAACCTATCCCGGCAGAAATGGGCGCATCCACCCGCGATTTGGTTCGCCAAGATAAGTACGTTAATCTGGTGATTCCCTACGGTCGCCCCAGTCTGGTACAACAGGTGATTCGCCAAGCAACCGCCCCGGTTCTCAAGTCCGCAATGGGCAATTGCTATTTATATTGGTCTCCCACCGGCAGCATGGATTTGGTTCGCAAGACGATCGCCGACAGTCATCAAAGCGAACCCGACCCGGTAAATGCGATCGAAAAAGTGCTGATTCATCGCAACCAAAAACCCTCTTCCCTGACCATGCTGTGGAACACTCTCCAGGAAAAAGGCTTTGAAATTCGCGGCGATGCCCAACTGGTAGAAGAGTTTCCCGAGTTAACATTGGCGGAAAATTCCGAGTGGGGAACGCCTTATTTGACTAAAACCGTGGCGTTTAAAGTGGTGGATAATCTGGAAATGGCGATCGCTTGGCTGAACCAGTACAGCAGCGGTCATGCCGATTGTATCGTCACCGAATCCTATCAAGAAAGCTGCCAATTTGCCCTCGGGGTGAATAGCGCTTCCACCTATATCAATGCCTCCCCTCGGTTTTATCGCTATCCCAAACAGGGAGATGCTATCTTTCTCGGCATGTCTAACCAAAAAGGCCACCGCAGAGGCTCTATCGGGCTGGAAACCCTGACCACGGTGAAACATATCGTCCAAGGATATAGAGCCTTTTAAGGGCGATCGCCTGCAGATCCCTCGGGTCAATTTTGCAGGGGTAGACCGCTTCATCCCCCGCACTTTCTCCCCGGTTTAAATCTCCCTCCCCTAACCCGAATTCCGCCAACTGTAGCGCCACAAGTACCAAAAATACCTGGTCTGGCATTTTTCTGTGCGCCCAACACCACTTCAATAATAAAATTTGAGATTTTAGATAATGGATCGTCGAAAAATTCCATATCTAAAATCCCAATATTATAGCACAAATTAGCCCGATTAACCGGCTTTTTGTCTTAACCGTAGCGGTTTTTGAGCCACTCTAACTTCCCCCTCGGAATTGAAAACCCGAGGGAGTAGATTGCTCTATTTCTGAACTAACTTCACGTTTTTGGCCAAACCAAACGCCTGTAAAAACCGAATTGTCATCCAAGTCAAATCGATTTCCCACCATTTTAAGCCGTGACGAGCTGAGTATTGAAAAGCGTGGTGATTGTTGTGCCACCCTTCGCCATAGGTAACTAATGCTACCCACCAGCAATTCGTCGAAGTATCGTCACACTCATAGGTTCGATAGCCAAATTTATGGGTAGCACTGTTCACAAACCAAGTGCAATGAAACACCACCACCATTCGCACGAAAATTCCCCAGATGACAAAAGACCATCCGAGTCCGGGAGAAACGGCTTCTCCCCAGAAATACAGAGCCACGCCTAAAGCAATCTGAATCGGAAGTAAAAATTTATCGCAAAACCGATAAAATGGATCGTCACTAATATCTTTAGTTAAACGAGGGACTTCATTATCGGCGGGAGAATCATATAACATCCACCCCAGGTGACTCCACCAAAAGCCTTTCTGGGCATCATGGGGGTCTAAGTCGCGATCGGAGTACATGTGATGCGCCCGATGCAGACCTACCCACTCAATGGGGCTTCCTTGACAGCTTAACGTACCGCAGAACACCAGGAAATACTCCAGCCACTTGGGAGCCTGAAAACTGCGGTGGGTGACTAAGCGATGATAGCCCAGGGTAACGCCCAGTCCGCCGGTGATCCAGTGGAACAATACCGCCACACCCACTGCGGCCCAGCTAAAGGTGCTGGGAAGAAATGCCAGCAATGCCAAAGCGTGAACCGCAATCATAAACAGGATTACAGGCCAATCGGGACGCAGGGGCGCTGCTTGCTCTACCTTTTCTTTTGTTGTACTGACAGTCGTCATCTGATACCTTATTACGAATTGTTATGCCTCAATCTGCTATTGATTGTTGCAATAGCGCGTTTAGGCGCTCAACCAACAGGAATCCTCGATTCATCTCAAGGTCAGCCGTAGAATTGGTGTCGGTGGGGATTTCTGACCCTTGGGAATGGAGACACAGGAAGTTCGCCTGAGTTTTGCTCCAATTGGGTGCAGACCCCAACGGTTCACTTTACCATAGAGGTTATAAATTCATGGACGGCTCTCAACCGCTAGAAGAGGCTCAGAAGGAACTATTTCCTATCTTTTCTGGAATTGACGCTCAGGTCAAGCAAAATCTCAAGCGGCTTTTGGATGCATACCGCAATCATCGCGTGGGCGTTCACCACTTTTGTGGGGTCACCGGTTACGGCCATGACGATCTCGGACGCCAAACCCTCGATGAGGTCTTTGCTGAGGTGATGGGGACCGAAGCCGCTGCAGTGCGGGTTCAGTTTGTTTCCGGTACTCATGCTATCACATCGGCTCTATTCGGCGTCCTCCGTCCGGGGGATGAAATGCTCGCCGTCACCGGTGCTCCTTACGACACATTAGAAGAAGCAATTGGTTTGCGGGGCAAGGGTCAAGGATCGTTAATCGAGTGGGGGGTCAAATACCGACAGTTGGATCTGACAGCGGCGGGCGAGGTGGACTGGAATGCCCTGGGACAAGCGGTGAGTGAAAACACGCGGTTGGTGGCCATCCAACGATCCTGTGGTTATTCCTGGCGTCCGAGTCTGGCGATCGCGGATATTGAAAAAATCGTCCGCTTGGTCAAACAACAAAATCCTCACACAGTCTGCTTTGTGGATAACTGCTACGGCGAGTTTGTCGAAGACCGAGAACCCCCCGCCGTGGGTGCGGATTTGATTGCCGGGTCTTTAATTAAAAATCCCGGGGGAACCATCGTCACGGCGGGGGGCTATGTGGCGGGGCGGGCCGATTTGGTGGAAGCGGCAACTTGTCGCCTCACTGCCCCGGGCATTGGTAGCACCGGCGGCGCTACGTTTGACCAAAATCGCTTGCTGTTTCAAGGGTTATTTCTCGCACCGCAAATGGTGGGTGAAGCGATTAAAGGCACTCATCTGACAGCCTATGCGTTCGATCGCTTGGGCTATCGGGTCAATCCGGCCCCCACTGCCCCCAGACGAGATGTGATTCAGGCAGTGGAATTGCGATCGCCAGAAAAGTTGATTGCTCTTTGTCGCGCGATTCAGCAGTATTCCCCGGTGGGGTCTTATCTGGACCCGGTGCCGGCTGCAATGCCGGGATATGAAAGTCAGTTGGTCATGGCCGGTGGTACGTTTATCGATGGCAGTACCTCGGAGTTTTCCGCCGATGGTCCGTTGCGCGAACCTTATATCGCCTTCTGTCAGGGAGGCACTCATTGGACCCATGTGGCGATCGCCCTCGAAGCCGCAATTGCCGCCGTCGGCCCTGGGTAAATCCCTTGTAACTCGATCTTCGCTCAATCGATGAGGCCAACAAATTTACGGCCAATTCTCTTTTTTTCTTCCCAATGCCGAAACCTTGTGTTATGATAATGGAGATGAGTGTGAATTTCGGTTGCAGTGTTTGTTTCGAGTATCGAACGGTATTTTTCGTTTTCGTCTGGGCAGGCTTCTCTCCGAAAAATTAACCTCTACGTTGTCTGATTTTTGTGGAGACAGTGCATGTCAATTTACATCGGTAATCTTTCCTACGACGTAACGCGAGAAGACCTGAACGTAGTCTTTTCGGATTACGGTGCTGTTAAGCGCGTCAGTCTGCCCACTGACCGCGAAACAGGTCGTCCGCGTGGCTTTGGTTTTGTGGAAATGGAAAGCGAAGCTGAAGAAGCTGCCGCCATTGAAGCCCTTGATGGTGCTGAATGGATGGGTCGCGATATGAAAGTCAACAAGGCAAAACCCCGGGAAAACCGAGGGGGGTCTTATGGCAATAATCGTCGCAACAACAGCTTTGCCTCTCGCTACTAAAAACTGAGAGGTTAGCTTTCCCTAGCTAACAATTAAATCTAACCGATAAAAAGCTCAGGCAGTCAGCACCCCGCTCTAAAGAGACGGGGCTAGAGGTCTCGTCTCTTTAGGTAGCTGACCAGCCTAAGCCCTACGAGGGCTACGTTCAGAGCAAGAGTTAAAGACCTACCTTGAGGTGCGT
>NZ_JAJENT010000377.1:0-2751 GCF_035615515.1 Phormidium sp. CCY1219
CCCCCGCTATTCTTCCCGACACTGACCCTTCGGGTACAGTGCGGGGCTCCTAGCGGTTAAGCTAATATGAAGATTTTTTGCAAATCTTCTGGTACCAGAAGCACTCGAAGCGATTCCCGGGGGATTGAGGGAACTATCCGCCATCCGAGAAATTCATAGTCCCTATGAAAATTGCCCTCAAATTCTGCCGAGCCGAATCCAAGCATCCCAAGCGTGATGGAATTTAGAGAGTTTCCATGATTCAACACTGGCCCATCGAAAAACTAGCCACCGCCATTCAAACCACTGCGGCCTCCCTATCCCGGCCACAGAAGCGCCTGATGCTGATTACCATCGACATCGGCTTATTTATTATCGCCATCGGTGGGGCATTTGGGCTGCGGTTCAGCCACCCGCTCCCCCTGGAAAAAATCCAGCCGTACATCTGGTTAATTCCAATCCTGATTCTAACCAAGCCCCTGGTCTTCCTGGCCACGGGAATGTACCGCCCCCTGTTGCGCTATGCAGGAGTGGAATTCTTAGCCACCGCCGCCAAAGCGGTCCTCTTCAGCTCTGGAGCCTTCGTCCTGCTGGCCTATTTACTGGAATTTTTACAACTGCCGCGCTCCATCCTGGTCAACGACGCCCTCCTCACCCTGCTGCTCGTCGTTAGCGTCCGCCTTTCCCTGCGCTGGTTCGTCAATACCATTATCTGCCTCACCCGCCAAACCCAAGCCCCGGAGCGACTGGTGATTTACGGTGCCGGCGCTGCCGGCTCGCAACTGGCCCAAGCCCTCGCCCATCACCCCGCCTACAAACCAATCGCCTTTGTAGATGACGACCCTTCGGTGCAAAATCAAAACTTGCAAGGACTGCCGGTGTACGCCCCCCGGGAGTTACCGAAACTGCAGGCTCACAAGCCATTTGACACGGTTTTAATGGCCATGCCTTCCGTGGAGCGCATCCAGAAACGACAGATTCTCGATCGCCTACACGCCTGGTCGATTCCGGTAAAAACCATCCCCTGTATCGGGGAACTCCTCTCCGGCAAACTCTCGATTAGCGAAATCCGCAATATCGATATCGTGGACCTCCTGGGGCGGGAAGAAGTGGCTCCGGATCCCGAGTTGCTGCAGATGAACATCACCGGCAAATCCGTGCTGGTTACTGGCGCGGGCGGCTCCATCGGCTCGGAATTGTGCCGTCAAATCGCCCAACAGCAGCCCAAATGCCTGGTGCTTTACGAACTGGGGGAATTTGCCCTTTACAACATCGACCTGGAACTGGGGGAAACCTATCCCCATTTGCAACGAGTGGCTTGTTTGGGGTCGGTGACGGATGAGAAGCGACTCTCATCGGTGATTGCCAACTATCAAGTGGAGACGATTTATCATGCGGCTGCCTATAAGCACGTGCCGTTAGTCGAATCCAATCCCGCTCCGGGAATTTTAAACAATATTTTAGGAACTTGGATGGCGGCGCGTTGTGCCATTGCCGGTAGCGTTGCCAATTTTGTCTTGATTTCCACCGATAAAGCGGTGCGTCCCACCAATATCATGGGCGCGAGCAAACGAGTGGCGGAACTGCTCATTCAAGCCTTGGCGGAGCAACGCACCACCTCCACCTGCTTCACCATTGTCCGATTTGGCAATGTCCTGGACAGCAGCGGCTCGGTGGTGCCGCGCTTTCGCAAGCAGATTGCTGAGGGACAGCCGATTACGGTTACTCATCCGGATATGACGCGCTATTTTATGTCCATTCCGGAGGCGGCGCGTTTGGTCATCCAAGCCAGCTCAATGGGCAAGGGCGGTGAAATTTTCTTGCTCGATATGGGCGAACCGGTTCGGATTTACGATTTGGCCATCCAGATGATTCAGCTCAGTGGATTGGTGCCGGGACAAGATATTGAAATTAAAATTACGGGTTTAAGACCGGGGGAAAAACTGCACGAAGAATTGCTGGTAGACAGCACGAATGCCAGAGCAACCCAGCATCCGAAGATTTTCTGCGCCCGAGAAGCGAAAATCCAGTGGGAATTTTTGCAACCGCGTTTGGAAACCTTGCTGGAAACGGCTGGCGATGATGACGCTGCCGGCATCTGCACCCAATTGCAGCAACTCATCCCGGAATATCAGCCGCAGAAAGGTTCCCTACAAAAGTACCCTCGCCTCAAACCGCTGTTCAACCAAAAGGAACCCAAGGCAATCAGTAGCGGAAATTTGAATCGGTTGGGGAAAAAAGACTCCCCTGGAGTATCTCCGCGCTATGAAGTGCGAACCTCGAGCACTGAGGGATGAGAGGAGAACGGTAGGGGGTGCGAGCGTGCAGGGGAGGGGAGTGTGGGGGCGGCTGTATTGAGGTGTATTGCAGCGATCGCGATCGGGCAGATTCAGCGGGCGATTAAACTCGCGCCGAACCAGGCCCTAGCGCGTAAGCTATGCGCCACAGCGCTATAGTCCGCGTAGGCGGATTCATCCTTTTTACGAAAGAAAAACGAGAGTTTGAAAGCTACGTTTTTTAAAACGTAGATGAAAAACGAACGGCAACTTTAGTCGCCTTTAAAAATAAGTCAAAAAGGTTGTCATTTCTTATTTTTTAATGTGATAATTGTATCATGGAGGTGATAAAGATGTATGGATGCCAACAAGAATTAATTAAAGGGAAAAGTGAAAAGGGAAAAGGGAAAATTTTATTCTTCACTATTCACTATTCACTATTCACTATTCACTATTCACTCTTCACTTTTCCCTTTTCCCTAGTTAATGCCGATAT
>NZ_JAJENT010000378.1:0-472 GCF_035615515.1 Phormidium sp. CCY1219
CGGTTAAAACCGCCGTTCGCCTTTCCTCCCCGAACTAAAGTTACGGGGATTCCAGGTTCTCGATTGCTTCTCGTTGATTGCGATACCGTTTTTCCACTCGCATAATACCGAGCTAACGTAGGGACACGGCATTGCCGTGTCCTGAAAATTAGTGTCTCGCGAGACACTGACAAAATTACGGCGATCGAGTTTTTCTTTACGAAAGAAGGACGAGAGTTTGAAAGCTACGTTTTTTAAAACGTAGATGAAAAACGAACGGCGACTTTAGTCGCCTTTAAAAAAGGGAAAAGGGAAAAGTGAAAAGGGAAAAGTGAAAAGGGAAAAGTGAAAATTTTATTCTTCACTCTTCACTCTTCACTATTCACTCTTCACTATTCACTATTCACTCTTCACTATTCACTATTCACTATTCACTATTCACTATTCACTATTCACTCTTCACTTTTCCCTTTTCCCTAGTTAATGCCGATAT
>NZ_JAJENT010000379.1:0-26168 GCF_035615515.1 Phormidium sp. CCY1219
CGGTGCGTGACCCCCCGCTTTTCTTGGGTTCTCCCAGTGGCGATCGGGTGGCGGGGGTCACGCACCCTACGGGTTGGGGACGAGAATATATTTTGTGCTATATTGGGGCGATTTCAATCGCCCGCCCTGACAAGTATAATTGCCCCCAGAATTTAAAAATCTGGTTCCCAGAGCCTCCTCTGGGAACCGAGAGACGGGGCGATTAACGCAACTTGGTGCCGCATTCGCTACAGCACTTGTGAGTGGGCGGGTTTTGGGCACCGCAGGCGGAACAGGTCAGGGTATTAGACACCGCATTATAGGGATGAGACAGACCCAACATGTGCGAGGGGCTAGTTCCCGGAGCCACCATTGGGTAACAGTCTTCATTGCGATTGACGCGCACATCGAGGAGAGTCGGACCATCGTGAGCTAACATGGTGGCGATCGCCTCGGGAAGTTCCGCCCGAGTTCGCACGGTCAAGCTCTTGATACCATACACTTCAGACAGCTTAGAAAAATCAGGCGTGCCCTGTTCCAGGTTCGTGGCTTCAAAGCGATCGTCATAAAATAAATGCTGCCATTGGCGCACCATGCCCAACCAGCCATTATTCAAAATCACCACTTTCACCTTGATGCCATATTGAGAAATGGTGCCGAGTTCCTGCATATTCATCTGGAAACTTCCGTCGCCGCTGATACAAATCACCTGGTCGTCCGGTAAAGCGACTTTTGCTCCTACAGCAGCCGGCAACCCATATCCCATCGTGCCCAATCCACCACTAGACATCCAGCGACGGGGGGCATTTTTGAGAAACTGAGCCGCCCACATTTGGTGCTGACCCACATCGGTGGTATAGTAAGCGTGGGGAGCCTGACGGCCTACTTCGGCAATCACTTCTTGGGGAGAGAGACTATCCTCCGGATGAGGAATTTCCAAGGGATATTCTTCCCGCCATTGTCGGATGCGATCGCGCCATGCTTTGGTTTGCGATTCGCGGACCACATCCCCCACTTCGTGACTGCGGCGCAGCAGGTCTACCAGCACTTGACGCACGTCCCCGACAATCGGCACATCCGGTTTGCGGTTTTTGCCCACTTCCGCCGGATCGATATCGATATGGATGGTTTTGGCGGTTTGGGCAAATTCATCCAACTTGCCAGTTACGCGATCGTCGAACCGCGCCCCCACGGCAATCAGCAAATCGCATTCGCTGACGGCAAAATTCGCATAAGCGGTGCCATGCATTCCCAACATGCCCACGGAGAGCGGATGGTGTTCGTCAAATACGCCCTTGCCCATCAGGGTGGTGGTCACGGGAATGTGGAAATGTTCTGCCAGTTCTGTAATTTCCGCATGAGCGCCAGAAGCGATCGCCCCACCGCCCACATACAGTAACGGGCACTTCGCCTCTTGAATCAGCTTCACCGCTTGATTGATTTGCCGGGGATTGCCCTTCACCGTGGGCCGATATCCCGGCAACTTCACCGATCCCGGTTCCACGGGAACGTAGTCGCACTGAGCGATCCCCACATCTTTTGGCACATCGATCAACACCGGTCCGGGTCTGCCGGTACTGGCGATATGAAATGCTTCCGCCACGGTTTCGCTCATATTGGCGGGATCGCGCACCACATAAGAGTGCTTGACAATCGGTAAAGCGATCCCGAAGATATCGATCTCTTGAAAGGCATCGCTGCCGATCGCCGCGCGCGGCACTTGTCCCGTAATCGCTACCATCGGCACCGAGTCCATATATGCCGTGGCCAAACCCGTCACTAAATTGGTTGCTCCCGGGCCGGAAGTGGCCAAGCAAACCCCGACTTTTCCCGTGGCCCGGGCATAAGCATCCGCCGCATGCGCCGCACCTTGTTCGTGTCTGACCAAAAAGTGCTGCAATTCCCTTGCAGCTTCCGCTTTATAGATTTCATCGTAAATCGGCAGATTCGCGCCTCCGGGGTAGCCAAAAATATGCTGCACCCCATGCCGTTTCAAACTATCGATCAGGGCAAATGCCCCGGATACGCGCTGTACGTCTACACCTTTCACTTGCATCTGTTACCTCTCAACTGTGCTCTACGCAGAATGCCCGTTCCTCAATTCTGGTTTAACGAGAGCGAGTATAAAACCTACCCGAGTTTGTGGTGGTATTCTCCACCACAGCCTACCCAATTTGTGGAAAATCTGTGCTGATTTTTTTAACCCTCGCGCATCCTGCTGTGGTCTTGGTGAACCTTCACTGATTTATGATGCACCAATTTTCCTGGATTGGACACAATCTTGATATTTATTTAAGAAAATGGCTCAAAGAGCGAAAACTCCATCGGTTTACCCGGGATAGTTCCCCCAGTCATCGGGCATCGGCTAGATTAAATCGCGCAATACCCCACGAATGCTGACCCACGCCCAGATTCCCACCCCCGTCACCCGCAAACTCAGATTCAGCAAAACCGCAGGTAAAGCAAATGCATCGCTCAGCCGGCGATCGCCAATGCCAAACTCCACCCAATGTTAATCCTGTGGTTTTGAATGCCAAACACCGCCAAACACCTTCGATCGCCTCGAGTCGGGGGTTTGCGCTTGCACCAGGGTTTGCATGGGCACCGCGATCGAACAGACCCCACACCCTTCCCACCCCACCACCTGGTCTCAATTAATCGCCAGAACCGTCAGCGCCGCGATCGCCTACTCCAAA
Source organism: Phormidium sp. CCY1219 (assembly GCF_035615515.1). Taxonomy (GTDB): domain Bacteria; phylum Cyanobacteriota; class Cyanobacteriia; order Cyanobacteriales; family Laspinemataceae; genus CCY1219. Next base: position 2,676 of record NZ_JAJENT010000379.1, read on the forward strand.
ATCCTTAGCTGCACCAACACCTGACTCCCCCGATTGCCCCTCAAATACAGCAATCCGGCGTTGAACACCTGCCATAAATGGAGCATCGGGGCTAGCCTTTTCTTTCACCTTCATCGCCGCCACCCAGAGGGTAAACATGCCCAGAATGAACGCCGCAAACATACGGGCGGGCAATCATCCCGCCCAGAACACCGTCAGGGGAATCGCCGCTTATTCTATCGGCGCAAAAACAAGCATCACCGTGGAAATCAAAAACGCAATCAGCAATAAAACCACCAAACTTTTTGACAGCAACGACAAGATGATGAGAAACATTTAGGCGAAGTCAATTGCCACCGATTAACCGTTATTTTTTTAACAGCTAACAACAAAAATTACTGCCGCCGAAGTCAATCAAATCGTCGATAACGTAAAAGCCTCCATCACAGTAGAACGCATGGAATTTTCCGCGATTTACCATCCCATTGGTAGCCAATATCGCCCGCTATCGAGAGCCACAATCAGGAAAACAAAGACAAATTTATAGCCAATAACGAAAAATTAACTGAGCTATCCAGAGGGAATATGGGGTTAATTTTTCCCTTGGGCATGAAAGCCATAGATAGAAGAGGAGCATCGAGCAAAAGGCATATCCAATTATCCCAAGCACATGAGGATTTAATTAAGAAGCTGCCCGTATAGTTTCAGAAGAGTTTGTCGGGGGTAATGCTTACGCCAGGGTGCTACCTTGCCCGATCGCGATCGCCTGCGATCCCGTAGGGAGACAACCGCCGCGCGATAAAGGCAAGGGCGGTGATGCGTTCGGGATCTGAAGACATTCCCGCAGGGGGCATTTGCCACCCCCACACCTCTTGCGGCGATCGCCACATCTGCAAATGCCCCACCCCGGGATCGGCATAAAACCCTTCTTCTCCCGCACCCAACAGGGCCGAACTCCAGTGAGTAAAATAATCGTGACTGATGCGATGAATGGGAAAGTTACCGTAAAGCGGCACCCCCCACCCATCGATCGCCAAGAATGCTTTTACTCGGTTTTGCGAAAACTGCAACTGCCAAGCAGCGCCAATGGCTCCCACCACCCCCGCACTAAAGCTGATGAAAACCACGGGGGCGAGAGAATCCGATGCATCCTTGTCTGTCACCCCCGATGAGTGCAAAAATTGTAAAATATCCAGGGCACAATAAGCAGAGTAATCCGAAGCAGGAAACACCAAAGGAGTAAAATCTGCCATCGGCTCTAACCTTGGCAGCAAGCTGTCTAGAAAACACTCTGTCAAGTGGGGATCGTGAATTCCCGGGCAAATAATCAGATACAAGAGTGTTTATCGCTCCTCGATAGAGTGTGGCACTATTTCGCTGCCATCATATTCAAGGGCAGCATAACAACACAACGGACATGCGGTGGGAAACATCAACAGAGGGGCGCAACCATGACTGCCATTTGTAAATCCCTGAGAAAACGGCTTGCAATTGCCTGGAAACAGGGATCCATTCCAACCGGAGTGGGATTGACATTCTGTGCCGGCGTGCTGTTCTGCGTTGCCACCACCGCCATTGTTTGGAATTGGGAGATCGAACGGCAAAACGAGAACGTGCAACAGCAGGCAGATGCGATCGCGATCGCCGTGCAACGGGAAATAGAAAATGACCTAAATTCAATTTGGAGCCTGGGTCAATTTTACTCGGTTTCCGGAGCGCTCGATCGGCCTTCATTTCAGCAATTTGCTCGAGAAATCTTTGCCCGCCATGCCAGCATTCACAGTTTAGCCTGGATTCCTCGCGTGTCCCAGAGCGATCGCCGCGCTTACGAAGCAACCGTGCAAAAGCAAGGCAAACCAACCTTTGAAATTCTCGAACGAACCCCGGAGGGACTCTGGACTCCCGCCAAGGCAAGAACCGAATATTTTCCGATGGTGTATGTGGAATCCCAAGGGACGCCAGAATGGGTGGTGGGGTTTGATTTCGGATCCGTTGCCTCCGGGCGCAACGCGGTGCAAACAGCCACAGAACGCGGAGACCTAGTAGCCACAGAAGCGATCGCCAGCAACCCCACGGGCAGCATCTCGATCCTGATGCCAGTGTATGACCCCCAGCATAAAAACCCAATTCTGGCAGGGATGCCGAATCGGGGGAGTTTAGGGCGGGAAAAGTGGGTGCAGGGGTTTGTGTTAGGCGGGGTCAGGGTGAAAGAGGCGATCGAGACTGCCCTTTCCCAAATCGATGTCAGGGGACTCAATGTTTGTTTGTGGGACGCCACTGCGGCACCAGGAGAAGGATTTGTCGCCGTTTACCACTCGCGGGGCCAACAAGCGATCGCCGACAGCACTAAGCGGGTGTTCTCCCCAAAGCAATCCCAACCCACCTCCTCCCAGTCTCAGTGCCAACAGGCTATTCAACGCGCTAACGATGGATTGTCCCTCGCCGGATTGCGCCGCCTGGAAATTGGCGGACGTCAGTGGTCGCTTCTGGCGATGCCCACCGCCGAGGTGCGCCCCTTACACTGGCCCATGCGCCTCTGGACCGTGCTCGGCGGCTCCTTGGTGGGCACCTGCCTCCCGATCGCCACCCTGCTGATTTACCTGAGTCGCAATACTGAGGTGCAAAAGCTCCTCCCCAAACTCTCGCAAAGCAATCACGAACTCTCCAAAGCTTATTCGGAAATTACTTTGCTCAACCACATGAGCGATTTGCTGCAAGCTTGCCTTACGGTAGAGGAAGCCTATACGGTGCTCGGAACCTTGGCCAAACCCTTATTTCCCGAACACAGCGGCGGCGTGTTTGCGATTAGTGCCTCTAAAAATATTGTCGAGGCGGTAGCAACTTGGGGAGAACCCCTCACCAGCGAGCTTCTTTTCGCCCCGGATGAATGTTTGGCCCTGCGACGCGGGCAACCCTATTGGGTGAAAGACACGGCGCACAGTTTGCTCTGTCAGCACCTGCATGGCGATCGCTTACCGGGAGAATATGTCTGCATTCCGATGGTGGCGCATGGAGAAATTTTAGGGGTGTTCTACTTGGGGTCCCCCACGGCGGGAAAATTAAGCGACGCCAAACATCGATTGGCGGTGATGGTGGCGCGACAAATTGCTACCGCCCTGGCGAATTTAAGACTGCGCGAACGGTTGCAAAATCAAAGCATCCGCGACCCCCTGACGAATTTGTACAACCGACGGTATATGGAAGAGTCTCTAGAGCGCGAAATCCGTCGGGCCAAACGCCATAAACATCCGATCGGGATTATTATGCTTGACGTGGATCGGTTTAAGCAATTTAATGACACCTACGGTCACGACGCGGGCGATGTCGTACTGCGAGAATTGGGGTCTTTTTTACAAAAGCACATTCGCGGATCTGATATTGTTTGTCGCTATGGCGGTGAAGAGTTTACCCTGATTTTGCCCGAAGCGCCTTTGGATGTGGTTTCCCATCGCGCGCAACAGTTGCGCGATGGGATAAAACAACTGGACTTGCACTACGATCGCCAGCCGATTGGGCCGATTACTCTGTCATTGGGCGTGGCGAGCTTTCCGGAGAATGGCACAAGCGCAATTGCGGTGCTGCAAGCGGCAGATGCGGCGCTTTATCAGGCGAAGAATCAGGGACGCGATCGCGCGATCGTTGCCTCATCCGAAAATGTCACCCCCTGAGTCTTGGGTGAACCGGGAACCTTCCGCTTGAGTTGACCTCCCACAACCAGCCGCCTGTTTCCATCTGTTAGAGATAAGGAGAAAGAATACGAACAATGGCGTTAATTTTAATCGTAGATGATGCAATTTTTACCCGGCGAGTTATCTGCAAAAATTTACAAAAACAGGGGTACGAAACTCTGGAAGCTTCCAATGGCAAGCAAGCCCTAGAGTTGCTCGATTCTCACACTCCGGATTGTATTTTATTGGATTTGTTAATGCCGGAGATGGACGGATGGCAGGTGCTGCAAGCGTTGCAAGACAAAAATATTAAAATTCCGGTTATCGTGCTGACGGCAGACATTCAAGAAACCTCTCGTCAGCACTGTTTTGAGTTGGGAGCTTTGGCAGTTTTGAATAAGCCTCCGAAGTCTGAGGAAATGATAGAGGCTTTGCAAAAAGCTTTGAATTTAACAACAGAGGAGAACGCCCCATGAATTTGACCGTTGAGCAACTAGATGCCTTGCAGGAATTGGTCAACATTGGTGTTGGCAGAGCCGCAAGCGTGCTTAACGAGATGATCGATTCCCACATCCGGTTACAGGTTCCTTTCATTCGGATTTTATCCCCGAAAAGGATGAAATCGGAACTGGAAGAGCGCCTCGGCATTTCCGATGTATCTGCAGTTCGTCTTGGGTTTAGCGGCTCTTTTAGCGGCACCGCTCAACTGGTTTTCCCCACCGATAGTGCCTCGAAATTGGTCGCGTTGCTCACAAATGAAGAGGTGGGAACTCCGGATTTGGATGCGGTGAAAATTGGCACCCTGACGGAAGTGGGGAATATTGTGATTAATGGGGTGATGGGGTCGATGAGCAATTTATTGCACCAGCACCTTAATTATTCTCTGCCGATTTATCTCGAGGATACGGTGGATAATTTGTTGGTTGCCAATCGGTTGGAATCGAAAACGACGGTGTTATTGGCTCAGGCTCGATTTACTATCGAACAGTTGCAAATCGCAGGAGATATTATCCTGATTTTTAAGGTAGGGTCGTTTGATGTGTTATTGGCGGCTCTGGAGATGGATTACGGTGATGAATGATGAATGAAATCGAACAGGTTGAGGAAAAATTTGGTATTCTCGACCGAGTTCCGGTGGGGGTTTGCGTTCTGCGGGACGATTTTATTGTGTTGTTTTGGAATAGCTGTTTGGCAGATTGGACGAAAATTCCCAAGGGGGAAATTGTGGGGAGGAATTTGGGCGATCGCTTCGTTCATCTGACTCAGCCAAAATATCTGCGTCGCCTGAAACAGATTTTTGAAGGCGGACCGCCTACGATTTTTTCTTCTCAGCTCCATAAATATACGATTCCGATTCCTCTCCCTGATGGCGAATTTCGCATCCAACATACCACGGTGACGCCGGTGCCTCGGTTAGAAGGGTCGGGGTTTTATGCATTGTTGGCGATCGAAGATGTGACGGATCTGACTCGTCGGATTTACGATTATCGCCGAATGCGCGATCGCGCTTTGGAAGAAATCGAGGAACGCAAACAAGCTCAGGAAGCATTGCATCAAAAAACTATCGAATTGTCAGCGCGTCACCGGGAATTAATTTTGCTCGGGGAAATGAACGATCTGCTGCAAGCTTGCTTGACGGTGAAGGAAGCTTATAATGTTATTGCCAAATCTTGTAAGTCTCTTTTTCCGCAAGTTGCCGGCGCAGTTTTTATGATGAATTCTCCGAATAATTTGTTGGAAGTGGTGGCGTCTTGGGGAATTACCTTTACCAGCGATAAGTTGTTTAAACCGAATGAATGTTGGGCCTTGCGACGGGGGCGCTTGCATTATGTGGAAAATATGCAAGAAGGATTGATTTGTCAGCATTTACATGAGAATTTATTGCCGTCGCAATATTGTTGCGTGCCGATGATGGCGCAGGGGAAAGCGTTAGGGGTTCTGTATTTATGTGCCCCAGAACACCAGGGCATTACCGAAAGCATACAACTGCTGGCGGTGACGGTTGCAGAACATATTGCTCTGTCGTTGGCGAATTTAAGCCTCCGGGAAACGCTGCACAATCAAAGCATTCGCGATTCCCTGACGGGGTTGTTCAATCGTCGCTATTTAGATGAATCCCTGGAACGAGAACTGTATCAAGCGGCACTGAAGCAATATCCGCTTTCGGTGATTATGATTGATGTTGACTATTTTAAGCAGTTTAACGATCGCTTCGGTCACGAGGCGGGTAATGAAGTGCTGCGCCAATTGGGTGGGTTTTTTCACCAGCATATCCGCGAACGGGATATCGCCTGTCGCTACGGTGGGGAGGAATTTACCCTGATTTTACCTCAAGCTCCCTTGGCAGTGACGCAAAAGCGCGCCCAGGAACTGCGCGATCGGGTGAAATTGTTAAGTGTGGAGTACGATGGTCAGCACATGGGTCAAGTTACTTTGTCCTTGGGCGTGGCGAGTTTTCCCCAACATGGTACCACCAGTCTCGCCCTGCTGGAAGCCGCAGATGCCGCACTGTACCGCGCCAAAGCTGATGGGCGCGATCGGGTAGCGATCGCTTCTTGATTTTATAGTAAGTGTATAAACGAAATTATCCCTTTCTCTTCGTCTATAGCTGGGGTGGCGAAGGGATGCAATGAGGGAATCAACTATTTGCGCTCTTCGTTAGTGTTCGTTATTATCTTCAGTTCCAAAACTTTGAGCAAAGGTCAAATTTGTAGTTAAGATAAAGGAAGTTTGGGAGAGTTAGAAATTTGATGACCCTGTTGCCACAGGGTGGCATAGAGTCCTTCTCGTTCCACCAAATCCCTATGGTGTCCCGATGCGGTAATGCTGCCATTTTCGAGGACAAAGATTTTATCCGCACGCAAGGCTTGGGCGATGCGGTGGGTGATGACGATTACCGTGCGTTTTTGGGCAATGCGATCGATAGTGGCGAGAATTCCCGCTTCTGTCGCTACATCCAGGGCAGATGTGGCTTCGTCGAGAATCAGAATCGCCGGATCTCTCACCAATGCTCTCGCTAGGGCGATTCTTTGCCGTTGTCCCCCCGATAGTTGTCCGCCCCTGTCGCCAACTGGGGTATCGTAACCTTGAGGTAAAGTTAAGATAAAATTGTGAATTTCCGCAGCTTTGGCGGCGGTTTCTACTTGTGCGTCAGTGGCTTCTAAATCCCCCATGCGGATATTTTCTCGGATGGAAGTGTTAAATAAAATCACCTCCTGAGAAACCAGTCCGATTTGAGAGCGCAAGGAACGCAAAGTGGCATGGCGTAAATCGATTCCATCCAACAAAATGCGGCCTTTATCCGGGTCATAAAAGCGCGTCAGTAAGTTAACAATGGTGCTTTTCCCAGCCCCACTCTGCCCGACAAACATCACATACTCGCCGTGACGAATTTTCAGGGATAAGTTTTTAACTCCGACTCTCTCGGTAGAGTAGTTAAAAGTGACAGTATCAAAGCAAATTTCCTGGGAAAAATGCGGCAATGCAACTGCATCCGGTGACTCTTGCACTGTGGGCGTTTCTGAGAAAATATCCGTGATGCGTCGCAGGGCAGCTACACCATCAATAAACATCGGAATCGAGCTGGCTAGGGCAAGAATATAAAGGTTTAAATTGAGGAGCAAAACTTGATAGGAAACGAGAGTCCCTACAGAAATATAATTGTTGTAGGTCATCACGGAACCGATACTTAAGATAGCAAGCTGGGTGAGAACAAAGAGAATGAGGGGAATTCTTTGCACTAAGTAGGACAAAAACATTGCCCGAACATAAACTCGCTGCAAGTCATTCAACTCACGGTCAAACTCTTGAGAAACGCGAGCTTCCATGCCAAACAGTTTGACCACAGATTGAGAGAGAAGATTTTCTTCGAGGAGGCTGGAAATTTCTCCTTCTTTTTGCAGCACATGATAACCTTTGGCAGTAGCGATTTGGGCAATGGGTGCAGGAGCAATAACACAGAGGGTAATACCCATCAACGTCAAGGTGGCTAACTGCCAGTTGAGTAAGAAGAGGAAAACCGTAGAAAAGAGGATGTTGCTCGTTGCCATAACCACCACGGTTAGCCCCGCCGAGATTAAACCATCTTCTACAGTTTTTACGTCGGAAATAATACATTTAAGAATATCTCCGGCTGAACGTCGTCCAAAAAACTCCATTGACAAACCCTGGAGATGCTCGAATAGAGAGCGGCGAATATTGTTAGTAATAATTATTCCCAATCTCGCTCCTAAAAAATTACCCAGCAAGCCAATGGCGATGTAAAGAATTGCCCCAATACAAAGCAGGGAGATGATTAAAACTAAAAGTCGGTAATTTTGAGGGATAATTGCTGCATCAACCAGAAATTTTAAGCTGACTCTCGATACAGAATCAAAGGCGGCATTAAAAATAATGCAGCAAAACATAAGAATAACTTGCCATTTGTAGGGGCCGATATATTTAGCGATGGTTTTGATAAACCAAGTAAGCTGCTGCATGGTTGGTGTAAATGCTGTTGGCAAAAAGTTAGACTGCCATCTTCGCGGGTCTAATCCCGACGGTGGGCAATGCTCACGCTATTACTAAAGCAAACTCAAAATCCGATCTCCTAGATTTCGGTGAACTGCCGATGCTTTTATGCCTTTGAGGGCTAGGTGTTTCGATATTTTCTCAATCAGTAGGATGGGCAACGCTCATCCTACTTTTCAGTCAGTAGGGTGAGAGAGGCTCACCCCAGTTCTTTTCCATTGCAATTAATCACGGGATTGAACGAAAAATGATTAATTGACGGAAAGAAGTATTATGATGCTTTAATTACCAACGCCGCCAAAAGTAAAAAAACATATTAATCATCACCTCCTTCTTGTTTTGTATGGGTTTATTTGCAGAACATTTACTCCGCTTAACGCGGGACGTGTCCCGCCTGAATTGGAATTTTCATGGTGCTTTATCCTTCGGTTAGTGATGGTTTAGAGTGACGCGAAATAATGGCATCGTGCCGTTTTATTTCTTGGCTAGTTTCATTGTCTCTTAAAGAGATTTTAGGATTTTATTTTGAGGTTGAAAGTTTCTGTGGTATTGATTGCCTTGATGAATTTCACATTCATTTTGTCGTTGCGATTTCCCTATTTTTGCATAATTTTTCAGTTGAGTCGTCCGTTTTACAGGAGGATTACCTGTACTTAAGGGGATTGATTGCTGATTGAAAATCGCGCTTTTCAAGAAAGATGAACTTGGTTTGTTAAAGCTTTCACGGTTTGAGCAGTTTCGAGGAATAGTCGAGTCGTGATGACTAGGCAGGTTGGCCTTTGCTGGCTCATTTTTGACCCCTCTATTCATTAGACGCTTTCCGATGCGAAATTGTGAACGCTTCACCGGAATAAATTTTTTTGAAACGCCCTGCACTTCGTAAAACTGCTTCCAAGCTGCACCCCTGCTCATTTTTCGGCTCAGTGGCGAGTCCCGATCGCCCAATACCTTCCCCTCAGAGTGATGCGAAACGAGCCGATCGCACTCAGATATCTGTGCCTTATGCGATCGGGCAAGACTCAAAGACTTTTGCCAGCCGGATGTGGTATCAATTGCCTGTACAAATCCTGCTGTTTCCTGGGGTTCCTCAACCACAGCCCCTACTTCTTCTACCACTTCGGATACTGTCACCGTCTTAGCTGCGATCGCTTCAGTTTCAGCAGGCTTCTTTGTCCCTTTCTTAGACTTCGCTGGTTTTGCTGCTACCTTCCCTGTGTCTGATTCCGTTGCCCTGTCGCCGATAAAATATCCGCGCAACTCAATAGCCAAAATTTTCCGCGCCCGAGAGATGCGCTGGCGGACATTTACATCAGAAATCTCTTGCTGTTGCGCGATTTCTTGATTGGAGAGTCCTCGATAATAGTGCAAAATAAACGTCTCGCGCAACCAATTCGGTAACTCCTCAATGGCGCGGCAAATCACCCTGTTTTTCTCCTCACTCTCCAAAGCGCTTTCTGGCGTCTGCTCAACCGAAACCAGTCCTAGCTCATGTTGCTCGCCATAAACTTCCATATCTTCAACTCCGCTGCTTCCTCGGCGACGGGTTATATCGATCCAAAAATTACGAGTCAGGGTCGTTAGCTAAGACTTGAAATTATCGATTTTTCCGGCGAATTTTTGCACTTTTTCCCAGGCTTTCAGCATCGCCTGACTCAGCAGGTCTTCGGCTTCGGTTGAGTTGCCCTTTGTCCATTTGAGACAGCAACGCCATAGGTGGTCGCGGTACTGTTGAAACAATTGCCAGAAAGCATTTATTTCACCTGCGGCAAAGCGTTTTAATAGTTGTTGTTCTTCTGTTAGGGGTAGAAGTTGATGAGGAGGGGTTGGCATCAGCATCATGTCACGACTCCAATGAATTGACAGGAAATCTACAGGATTTATTGTGGTCAGGTGAGAGTTATAAATTCCCCCGACGGCACAAAATCAAGCAAAAGGAATGGAAACATAACCGTCATCCGTACCGACAACGCCAACCGGAAGACCGGGAAAACTCCGGGCTGTCATCTCACTCAAATTGCCCACAGCGGAAATCGCATTCAAAGCGAAATCATTGGGCAAACCCAAACTTGCTCCGATATTTCCTTCCGCGCCCAAAAAGCGGCGCACAACTGGGTCGGAACTATTAACGGCTTCAGCCACATTTTCTGAAGTCAAACCCAGTTCTACTCCTTCATAAAGGGCATAAGTCACCCCAGAAACCACATCCTTCCACTGGGATTGGTTTTCATCCACTACCATTGCTAAAGGTTCCTCTCCCAAGACTCCAGGAAGCGGCTGCGACAGGTTTTGCTGTTCGGGGGGTAAAGTCAGAAGACTGGAGAGAATCAAGGTGCCATCGCCAGTGATGACATCGAGTTCGCCGTTAATATAACTGTCAAATAGAGTTTGGAAATTACTAGAGGTGACGACTTCCGCATTAACCCCCAGAGAGTCCAGTCTTTCTCGCAGCTTCGTCTCAGAAGTTGTCCCGGAACTGACACCAATTCGACGACCTTCAAGCTGTTCAAAAGAGGTAATGCCACTATCACTGCGAGCCATTACATATTGAGCGTCGTAAGAATTAATCGGCGCATAATCTACCCCCAGCAGGGCATCCCGCTTGAGGTTGTGGGTGGTGTTGCGACTGGTAATATCCACAATGCCGTTGGCAACATCGCTGAAGCGCTGGGCGGCGGATGTCTGAACCACGAACTCTACGGCATTGGGGTCGCCAAATACCGCTGCTGCTACGGCCCGCCCCAAATCCACATCAAATCCGCTTAAGTTGCCGTTGGCATCGGCAAAACCCAGTCCGGGAGCCTCATTTCTCACCCCGACGCGCACAAAACCTCGGTCTAAGACTTCCTGCAAAACGTTGCGGTTATCGTTATCCACCAAGGGCACGCTGATTGTATCGCTACCGGAAAAGGGCGGATAAAATAGCTGCCCTTCTGGTTCCACAAACATCAGTTCGTTGAGATTGCGGGGTAGTGCGGTTTCGTCGAAGTTGCGGTTATAAATCTCTTCGTAGTTGCCGATTTGTTGGATGATTTTTAGGGCGAAGTCATTGGAGATTCCCAGGGATTCGCCTAAATTTCCTTCTACTCCTAAGAACCGCTTAATGTCGGTATTGCCATTGAGAAATTCATTCACATTCTGGGAGTTGATGCCAAAAACTTCCGCTTGAATGGGAGCGTTAACTACCCAGCGGACTACATCGGCAAATTCGGACTGGTTTTCCGGCAGGATGAGTCCTAACGGTTCTTTCCCCAAGTTCTCGTTTAAAATCACTTGATTCCCCGGATTAGATAAGGTGGGAATGCGATTGCTCAGCCCCCCGCGATTCATCGAGACTGCACCGATTTGTCCCGCATCGTAAGCAGCAAAGAGGTCATCTTGAGAGGAAAAAGTTTGGATATTTAGAGTTACTCCCGCTTGTTGCGCCGCATCTTCTAAGTTTTGCTGAGAGCGAGTTCCAGCTAATACTCCAATAGTAGTTTCTGGCAATTGTTCCACCGAACTAATCCCACTGTTCCCTCGCACCATCACCCCTTGGGTATCGAAGAACACGGTCGGTGAATAATCCACTCCCAAACTGGCATCGCGCAACACTGAATGAGTGGGCAAAGTGGCGGCGATATCCACTGTCCCATTGGCAACCGCATTAAAGTCTTGTCCCGCTTCGACGACTATATATTCGATCGCATCAGGATTGCCAAACAAAGCAGTGGCGATCGCGCGACTAAAATCAATGCCAATCCCACTAAAAGAACCATCTGCTTCTCGGTTGCTAAATCCGATCGCATCGTCATCAACGGCAACCCGCAAAACCCCTCGGTCTAAAATTTCTTGCAGTTGCGAACCGGGTCGCGTGGCACTCCCTACCATCGTCCGACCTTCGCCTGCGCCAAAGATTGCATAATGTTGCAAACCACTGTAGAAATCCCCGTTATTGACGGCGGCGGCTACATCGGGATAATAGTCGAGATAAAATTGCTCGTTAAAACGGACTTCCGGCGTCCTTCCTTCCTTAAACCCATATATTGTCCAATGCTGAAAACCGCTCTCAAATGAGCCATCGGCAACCGCTTGTGCCACATCTGGATATTGTTGCAAGTAGTTGTCTTCGTTAAAATTCAAGGCAGCCATAATTGGGTTAATTCGATACGGTTAAGGGTTAATTTGCTGGCCCGCGCGGGGACGCCAGCCGCTCCTCGCTTCCGCAGAAGCCAGAGCTATGCTAGATGCTTCTATTTATTAGACGGTTGACTCCCTAATTTTGTGAAAAGATTTTGCCAATTTAACTGGCATCTCTCGGAGCAGATTGCCAACAACTATCGGTATCATGCTCTTGCCAGTGCTGCCAAAATATCTCCTTTATCGTTTCGGGACTCTCTTCTCCCGCTGACGGGATGTCTCTTTCAACGCTGGATTTCATGGATTTATAATGCCTCGGACAGTTCTCCTAAATTTGAGGGAAATTCACGCAGCACAGCTTGTTCCTACGGTTGCCGCAAGCGACGATTGCTCGGCCAACCGTAGAGCATTGCTTAAATTTAGCCACCAAATATAATTCTGCGGCTGGCTTGCCTATACCCTGGTTTAAAATTTACTCTGATTGTCGAGTTCGCCCACTCTGACGAACTCACGGGCAAGGAGCGAGAATGTCCCGGAGGCATTCGCCCTGGCCGCGCCATGCACCCATGTCTTGGGGTTCCGATACACCCAACCTGACGGTTTGTTCTCCTCCTGGAGATAGATCTATGGTATTTCTTAATACAGATTAACGTCAAGAGCAACTTTGTAAAGTTTTGGTAAAGTTATCCCGGATACTCTCGACCATGTAACTACATTCGCGGCACCACCCGCCGTGCATCAGTGGGGGGTTGATGAGGCGATCGCTTCAATCGTTTTTTGTTACTATATTGCAACCTTTCTCATAACACTATACCGAAACAAATTATTGTAAATTGCAAATAGGTTATAAACTTAACCTCTGACTTGGGCAATAATTCTCTTGCAGCAACACCCCCAGGGGATTAAAATCCCCGCCGGATCCTGGGGTCTACTACTGTTTAAACCCACGCCGAATCTTTGCTGTGAGCTAGGGGCATGGATGTTTCGGGCGGAGAATCCCCGATCGCGGTAAAGTGCGAGGGTGCGATCGGCGGATTTGCTCATCTGTGAGGGCTTACTGGGATGCGATAAACTGTTCGATCGCCGTTTGCACCGGCACTGGATCGGTTGCGTTCCGATAATAGGCTTTACCGCATTCCAGATAGCATTCTGCTGCCTCTATCAGGATTGGGCAATTCTCGGGATTGTCCATATCTTCACTGACAGGTGTATCCTTACCTTTCAGGCGATAGATATATTTATTGTACCCTTCCTGTAGGGGTTCGCGCAAGCGACCGGGTTGTGGGTCTCCTTGCAATCGTTCGTTGAGATCGAAATCCAAACGCAGATAATCCCCGCCGCCACTTTCGAGGATTTGCCAGCAGATCGCTTCAGAAATTTGAGAAGCGGGACTCATAAACATATTGGGTATATTTTCCGCCCAGCGTAACTGTCCCCAATTTTTGATTTCTTCATAGCTGTAGACCTGAGTGGTATTGCCCGTGCCAATGGAGAGGACGGAAATATCGCTCAATTTTAATCCGTTGGCTTTTTCTATATACAAGGCATGGGCGATCGCCACTAACGCCGGGTTATTTGCCGATACCCCACCATCGATATGGGGCAGACTTTGCTCTTCGTTGTAGGGAAGTTCATACGGGGGGAAAAAAGTGGGGGCTGACGCTGAAGCGGTGCAAATTTGCCAGAGTCCCAGATTGTGATACCATGCATTGGGGTTGCCATTGACAAACCAGGTTGTGTTGCGGGAATAAACGTCATAGGCGGGAATCAGAATTTTGGGTTGAGTTATCTGACTCATCGTCGGGGACCCTAACTCTGGGTGTTTCAAATATTTCTGTAATACTTTGGTCAACCCCCGATCGCCCTGTTCGTGGGGGTACAATACCCTAGCGCCCACCGCTTGACTCACTTTGCGCCATCCGCGCTGCTGACGTACCGAGTCTAGGAAGATATTTTTGCCCTCTTGCAGGTAGAGGTCAATCATTGCCTGAGCGTTCATCTGACAGGCAATTCCGGCTGCCAGAATCGAGCCGGTGGATGTGCCAGACACCAAGTCGAAGTATTCATGTAGTGCCTGCCCGGTTTTTTCTTTGAGGGTCGTTTCTACCTGCTGGAGAATTCTGGCGGATAAAACTCCCCGAATGCCACCGCCATCTAGGCTGAGAATTTTGAACGTCATAGTATTGTGCGAACGATTAAAAATCGAGTTGACTGCCTCACGTTGAAGGAGTGGGATGGATAATGAAGTCAAAAGCCTTCGTCATCCTCCTCCAGATAGATTTATCGTATGTTGCCGGAAAGAGGAACGTCAAGAGCCAAGGGGTCAATTTTTATCAAGAAAGGTAACGGATTGTAACGGCCAACCCGAGGATCGGATAGACCCAAATCAACAATTGGCAATCGAGAATCGCGCCAAAGGGCATGGGGCGGGTGGAGAATCAATTACCGATCGGCAATTCAGCAACCGAACGGATTACAAGTTCTGATACTGCAATAGGGATGTTGCCACACCAGGATGGAGAACCCGGGAAAATATAAAGAATTGACAATTGAGCGTTACCAATTCACAATCTGGCGACATCCACTCCCCCCCGAGGGGATGTTACCCTAAGAGGAAAGAAAAAAATTGGCAAGGGGTAAAGGACAAATTTGGCCAGAAATTTACTCTTTGCCTTTGTGTTGAAAGATAATTTAAGCCGAGGAAACGCAAAGTGGTTGCCACTCCCGAAAAACAGCAAGCAACGCCCGAAATGACAAGCGGCAGCGATCGCGTCGCCGTATTGCTCATGGGTTACGGAGAAGTCGAAAGCTACGACGACTTCGCCAATTACAACGAACAAGCCCTAAATTTACTCACCGCCAAGTTTGCCCCGGTGCCCACCTGGCTCTATCCGCCACTGGCCAAACTGCTAGCGGTATTTGACTTCCACGAATGGAATCACCAGCATGGAAACTTCATTTCCCCGCACAATGCCATTTTTGAAAAGCAGCGGGCGGGGATCGAGGGCGAAGTGCAACAACAGTGGGGCGATCGCGTGCAAGTCTTCAAAGCCTTTAACTTCTGCGCCCCCTTCCTTCCCGAGCAAGTCATCGCCGAAATCAAAGCCCAAGGATTTGAAAAACTGCTGATTTACCCCCTGCTGGTGGTGGATTCCATTTTCACCAGCGGGATCGCCGTAGAACAGGTCAACCGCGCCTTAGAGAAGCTAGAGGATAATCCCGAAGACCCCTGGGTGAAGGGAATGCGCTATATCCCCTCGTTCTATAACGAACCTGCCTATATTGATTTAATGGCGCAGATGGTGGAGCAAACCATCGCCGCCGAACTGGCGGGGAATTACCTTCCCTCGCAAATTGGGATCGTGCTGATGAACCACGGATGTCCCCACAAGGCGAAGGGCTTTACCTCTGGTATTACCGAAAGTCAAGCCCTGTACGAGGCGGTGCGCGAAAAACTGATTAACAAGTATCCGTTAATTTCCGTGGGTTGGCTCAATCACCAAACCCCGTTAATCGAGTGGACGCAACCCAATGCGAAGTTGGCGGCGGATAACTTGATTCAACTGGGTGCCCAGGCGGTGGTGTTTATGCCGATTGGCTTTGCTACGGAAAATCACGAAACTTTGCTTGACGTTCACCATATCATTCACGCTTTAGAGAGCCAGCATTCTGATGTGGCTTACATCCAGATGCCTTGCGTCAACGAACGTCCGGAATTTCTCCAAATGGCGGCGCAGTGGGCGAGTCCGCAAATCGAAGCCCTGCTCTCGGAAGCCGCGCCTATGGCTCCAGAAACCGAGGGATCGTCATCTCACACCCATTCTCATCACCATCACCATCATCATTAAGGGCATAGCCTTGGGAAAGGCGATCGCCTCCAGGCAAGAGGTAAACCGGGATCGCTTATCCCACCCTCCTAAATGAGATGCCCAGTGCAACGAGTAAAGGGCGATTTGAGTACCCGTTTTCCGTACCGAAAACGGGTTTTTCTTGGGCGCTAAATTCCATCATCCAAGGGTCGATTGATTTGAAAAACCAATCAGCACAGCACCCTTTCTATTTTTCCTCTGATATATTCGGCGATCCCCCAAGGACACAACATCTAAATTGCAGGTTTTGGTAAACTGAAAAACAAAGTAATTTCAACCATGACAAGGGTTAAGTGCAATGGAAAGGGGCAATAATACTGCAAGTTAAAAATTTATGCTAAGATAGGTTTGGGCGATCGCACTCGCCGTTTTTCCTTTAAGAGGCTAAAATACAAACTTTGTAAATCAGCCGGAGGTCAGTCAAATGCAAGATAAATCTATCTGGAAGAGTGGATTTCCCATTGAGGTGTAACTCAACCAAAAGGGGGATTTCCGGTAAAAGCAGGCAGTGTAAATTGAGGGGGTAATTTACTCAATGTCTCTCACGGTAAGCAACCGAGGAATTTTGCGATCGCACGAAACCCAAACGATCCGATCGCCGTCTCTAGGAATTGTGATATCGATCGCAGATCGATTCGCAATTCTGAGGCAATAATTAACAAGCATTCTTCTGAACGTTTACTTCAGTCTTGCATCAGTTTCTAGGAGGAGTGAATCATGGAATACACTTGGAAGCCGTTTCGATGGTTAGCTGGCACCATTGCCCTGCAGGTAGTCACCTTAAGTGTGGCGGCTCTCATGCTTGTGGTGGTCATGTCATCGTAAACCCCTTGCAAATTGCTTGATTGTGGGATTTCGATTTCATGCCCCGAGACGACGAGAACTATCTGCGCTTCGTCGCTGATGATTTCCCTGCAATGCTCAACACTTGATTATCTCAGCGAGCCGCTGCAGCGAAACCTTTGAGAGTTTTTGCAAAATTTATCCGATCTGCTTTGGATCCGGAACCCTCGCCAGCCAGAGAGATCCACAAGCCGCTGCAGCGAAACCTTTGACAGTTTTTTCAAAATTTATCCGATCTGCTCTGGATCCGGGACGATCTCCAGCCAGAGAGATCCGCGATTGGCAGTTGGGGATCCGAATCGGTGCAGAGGCGCGATCGCGCCTCTGCCTCGATCCCGGTTTGTCTTTGATGCTTTGTTGTCAGGTATATAGCACGGATTCTCCCTGTTGTCAATCCCCCTTTCCGTAAAATTTTTCTGACCTTTAACATGAAGTTGGTATGAATATGATTTAATCCCGAGAGAATCCTCAAGAGAGGAAAAAGAGCAAAGAACCCACCCCGGAGTCAGGATCGAGCGAAAGGTCCTGACTTCGCTGTTTGTAGAGGAGGCAGGGTTAGATTAGTGCGGCTGGCCCTACGCCGAGGGAGTTTAACGGAAATTTGGTAAAATAGGAGCCTAGGTAGCCGAGGCTGAAGAACCCATTTTCGGGATTGAAATACAATAGAAAAGTAAAGATTTTGATAAATCCCTGCCGAGGGTTTACCGAAGAACTCGGGCACAGACAACTTCCACAACGCAGCAGGTCAAGAGCGATTGAACATGAAAGGTTTTTGGACAAAATGGATCGAGAATAAAACGGCGAATCACAGAGCGCGACATTCGCCGAGGTTCGGAAATGGCTTTGAGATCGCATCAGACTCGGCGCACCCCACTGGTAAGAGCGAGAGTCGAAAGGGGAGGAATCGGGGAGCGAAGGGAGTATTTTCCCTGGAGCGCATCCGGTGGAGCGTACAGACAATTGTGGCCTCAACCTTGGTAGCGCAAGGGGTGATGCTTGCAACGCCGGTGTTGGCGCAGAACCAGGAGAACGCCCTCAGTTACAGCGAACTGTTGCGTAGAATCGATGCCGGGGAAGTAGAGCGGGTGGTCATCGACCCGGCCCAAGACGTGGCGAGAGTGCGCTTAGAGAATAGAGAAGAGACCGTAGAGGTGCCCCTGTTCGATCGCCACCCGGAGTTGTTCCAAAAAATTGCCCAACAAAACCGAAGTGCGGAGACCATCGAACTCGACGTGCAGCCCTCGCGAGATCCGAGTGCGGCATTTGGCATCGCCGCCAACATCTTGCTGATCGTGCTATTAATCGGCGGGCTGATGGCGATCGTGCGGCGATCGTCCCAAGCGGGGAACCAGGCGATGAGCTTTGGCAAATCCCGCGCCCGGTTCCAGATGGACGCCAAAACCGGGGTGATGTTTGATGATGTAGCGGGCATCGAAGAAGCCAAAGAAGAACTCGAAGAAGTGGTCAGCTTTTTGAAAAAGCCGGAACGGTTCACGGCGGTGGGGGCGAAGATTCCGAAAGGGGTGCTGTTAGTCGGACCGCCGGGGACGGGTAAGACCTTGCTCGCCAAAGCGATCGCCGGAGAAGCTGGGGTTCCGTTTTTCAGCATTTCCGGGTCCGAGTTTGTGGAGATGTTTGTGGGAGTCGGGGCCTCCCGAGTGCGGGATTTGTTCCGCAAAGCGAAAGAAAATGCGCCGGCGATCGTATTTATCGATGAAATTGATGCTGTAGGGCGTCAGCGCGGTGCGGGGATTGGCGGTGGTAACGACGAACGGGAACAAACCCTCAACCAATTGCTCACCGAGATGGATGGATTTGAGGGAAATTCCGGGGTGATTATTATTGCCGCTACCAACCGCCCGGACGTACTCGATCGCGCTCTGTTGCGCCCGGGTCGATTCGATCGCCAAACGATTGTGGATTTGCCGAGTTACAATGGTCGCTTGGGAATTTTGGACGTTCATGCCCGCAATAAGAAACTGTCTGCGGAAGTGTCCTTAGAGGCGATCGCCCGTCGGACACCGGGCTTTTCCGGTGCGGATTTGGCCAACCTGCTCAACGAAGCGGCGATTTTAACCGGACGACGACGCAAAGATGCGATCGGGCCATTGGAAGTTGACGATGCGATCGATCGCATTACCGTGGGTCTGCAACTGACGCCTTTGCTCGACAGCAAGAAAAAGCGCTTGATTGCTTACCACGAAGTAGGTCACGCCTTGCTGATGACCCTGCTGAAAAATTCCGACCCCCTGAATAAAGTCACGATTATCCCCCGTTCTGGCGGGGTGGGTGGGTTCGCCCAACAAAGTTTTAACGAAGAGACCATCGATAGCGGTCTTTATACCCGGGGGTGGCTGATGGACCGACTGACGATTACCCTAGGGGGCAGAGCGGCAGAACAAGAGGTGTTTGGCGAGGCGGAAGTGACCATTGGTGCGAGCAATGACCTGCGGGTAGTGGCGGACTTGGCCCGGGAAATGGTGACGCGCTACGGCATGTCGGAGTTAGGGCCATTTGCCTTAGAAACCCAAAATAATGAGGTGTTTTTGGGTCGCGACTTGATGCCGAAGTCGGAATACTCGGAAGAAATTTCCACCCTGGTCGATCGCCAAGTGCGGGCGATCGCGGTTCACTGCTACGAACAAGCGCGTCAAATTTTGCGCGAACACCGGGTACTTCTCGATCGCCTGGTGGACATTCTCTTAGACGAAGAAACCATCGAAGGCGATCGCTTCCGCGAAATTGTTGCCGAATATACCGAACTGCCAGAAAAACAGCTCATCGCCAATAATCCCTAGAGCCTCGCTTTAGTAGAAGCAATCAACCGGGTGGCTTCATCCAATCGCGATCGAGTTGCAACCTCTTAGGGTCCCCCACCCGCTTCCCCATCCGGTGGATTGATTGCCGAACCGACGCCCTAGTGGTTTCCCCGTTCATGTCTCAGGTGCGTTACTTTTACCCAGTAACGCACCATTTTCATTTTCCGTTTCACAACGATATAGCCATATAAATTTTTACTCATTAATTGCCCAAAAGGAATCGCTCCGGAGAAGAACCAGGTCAAGACATTGTGGCTGGTGTCTGTTTCCCCCTCCTCGGGACCGGAGCGATTTTGGCGGATACGCCGGGATTGAAAGCGGCCAATGAAAACCGAACTCAGGCGTGGCCTAGGGTTCCATCGAAACGCGCCGAGCGGAACCATACATGGCTCGCAAAATTAACGCCGGATCGTACCATTCGTCATTGTATCTCAGACCCCAGTGGAGATGAGGGCCTGTGCTGCGCCCGGTCATTCCCACGCGACCAATGCGAATGCCTGCTGCAATTCTTTGCCCTTCAGCAATTTGCAAACCCCCGGTGCGATCGACTAAGTAGCGCCGACCTCGAATCGTTTGCACGTCGCCTTGCATGTGGCAATAAATATGCTCCCAGTTTCCCGATTCAATCACCAGACCGATGCCGCAGCGACTATCGTCGATCGCATCAACTACCGTCCCCGCCCACCAATTGCGGACGTAGCTTCCCATCGGCGCGGCAATGTCTAAGCCCGAGTGAAATTCTCGACTGTAGCCCCCGGTGGGGGAACGACGATAGCCAAATGGAGAGGTATATCCTCGAAAGTTTTCTACGGGAAATGAGGCACCTTTCCATTGGCTGCCTGTGGCAATCTCGCTGCGATTGGTTTCCAAGGCATGACTGACTTGGGGCTGCAATTGGATTACCAAAACGCAAATCCAAGCCAGGGCAGCGATCGAGACAATTCTCGCCCAGCGGGGCAACTTTTTGTTCCTTAGAAGTGGCATCAATTTTTGGGGCATTCCTTACACTCCTCAACCGCAGATAACATTATGAATCGATTTGAACCCTTTTTGACGACAATGCCGTTAATTTTTGCCAATTCGCTGATGGGATGGGAGGCTTTTTCCTCGGCGGTGCTTTTCTCCGACACCATCACCTCGGCAAATTCTTATCAAAACTCAGCGTTAGCAAGGCAGAGAATGAAAACCCCTGTGATTTATCTTCAGGAAAGAAAATTCTCTCCTTTGCACCAACAACCGCCCCGCAGGGCCTGTTTAAATGGGATACAGGTGGCCATCCTCTCCGCGAAGCCTGTTTTCGATCGCCCCCTCCGCTAAGGATAGGGAAATGCGAGGTTCGACCCGATTCTGTTTGCCTCTGGTCCGCACAGTGACGGATTCGTGCAATCCTACCCGATCGGCATCGGGAAGGTGTTTTCACCTCCCTTTCCCAAAGGGGGTCATGTTTGCCTCTCGCAACGGGTTCGCGCTTCGCCGTGGGACGGCGCGCGGTCCGCGATCGAGGTTACCCCTCCCTAGGTTCCAAGGGGTAGCGCTTTAACTAAGATCCGGCGGTTTAACCCCTCGGGTCTAGAGCCTGGAAGTGGCAGCGCATCCCAGGGATTGAATTTTAACGCTTCGGGGTAACGCAGACCGCATGGGTCTTAGGCGGGTCAGGGATTAGGAGTACAAGCCCCCTTGACTTGAGTCGTGGGGTTGGTTCCTGAGAGAGTTCCTGACGTGAACCATCGTTCATTTTGCCTGGGGAAGAATCCGTGCAATTTCGGCTGGTCATCGGCAAATTTCACCGAACCGTTGCCAAATTCTTCGGCAAGGAAAAACAAGGCTACAGCTGCTTATTTTACTCCGCGATCGCGTTTTCTACTACTGAAGGGGAAAGCGGGGTGTTTCCTGGCATGGGATAAACGGGGCAACGGTGGGAAAAAACTTTATTTTGAGGGCAACCATAAGTTTTTTCCAACCGTTGCATAAGATAATAAAATCCTGCCGAAACTGACTTGGAACGAGAATGCGGCACTGGGGGCTGATGAAAAAATGTTCTCCACTCTAACGATATGGATTCTTAAGGTTTGTTAAAATTCCGGGAAATATCGATCGCCCGATCGATTCTGTTCTACTGGTACCTTATCTATGTTGACTGAGATTTTTCCGTTTCGATTCGGATTGGATGCTACGGCGATCGCTGGGGCGTGTTTGTGGTCCCTGGCTCTGTATTTGGGCTTGTCTGGGGTCAGCGAGTGGACCATCGAGCAACTCAATCGCTGGTTTAATTTTGCCGAGCGATCGCTCTATACCTCAGAAGAAGAATTTGAGCGCACTCGTCGCGCCCGAGAAGCACAAAATGCCTTCTATGCTTCCGTATTCAGTATCGTGCCTTTTCTATTAATCGGTAGCTTCTGCAATTGGGGGGTGCAACTAACTCTGGGCAAAAGTTGGGCGATTAGTGTGGGGATGATTGCCTGCGTGAGCTGTGGCGTTTATGAATTGGGCCGTCGCGATGGTCAGTCTCGCGAGTAATTTTCCCCAGATTCCAGGGGCGATGGCGATGGGAGAGGCGATCGCAGTCTCGCTCCTGGGGTCTGTGCAATTGATGCAACCGCTCCTTTTTCCGCGTCTTCTTTGCTTGCCCTCCCCCCACCGCGGCTTCCCCCAAGCAATCACACAGTCTGCGCGATCGCGACTACTATTCCCGCATTCTTGGGGTTCATACCGGATTTTTTTCCCTAAAAATCCGGACTGTGTTCGAAATCTAGGCATTCTGAATCTCGCCACACTCTGTCAGTTTTTTCGCAGGTTTCTGCGTCGGATATCCAGGGAATTGCCGTGGGATGGAAAGGTCGCTTTTTTGACAGCAAATCAAGGGACTTTTCCACCGTATATACTCCCCCAATCCCAGCACTCATTATCGCCAAAGTAAATGAGACGATGACTGCACTATTCCTCCAAGTCCACAAACCATGAAGGTTGCGATCCCCTTGCCGACGCTGGCGCGATCGCCGCTCTCGTCCTCCCAATAAAACAATATAAAACCCTGGTCGCGGAAATGGCACGCTCATGCGAATATCCACCGGATGACGATTCCATCCGCGTTTGCCAAATGCCCCTTTTAACGCCGTAAGTTGCTCATCGGTAAAGCTAGAGGCAATTTCTGGCGGAATGCTGGCTAAAAATTGCGCGATAAATGGATCTTTGCGTGGAGAGCGCTTCATTAACTGTTTTTGCATTATCAACTCTTTCCCCAAAATTAGATAATCTCCGACAATCTGTCTCGCGCAAATCCTCTTGCTAAAGTTAACTAGGGTTTGGCAAAATGAGCTGCGCGAGCTATCTAGTGCCTCGGTTTTGTATGAAGTTGATTGGACAAAAAAACCGGGTTTTTGGCTCTAATTTCTTATGGGAATTAATCTGATGTCAAAAACCCGGTTTCTAATCTAGAACCTGTTTCATGCACTTTTCTATTTTGCGTCGCTACAATCGAAAATACATCCGCCAAATCGCTGATTCAACCCTGCGCGGTTTCCACAGGTTTTCGGTTTCCAGTGTCCGTATTTTCCGGGACTCTGAAAAAATTGAGTAGAGTAGTAGAGTAAGGTGGGCATTGCTCTGGCTTCCTAGATACTCATCTGCAAGGCACGGGGCAATGCCCACCCGACAGCTTCCGTATCGCAATAAAAGCATTGCACATAAGTC
>NZ_JAJENT010000380.1:0-28112 GCF_035615515.1 Phormidium sp. CCY1219
GTTAGCGGTACAGTTTTTTTCACCGATAGGGCGCTGGTGGCCAAAAAACTATTCCGGTTAGCGGTACAGTTTTTTTCACTGATGGGGCGGGGCGCTGGGGGCGAAATAACTTTGGCGCTGTCGGTAAAGTTTTTTCCAGCTCTAAGAATTTAGGGTGAGAGATGCCCACTTTACATCAGCTAAAATAAACAATTAACCCCGGACGTAATAGGAGATTGAATTCATGTCTATGATGAGTGTGAAAGACTTAGAAACCGTGCAAAGCACCCTCTCCGAAGCGGGTTTAGCCTATCAATTAGAATTGAAAGAGGGGAAAATACAGATTGTGGGACCGTCAGATATTGTTTCCAGCGAAATAGGTGGTATTTTCAGCCGACTGCTTGGTAATTGGGTTTACCCGGGCCGTTTGGGGCGAGTATTTGATTCTGCCGGGGGTTTTATTGTCAGCGATCGCAATCTAACCGCCCCGGATGTTTCCTTTGTGCGCGCCTCTCGCCTGAAGCAAAGCGTGCGTTATTTTGCCGAATTAGTTCCCGATTTGGTAGTCGAAATCAAATCCCAAAACGACCGAATTGCTGCTTTAAAACAGAAAATAGAGAATTTCCTCGAATTAGGAGCGCAGGTGGGTATTCTTATCGACCCAGACGAATTAACCGTGACGGTTTATCGCGCCAGTGGGGAACCGATAGTGTTGGGAGAGGAAGATATTTTAACGGTTGCAGAATTGTTTCCCGGGTGGGAATTACCCATCCGAGAAATTTGGACGCCGGTGTTTGATGATGAACAAGAATAAAATTGGGAATTGGAGGTTTAAATGTAGGGTGTGTACTGCCCACCGTAGGGTGATTGCTTGATAAGCAAGGTGGTGAATTACCATTCTCCGGAGGAGGATTTTTCAAGAGACGGTGGGCGGTACCCACCTACATTTGCGGGAGAGAATCAACCCTGGGCGATCGCAGTTTCTGGGAGTGCGCCTTGCATTTTACGCAACCCCTCGATTAAAAATTCCAACTGATGGTCGGCGCGCCAAACGCCCAACCCACGAACCGTAACTTTTCCGGGAGTATAGACAAATTTTTCCTGCAAATTCGCGGGTAAATTTTGCTTGAGCAAATTCCATGCGGGTTCTTCCATTGGGGTTTCGAGAACCACATGTTGTTGTCCTTCCGGTTTAATCCGAGAAAAGCCTAATTTTTTGGCAATTTGCTTCAGTTCCATAATCCGGATCAGTTGTTTAGCGGGAGGGGGAAGCGGACCGTAACGATCGCGCCAATCGGCTTCGATTTCCGCCAATTCTGCCCGAGAAAGCGCCGACGCCACGGAACGATAAGCACTCATCTTCTGGTCTAAATCCGGGATATAATCCGCTGGGACAAAAGCCGTTAGATGTAAATCCACTTGAGTTTCGTCTACCTGGGGAATTTCTTGACCGCGAATTTCGCGAATCGATTCTTCCAGCATTTCCATATACAAATCAAACCCGATCGCATCCATTTGGCCCGACTGTTCCGCCCCCAACAAATTCCCCACGCCGCGAATTTCCATATCGCGCATTGCCAACTGATAACCCGACCCCAACTGGGTAAACTCCTTAATCGCCCGCAAGCGTTTTTGCGCCTCATCGGTCAAGGTACCATTCGGGGGATAAAACAACCAAGCATGAGCTTGAATCCCCGCCCGTCCGACGCGACCGCGAAGTTGATATAATTGTCCCAACCCGAAACGGTGAGCATCTTCGATCACAATCGTATTCACCCGAGGAATATCCAAACCGGATTCGATAATCGTGGTACAGACCAGGATATCTGCTTCCCCCGCACTAAAAGCGATAGTAATCGCTTCGAGTTCCGAGGGTTCCATTTGCCCGTGAGCGATCGCAATCCGGGCGTTAGGCACCATTTCGCGCAGTTTCCCGGCAATTTCCTCAATCCCTTCTACGCGCGCAACCACATAAAACACCTGTCCGCCGCGATCGAGTTCTTGGCGAATTGCGGTGCGCGCCGCTTCCCAATCGCGAGGCGCTAAGTGGGTTTGAATTGGACGCCGGGAGGGCGGGGGGGTAGTAATCAAACTCATCTCGCGAATACCAGATAGGGACATGTATAGAGTCCGAGGAATGGGCGTCGCCGTCAAAGTCAGCACATCCACCTGAGTTTTCAGCGCTTTAATTTTTTCCTTTTGATTCACGCCAAAGCGCTGTTCTTCATCCACCACCAGCAATCCCAACTCGCGGAATTTTACGGTTTTTCCTAACAGGGCGTGAGTCCCTACTACCACATCTAATTCCCCAGTAGCGAGGCGTTTTTTAATTTCGCGTCGTTCTTGTTGCGTGCGGAAGCGATTGAGCAATCCCACTTCAATCG
The DNA here is from genome assembly GCF_035615515.1 of Phormidium sp. CCY1219. Classification (GTDB taxonomy): domain Bacteria; phylum Cyanobacteriota; class Cyanobacteriia; order Cyanobacteriales; family Laspinemataceae; genus CCY1219. The sequence continues at coordinate 2,364 of NZ_JAJENT010000380.1, forward strand.
GATAGGGAGCAAACCGTTCTTTAATCGTGTGGTAATGCTGCTGGGTTAAAATCGTGGTTGGCGCTAACATCGCCACTTGTTTGCCGGCAGTAATAGCTTTAAAAATAGCGCGAATTGCCACTTCCGTTTTGCCAAATCCCACATCGCCACACACCAGACGATCCATCGGGCGATCGCTTTCCATATCCCGCTTAATATCTTGCGTCGCCTTTAACTGATCCGGCGTCGGTTGATAAGGGAAAGACTCCTCCATTTCTTCTTGCCAAGGCATATCCGCCGGATAGACAAACCCCTGCTGTTTCGAGCGTTTCGCATACAGTTCGAGTAAATCCACCGCCAGTTTTTTCACTGACTTGCGGACTTTATTCTTGGTTTTTTCCCAAGTTTTGCCCGTGAGTTTGTTCAGTTGGGGCTTTTTCCCGCCGGTGGTGCGGAAGCGCGAGAGAGAATCCAGTTGATCCACCGGCACGCGCAAAATTCCATCAGAATATTTTACTACTAAATATTCGCGGTTTTGCAGTTTTTCCAACTTGGTAAATCTGCCGATACCGTGATTGCGGTGAACCACATAATCTCCCGGACGCAGTTTATTCGGATCCACCTGTTTCGACACTGCGCGGCGACGCTTGCGAACGTAGGTGGGAGTGGCGAGAGAGTGCTGCCCGTAAAATTCGCGATCGGTGATAATTGCAATCCGAAATACCGGAATAATAAAGCCTTCGAGTTCGGCTAATCCGCTGTATTTAAGCGCCACGGGGACATGCTGAATTTGCAACTTTTCGATCGCCCGATAATCGCGCGGATTGGGAATGTATTGAGCGGGGCAATCATGTTCTTGCAGCAGAGAAACTGACCGACTCGGTTGTGCGGAAATGAGAAACTGAGTCAATCCGCGATCGCGTTGTGCGCGCAGCAGTTGGGCCAGTTTGGCGAACTGATGCGCCATCACTGGTACCGGACGACTATCCAAATTAAACACCGCCGGATTTGCCAGAGAGGAATCGGGGAAAGTGGATTTCAACCCGTCTAATACTCCCTCGATGCCTTGATGGGTATCGCTAGCAAGTTCGGATAAATAAAGCGTATCGAACTGGGTAGCGGTAGCGAGACATTGGGTAAAACTGCGGTGAATAAGGGGTAGTTGGGGGGAATCCGAGGGGAGAGTGGAATAATGAACCTCCACATGTTCTACCCAGCGATCGCCATGTCCCGCACAGCGATCGGGTTCGTCAATGGCAATTAGGGTATCTGGGGACAAGAAATCCAGTAACGAGGCGGGACGATCGAATGCCACGCCGAGGAAGCGATGAAGCGATCGCGGTTCTAAGTCTTGAGTTTGTTCCGCATCCGGGTCTAATCCCCACTGTTGTTCTACCAATGCTTCCGGTAAATTCCCCAAAATAATCGGACTGAAGCTAGTAGGCGTGAGAACCAAGCGCTCGATGTTATCTAAAGAACGCTGGGTCGCCGGATCGAACTCGCGCATTTGTTCCAGTTCGTCGCCAAACCAGTCTAACCGCACGGGTAATTGTGCCGCCACGGGGAACACATCCACGATATCGCCACGCCGACTCCATTGCCCTTCGGTTTCCACCAGGGAGACGCGATCGTATCCCATCCGCGCCAATTGTTCGTCCAGGGTTTTCGAGTTCCAACTCATCCCCGGGGTGAGGGTAACGCAGTAGGGTTGAAATACTGCCGGTGGTGGGAGATGGGGTTGCAGCGCTCTTTCTGTGGCGACAATAGCGAGATTCTGTTCCCCTTGCACCAAATCGGCGAGCACCTGCATTTGACCCCAAATGGTTTCCGCTTCTGGGTCGAAGGATTCGTAGGGAGATGCTTCCGAGGTAGGGTAAAAATGCACCGTCTGCCAACCCATTGTTTCCAGTTGCGCCGCCCAGCGACCCGCTTCTTCTAGAGTTGCTGTGACTACAAATAGGTTACGCTGTTGTGTCTCAGTGAGGGTAGATGCGATTAATCCCTTGGGGAAGCGCCCGATGCCATTAAGCTGAATGCAATGGTGTCGATCCAGTTTGGATAAGAGTTCGTGGGTGAGCTGCGATCGCCCGAGTGTCCGAATAACTGAAGAAAAGGCCATTGGTTGTCGAAACCGCTAAATCTTTCTATTGTGCAACATATCAGGATGTGGACCTAATTTTATTTTAGAGGAAGCCCGCGAACTCAGATGAACTCAGATGAGCGGGGAAGCTTGCAAATCTAACGAAATCCTCAATTCTGACGTTGGCTTACCCCTGACCCGCAAAACATGCTACCGTCTCTAATATCGCCACGGTTGGACTTCAAGGAGCCAGGGGGGATAATCGGATGAGAATTGGGGCGATCGCGTTATTTGCCGAAATCTTGGGCAATTTCAACACATGAGTTCTGTTAGCTTTGAAATTTTAGTCATTCTCCTGTTGATTCTCGCCAATGGACTATTTGCCATGTCCGAAATTGCTATTGTTTCGGCGCGCAAGGCCCGCCTCCAACAATGGGCGAATCAAGGGAATCTCAAGGCTCAGGTGGCCCTCGAACTTGCCAATGCGCCGAATCGATTTTTATCCACGGTCCAGGTGGGAATTACCTTGGTGGGCATTTTTGCCGGTGCCTTTGGCGGGGCGACGTTGGCGGAAAAACTGAGCCTACAGTTGCAACAGTTTCCGGCGATCTCGCCTTACAGTGGGGCGATCGCTTTATTGCTCGTCGTCGTTACCATTACCTATCTCTCCCTCATCCTCGGGGAACTGGTCCCTAAACGTCTCGGATTGAATAATCCCGAACGCATCGCCGCCCGGGTTGCAGTTCCCATGCGGATGCTATCGAGTATTGGCGCACCAGTGATCCATCTGTTGAGCGCTTCCACGGAGTTGGTGCTGCGGATTCTGGGCGCTCAACCCTCCGAAGACCCCCAAGTCACTGAAGAAGAAATCAAGCTGTTGCTCGAACAAGGCACCGAAGCAGGTACCTTCCAGGAAGAAGAACAAGCAATGGTTGAGCGCGTTTTGCGCCTCGACGAACGCCGCGTCAGTTCCCTGATGACCCCACGCCCGGATGTGGTGTGGTTAAATTTGGACAGTTCCGCTGACGAAAACCGCCATAAAATTATCAACAGCACCCACACCCGCTTTCCTGTGTGTCAAAATGTCCTGGATAATGTCCTCGGCGTCGCCCAGGTGAACGATTTGTTGTCCAGCAGTTTGTGCGGGGAACCCCTGGATTTGACCGCCTCCCTCCGCCAACCTCTGTTCGTCCCGGAAAATACTAAGGCCCTGAAAGTTTTGGAGTTATTCAAACAAAGCGGCACTCATATTGCTTTAGCTGTGGATGAATATGGAGTGATTCAGGGTTTGGTGACGCTTAACGATATTTTAGAGGCGATCGTCGGCGATCTTCCCTCGGTAAACCAACCCGAAGATGCCCAAGCAGTTCAGCGCGAGGATGGATCCTGGTTATTGGATGGCATGGTCTCTGTAGAAAAATTTCGCCAACTGTTCGATCTGCCAGAATTACCCGGCGAACAACGCGGGAACTATCATACCCTGGGCGGATTCGTGATTACTCATCTCGGTCGCATCCCTACCGCCGCTGACCATTTTGAATGGAATAGTTTGCGCTTCGAAGTGATGGATATGGATGGCAATCGGGTCGATAAAATATTGGTGACGCCGATAGTCTTTCCTCATTCTGACCTTCTCCCTCGCGAAGACTAAACCCCGATTAAGGTAATATTATATTCGCCGCCCGAGTGTCCCCGTTTGGCTGACATCTTATCTGCCACCCGCCACCGATGTTATTTTAACTGATTCCAAAGGAGCGATCGTGCCTAAAATTCCCCCTGCTTTGCAAAAAAAAGCCTCCAAAATCTTCCTGTTTGCCTTTTTATGGGGCATTGTCCCCTTATTGAGTGTGGAAATCTTAATGATAGTGCTCGAACCTTATTTGTTTAAGGGGTTCTTTCAATATGACCCGGATATTGGATTTCGCGTCAGAGCACATACCAATGGTTCCAATCAATTCGGTTTTAACGATAAAGATTATCCGTTAGAAAAACCTTCCGGAATTACCCGTATATTAGTTCTCGGCGATTCCTTTGGATGGGTGGGCGGGTTAGGCGAAAACTACACCACCCTCATGGATGGACATTTTACCCGAAAGTGGGGCGAAAATAAAGTAGAAGTTATTAATGCCGGCTATCCGATGACTCATACTGGGGAACAGTTAAAAATCCTGGAAAAATACGGACTGCAATATCAGCCGGATATTGTGGTTTTGGGATTTTTTGTCGGCAACGATTTTTTTGATGCCGACCCGAAGCGCAAAAGAATTGTGGTCAACGATATTTATTTTGATATTAAAAAGAATGAGGAATTGAAAATTTTAGGATATCCGATTATTCCCCAGTGGCGATTGTTGTTATTAATCCAGCAAAAATATAAAGTCTTCCAGGAACAAATGAAGGCGGCGAAGTCGGTATCGGCAAATCCCCTGATGCCCGCCGCGATCGCCGCCACACCCGTACCAACTCCACCGCCATCTACTCCCGATGCTTATTACCCTCCCGGAGTTGCCGAAGAAACCTATTTGAACGTGGAAAGCCAAATGTTAAGTTTTTACAATCGAAACTTACATGCAGAAGATGAGTTCAAAAAGGAAATTAATTTCGTGTTTGAAAGTATCGACGCAATGGCAGAGTTACTCGAATCAAAAACTATAAAGTTTATCGTTGCTATTTATCCAGCAGCTTTTCAAGTAGATGAAAACTTGGCTAAAAAACTCTTTGAATATAACGACTTAAACCGCGACGACTACGATTTATTGCTAGCGCAAAAAATATTAAAAGAGTATCTCGACAAAAAAGGTATTCCTTATATCGATTTGCTGGATGAATTTAAAGTAGAGCAAAAAACCCAACCGCTTTATATCAAAAACGATACTCATTGGAATCGCGCGGGAAATCAACTCGCCGCCGAGATTCTATTTAAAAATCTCGTCCCCGTTGTCGAAAAAGAAGCGGGGTTGTAGTCGGTAAAATTGAAGCAATTTGCAATCTGCTAACAATTTTTTAACCCTTTAAAACCACCGCCTGTAGGAAAAAACTTCCCTTTTTTATAGGCAATTTTTTCCTCATTTGCTTTGTGAAAACTACTATATTTTTTAGGTTTTCAAGGCATAAAGCACAGGAAATTACCTTGGGCATAAATTTTTCCCAAACGGTAGATTACGCGCATATTTTGACGCTTTCGGGATGCCTTTTCTTGAGAAATAGAGGCGGAAAAAACAAACCCAGAGACGCAGGGGAGTGCATCTCTGGGATACCGGAGTAGAATGACAGCCTTTAGACTAGAATAAGGTATAAATAAACGGTGCGATCGCCGATGCTTGAGTCAGTACAATTACCGCTCCCAACAACACCAACGTAATAATCAAAGGGGCCATCCAATATTTTTTTCTCTCCCGCAAAAACCCCCACAAATCCTTTAAAAAATCCCAAGTTGCCTCAAACATTAGAACGGTTTCTCCATGCTTTCTCGACTTCTAACGGTACTCGGTACCCGATAGCTTTCCATGTGATGGTCTAACTTTCGCGCCATCGGATCTTTTTTAAAAGCCCACCGCATTATCGCACCCATCGGCATCATTAACGCATAAAAAACAATGCCCAGCAAAATGCGCGTATTAATTGCCCCGAGGACCAGTCCAAATCTCATCCAAACTTTATAAATCGGATCGAGCGTCATCGGGGCAACTAACGCCCACCCCCACAACACCGCCGCCACAATCCAGGGCCAAATGGGCCAACCGTGACTGCGAATCCAGGGAATCAATATCCCAAACAACAGGGCAAAAATTGCCCCCGTCACCAGTCCAAATTCGCGCAGTCCTTTTTTATCCAGTTTGGGGATAGAATGGTTCATGGTTCGTTTTTCGCCAGGACTAAGATTGTATGTCAAAACGCATTATACTGTAGGGACAGGGGAGTGCCCTGTCCGGGGAAAGCATAGACTTGGGAAAGGCGCTAACAAGCTAGCAACAATTCCCCGTTAATCTAACTCGAATTCTTGCTGCCAAGATTTATCTTTTTTCCAGGGAATCTGTTCCGTTTTCGCCAGCAAGAAATTCTCGATAACCAGATAATCCATTTCGGTTCGCATAAAGCAGCGATAGGCATCTTCCGGGGTGCAGACAATCGGTTCGCCGCGCACGTTAAACGAAGTATTGACCAGAACCGCACAGCCGGTTTTTGCTGCAAACTGACGGATTAATTCATAGTAGCGGGGATTGGTTTCGCGGTGAACGGTTTGGATGCGGGCGGAGTAGTCCACATGAGTGACTGCCGGAATTTGCGATCGCGGCACATTTAACTTCTCAATCCCAAACAATTGCTGTTGTTCTGCCGTCATCGGGATTCGCAGATTTTCCTTTATCGATGCCACCAACAACATATAAGGACTTGCCGAGTCGATTTCAAAATAATCCGAAACGCGATCGCTCAACACCGACGGCGCAAACGGACGAAACGACTCGCGATATTTAATCTTCAAATTCATCACCGACTGCATTTTCGCACTGCGCGGATCGCCGATAATCGATCGCCCCCCCAACGCCCGAGGGCCAAATTCCATCCGCCCTTGAAACCATCCCACCACATGTTCTGCGGCCAAAATCTCCGCCACCTTCGGCATCAATTCCGCATCAGACAACCGATAATAGCGCGCCTGTAGCGCATCCAAATACTGCATAATTTCCGTATCCCCAAACTGCGGTCCGAGATACGCCCCTTTCATGCTATCGCGTACCGTCAATCGGCTGGGTTTTTCATTCACCACCACCGCATTTGTCCCTTCCACCTGCTGTAGGGCGGCCAAATTTTCTCCGGCTGCGCGAGACTCCCGACTCACCACCCGGGGTTGTTCGCAATACTGATACCATACCGCCAACGCCGCCCCCAAGGCCCCGCCTGCGTCCCCTGCTGCCGGCTGAATCCAGATATCCTGAAATCCCGCTTCGCGCAAAATGCGGCCATTGGCGACGCAATTGAGGGCGACTCCTCCCGCCAAACAGAGATACTCGGCATTTAACTCTTTTTTTACTGTCTTCGCCAGACGCAGGACCACTTCCTCGGTGACGTACTGAATCGAACTGGCGATATCCATTTCGCGCTGAGTCAGTTTGCTTTCCGGTTTGCGCGGCGGTCCGCCAAACAGGCGATCGAACTTGCGATTGGTCATGGTTAAGCCGGTGGCGTAGTTGAAATAGTCCATATTCAACCGGAAAGTGCCATCATCTCGCAGGTCGATCAAATGAGTGAGGATTTTATCTATATATCGCGGTTCTCCATAAGGGGCTAACCCCATCAATTTATATTCTCCCGAATTGACTTTAAATCCTGTATAATAGGTAAAGGCGGAATAAAGCAGGCCCAAGGAGTGGGGAAAATCGATTTCCCATTGCGGGGTGAGTTGGTTGTCTTCCCCCCACCAGACGGAAGAGGTAGCCCATTCGCCGACGCCATCGAGACACATGACGGCAGCGCGGGGGAAAGGACTGGGGAAAAAGGCACTGGCGGCGTGAGATTGGTGGTGTTCGGTAAAGAGTAATTTCGGCAACTCGGCGGTTTTGCACTCGGCGAGGAAGGCGAGTTCTTGTTTGAGGATGGTTTTGAGATAGAGTTTTTCTTTCAGCCAAATGGGCATGGCGGCGATAAACGAACGAAATCCTCTAGGGGTGTAGGATAAGTAGGTTTCCAGCAGTCGCTCGAATTTGATTAAAGGTTTGTCGTAAAATACGATCGCGTCGAGTTGGCGCAAGGTAAGGTGGGCTTCTCGCAGGCAATAGGCGATCGCATGGGCGGGAAATCGAGCATCGTGCTTTTTGCGGGAAAACCGCTCTTCCTGTGCGGCGGCGATAATCTCGCCATCCATCACTAAAGCGGCGGCACTGTCGTGATAATACGCGGAAATACCGAGGATGTTCATCTCGCTTATATTGTGCAATGATGGGGTCTATCGAAGGAGTATTGCTTTGGAATAGATATTACATGCTTTTCATCTTTTGCGGGGGAATCCGGAATTGTTAAGGGTGAGGGGCGATTTCCGCCATGCCTTAAAAGCGCCGCCCGTTGAAAAAGGCTTCTAGGAGTGTTTGCCATAGGGAATTGCGTTGGAAGCGCTGTTGTTGCCATAGTTGGGCGGTTTGGGCGATAATTTCAGACCGACTGGGGCAGATGGGGGAGAGGGAGGCGATCGCCTGAATCTTGGTTTTGGTTTGGATAGCGAGGGCAAAGGGATGAATTAATTCCCTGGCGTGGGATCCGACGAGATGGGCACCGAGAAGTTCGCCGTTGCGACGCACGACCAGTTTGCACAAGCCGATGATTTCTCCGTGTAATTGGGCGGATAGAGTGTTTTTTGGATATTGTCGCAAGATGATTACGTCTGGATAGCGGCGTTTGGCTTGCGCTTCAGTGAAGCCGACGCGGGCGAGGGGGGGCAAGGTATTGAAGGACCAGGGAATGCCACGATAATCCACGGTGCGAGTCGGCCAAAATAGGGCATTTTTTACGGCGATTTGGGCTTCGTATTCGGCAATGTTGAGCAGGGGATAGCCGCCGGCGAGGTTGCCACAGGCGTAAATGTTCCGATTGGTGGTTTGCAGTTTTGGGTTAACCTGCACCCTTTTGCCCAGGGAAGTGGGGCGAAATTTTACGCCCAGGGTTTCGAGGTTTAAGGAGTCGATTTGGGAGTGGAAACCACAGGCGATGAAGAGTTTGTCCCCGGCGATCGCTTTATCTCCCGCTTGCACCCACTTTTGTCCTTCCAGAGGTTTGACTTGGGTAACGGGGCTGTTGGTGATGACCCGCACTCCTTGGGTTTCCAGTTGCGCTTGGATGAGTTGTGCCACTTCCGGGTCTTCTTCGGGTAAAATGCTGGATGTGGGAACAATTAGGGTAACGCGGATGCCCAGTCGGAGTAAGATTTGGGTTAGTTCGATGGCACTGGGGTCGCTGCCGATCGCGATCGCGGTTTGGGGGAGGGCGTTGTCCGTGAGCTGAGGGAGGGTTTCCCAGGTTAGATATCCGGTGCGGTGTAATCCGGGAATGTCGGGAATAGCCGATCGCGACCCCACTGCCAGCAAATATCGGCGAGCAATCAAGCGGCGGGTATTGACATTAAAGGTAAGTTGTGGTAAGGGAGTAAATTGGCCCATACCGGCGATCGCATCGATGCCGAGGGAAGCAAGGACGGCGGGAGAATGGGTGGCGGCGAGAGTGTCCCGGACGCCGTTTGCCCAGGTTAGGGCAGCCGCCAGGGAGGGTGGGTTGGCGGAAATCGGTTGCGCGTCGAAGGCGGGCGGGAGCAAGGATGAGGGAGGGAGGTCTCCGGGGAGCGCTTCGTCAGCGGGATAGACGAAAGCGACTCTGGCGTTTAGGTTGGCGGCGGCGATCGCGGCAGAAATCCCGGCCCGGGTGCCGCCAATCACCACCAAATCGTAATCAAAACTCACGGTTTATTGGGTTGAGGTGGTGTTGGTGGGGGTAAATGGTCAGGGGATGATGACAAAACATCGGCGAGGGCATCGCACAGACGTTGGTTGTCTTCGGGTAAGCGAATGGCGATGCGGAAGAAGCGATCGCCGAGTTCGGGAAAGCTGAGACAGTCGCGGATTAGGATGCGGTGGCGTTTGAGTAAGTGCTGTTGCAGTTGAGAAACGCTGAAGTCGCAATGGACGAGTAAGAAGTTGGCGGCGCTGGGAAAGGGGCGCAAGCCGGGGAGTTGTGCCAGGGTGGCGAACAGTTGCGATCGCGCCGGGGGCAGCCACGCCCAGGTTTGTTGTTGGAAGTCGGTATCGCGGATGGCGGCGGCACCGGCGGCGGCGGCGAGGACGTTTACCGGCCAGGGGTCGCGCCATTGTTGCCAGCGTTGCAGGCGATCGGGGTGAGCGATCGCGTAGCCCAGGCGCAGGCCCGGGAGGCTGTAAAACTTGGTCAGCGATCGCAAAATTACCAGGTTGGTATGGTCTGGTACCAGATGGATTACGCTTTGTTGGTCTCCCGGTGGCAGAAAATCCATAAAGGCTTCATCCACTACTACTAAGGGAAATTCGGCTAAGTGGGGCGCGATCGCCTCGAGGGAAAAGAGTTGGCCGGTGGGATTGTGCGGGTTATTGAGCAATAATCCGCATTCGGCGCGTGGGGGGTGGGTGGATTGGGGCGAGAGGGGTAAGGGTTGCCCGGGTGGGTTGGGAACGGTGAGGTCTAAGGGGCAGGCGATCGCCTGAGCATTCACTGCCCGCAGACAGCGTTGATAGTCGCCGAAAGCGGGCGTAATTAGGAAGGTCCCGGACAGGGTGGATAAATCCCACCCAGCCCAAGTGAGTAACTCCGCCGCGCCGTTACCGGGCAGGATCCATTCTGGCGGCAGATCGTGCGCTGCTCCCAAAACCGAGCGCAACTGCTGATAGTTGGGGTCGGGGTAGCTTCGCAGATCGTTGAGATGGGATTGAATGGCCGTTAAGCCCGATGGGGGAGGCCCCAACGGACTGATACTGGCCGAAAAATCCAGGATTGCCGAGGGGGGACAGCCGACGATTGCGGCTGCCCACGTTAAATTTCCCCCATGCTGCGGTTGGTTCACGGCGCGAGTTCGGTGGAACTCCTTATTTAGGAGCCACCTGTTCCTTAAAGAACTTGCCCGCCGAGAAGGCAGGGACCTTAGTTGCCGGAATTTCCATTTTGTCGCCGGTTTTCGGGTTGCGTCCTTCGCGGGCTTTGCGCTCGCGAGCTTCAAAGGAGCCAAAGCCCACTAGGGTGACTTTATCCCCAGAGGCAACGGCTTCGATGATGGTGTCCAATGCTGCGGTTAGCACGGCATCGGCTTGTTTTTTGGTTACGTTCGCGGTTTCTGCGATCGCGTCTACTAATTCACCTTTGTTCATTTTGAGACTCCTGATAGAGTTTCAACTGTCTACAAATTGGATCCTTTTACCCTCGATTTCGAGGCCCAGATCCAACCCAATTGGGGGGAGGGGCGCGATTAAATCGCTGAAACTCCCACCGATTGGTATTTTCACTGCATCATTCTAATCTCTGCAAGCCCGTTATGGATCGGTGAAACCTTTAATTTATATAGATTTGAGGATTTTTTTCGTTTTCGTTCAGATTTCCCCTCGATGGATCCACGGAGCTTTTTCGGAAATTTATGTTTACAAATGTAGCAACTTGACACTGTTTGTAGTCCTTGTCCTCAGCAAAAAACCCCTGTTTGAAACTCTACAGGGGTTTTGTTGGCGTAGGAATTTCACCTGGAATAAGGCCGATAATGGATCCAGATTTAGGAAATTGAATGAGGCGATCGCGCAAGCGGAGATTACTGAGCTTGATTTAACATTTGTTGCGCGTCTCGACCAGGAACGTAGCCACTATAGCCAAAATTCGAGCGATCGGTATCGTCGAGAATCTGAGGTGTCAGCAGCACGATCACTTCTGCCCGTTGGTTCGCCTTATTCGTGCTTCTAAATAAGGAACCAATTAACGGCAGATCGCCTAAAATCGGCACCTTACTTACCGTCACCCGGTCTTGATCCTGGATAATGCCCGAGACGATTAAGGTCTGACCGTCGCGCAGGCGAAGCTGTCCCGAGTTGAGCGATCGCTCCTGAACCAGAGTCACGAATCCGCCCAAACCGGTTTCCTCTTGACCGATGGGCGAACTGACCACCGGATTTAACGTCAGGGTCACAAAACCATTGTCATCGATTTTATTCACTTCCAGATTCAGGGTTAAACCCACAGGTCTTAACACCGGTTCTCTGGTTTCTCTTTGCCCTGAGGGGGTGTCCGTAAACGTCACATCCACCCGTTCGAGAACCTCTTGGGTAAGCTGTACGCTAGCTGCCTGGTTTTCTTGCACCACCAAAGTCGGATCGGTGAGAATCTTGGCATTGCGACTTTGAATCTGAGCCTGTAATTGCGCCAGAAACTTCCGAGGATATTGGAACAGGGTGGGCAGACTAAAGGTCGCCTCACCCGCCGTGACGATGCCGGTATCCGGATCCACCTCAAAGACTTCATACTCTGCAACCCTTGGATTAAGCGGGTTTCCGCTCACCGGGGGCAGGGGACGCAAAAACAGTGCCCCGCCTCGGGTGCCGGTGAGGGGCACTTGAATCAAATTCTGGCGATCGAATTGAACGTCTCCCTCAATCGGATTGGTAATTACTGGGGGCACCAACAACCCGCCGGTCACCGTGGCGCGATTCGCCGGGGTGAAATCCCCAAAGTTCACCGCCGCCGCGCCATTATCGTTGACAAAGAAACTGTCATTAATTCCAAACGAAAAGCTCGTGCCGAAATCGTCCGTGTTGCTGAGATTGACGTCAATAATCTTCACATTGACCGCTACTTGGCGTTTGCGAACATCGAGCTGAGCCAAATAGGCACTGGCGAGTTCTACTTTATCCGGCGGACCGACCAAGGTAATGGAATTGGTGCGCTGATCCCCAGAGACTAACAGCCCTTTTAAGGGCAAGGGAGCAATGCCTTCATACGGCTCCTCTTGAGTATCCGGTGCAATTAATTCCACCGTGGTGGTGGTATTGGTAAAGGATTGAGCCGTTGCGCCTTCGCCAGTGACCACGGTTTGGGTAGTGGTTCGCACTTCATTGCGCTCTGCCCCTTGGGACACCAGGAAGTTCAACGTCTGTACGATATCCAGTTGATTGAGGCGCAGAGTGCGTGTGACAACATTGCGAGCCACATCGGGCAGTCGCGTGCCCACAAAAATCGTGTTTCCTTGGCGGTTGGCTTCTAAGCCACTCAGGCGCAGAATATAGTTAAAAACGTCTTGAACCGGTTCGTTTTCAATATCGAGGGAAATCTCGAGTTCTTCCTCGCCTTCATCTGCTTGCTGGTCATCGGTGGGCTGACCGCTGGCATAGGCTAGGTTCAGTCCGGCGGCGCGTGCTAGCAGCGCCAACACATCGCGCACCGGGGCATCGCGCAAGACCAACCGGGGAATAACTTCGGTGGTTTCGAGATTGATGGCCGTTCCGTTGGTATTAATATTGGAAACGGCAATATCCCCCACTGGGGGTGCCACGGCTCGCGGTAAGAATGGTGGGGCTTGGTTGGGTCTGACAATCGGAGCGGGTGCGCCGTCGATGCTGACTTGCGGATTGGGCACCATCACGTCTGACTGTTGCGCCGTGGGGCTGCTGGGGGGCGCTGGGGGGGTATTTGCTTGCCCGATCGCCGGTGGTGGTGCGGGAGGAACGGCGGGCGTTCTTCCCTCGTCGGGGGCGGTGGCTACGCCCCCGGCTCCGGACACATAAGTGAGGCTGATGCCGTTAGCGGCGGCTTGGTTGATTTGCACCTCGGGGGCGCTACCGTTCCCGCTGACGATCACCCGGATGCTATTGGCATCTAATGGGGTAACGACGACCGAAGCAATTCCGGGTGCGGGGTTATTTTGGCGGAAGCTTTGACCGTCGGGTAAGCGCAGTTGGGTGTTGACGATATCGGCCACCACATCGGTGCCGCGATTGACGGTAAAGACTTGGGGGCGATCGCCCCCGTTGGTTTCTAGCAAGACCTGAATGCCAGCACCACTGGCATTCACGTTCACTCCCGTAACTTGAGTCGCCGCTGCCCATACCGGTGCTGCTGCCACGATCGCGATGGCACTGGCCCGGAATAGGCAACTGAGTGCGTAACGCTGTTTCACCGTTCCTCCTCCCTGTACTCAATTCAAGTCCGAACGAACTGTTTCTCCACTCTACTCCCTCAGCATCCAAAAATGCTGCGGGACGAGTTTCGCCTACCTACTTATAGCGGTTTTTCTCTGCTGCGGCGATGGGTTATTGCCCTTCTTGTTCTCCTTCCTCCTCTGGGGGCGGGGGTGGGGCCGCAAGCTGTTTTAACTGCTCTGGGGGTAAGGGCATCACGGCGATCAGGTTAAAGCTGGTGTTGAGGGTGGGGTTGGCGCGATCGCTAATTTTCCCCTCTGGCGTGACAAAAATCTTCTGACTGTCGCGATCGAGTTCGGCGCTGAATTCGCCCACCATCACCATTTGCTGCAACCGTTCCAGTTGGCGCAAGCTCTGCTGGGTCTCCTGATAGTTCCCCTGCAACTCGATTTCAAAGGTTTGCCCTTTCACCGCTTCGGAGAGCTTCAATCCGGCAGGGGAAGTGCCTCCGGCGGCGTTTTCTCCCTCCTGCGGTTGCTGCGCTGCTGCGCCTGCTTGTGCCTCAGCCGAAAAAATCCACTCGTTATCGGGTTCTTCTATCGGTTGAAATAACTCGAGATTCGCTCCACTTTGCTTGGCGATTTTGTTCACATCTAGCAGCAAGGTTTCCAAGGTTGCCCCTTGTGCAAACAGCCCCAAAACATTTTCTTTTTGCTGTTCTACCTGAGCCAGTTGTGCTTTGGCTTCGTCGAGCTTGCTGATGCGGGTTCTTTTTTGGATAATCTCTGCTTCTTTTTGGGCAATCTCTGTTTCGAGCCGATCGCGTTCTTGCAAGGCGGGCAATAGCAGTTGCCAGCCTACTGCCCCGGCGATCGCCACTCCCACCACCGCCACCAGTATTCCTTGGATCTGCGGGGTGATGACAAAGTTGCCAATTTTATAACTCCCGGGAGGTGGTGGTGCAGCCTCCTGCTCTTCCTCCATTGGGATAAATTCTTCACTGACTGTCATGGTTTAATTACCCCCTGTTGTTCCAGTGCATTGATTCGAGTTGTCAGTCCCTCAGCTTGCGTGCGTTTGAGATCGGCGAGGATTTCAGCGGCATTCACATTGCTAACGGTTGTCTCAATCGTGTATTCCACGACTTTGGGCAGTTGAAATTCTGTGGGGGGGCAGGTGGCACTCTGCTGGGCGAATTGAGGATCGCATTCGACAGCTATCGGATTATCTACCAACTGGGCGGTGATTAACTCGGTTTCGCTGTCTTTGAAGAAGGGCGATCGCTTCAGGGTCAGTACGAAGTCATTCACTTCGTCAAAGGAGCGCGCGTAGCCCTCAATCTCCATATTTTGCTGCACGATACTCCACGGCGAGGTGGGATCTACTGCGTCTGACTCGGCTTGTTCTATCTGATGGGTGAGGTTAGACAGTTGCACCCCTGCTGGCAAGCGATCGCGCAAGTCTTGCATCAAGGCGGACATCGGTTTGACCGAGGTATTGAAAATATTGGCAAAAAAGGTGGTCTGAGTCTGTAGCTGCTGGATTTGTGCTTCGATTTGTTGCACCTCTTGCTCTTTTGCTCCCAAACCTCCCAATTCGCTATCCACCGCTGCCAATTGGTCGCGCAATTTCGCGTTTTGCCCGTTGACCACGAACCAGGTTCCCATGACCCCACCCACGGCCAAAAATGCAACTACCACCCCGGCAATCAATGCCGTGGTCTGCTGCATCGGGGGCATCGCCGCACCACTGGCGGTAGGTTTTGGCGGCTTATAATCGGCGCGATCTTTGAGAAAATTAATTTCTAAACTATACATCTCATTTGGCCTCCCGCATGGCTAACCCCAGTACCACCCCCAATCCGGGGCGCTCCACTAGGGGAATTCTTTCTTCTTCCACTTCTAAAGACAAATTTTCCACTGGATCCACTACCGTACACAGCAAGCTTAAACGCTGATTGAAAAATTCATCTAATCCCCCGATCGCCGCACCTGGACCGGCCAGCATTACCTGGGAGACTTCTAATCCTTCGCTTTGATTCACGTAAAAATCAATCGAGCGCCGCAGTTCGTCCCCGAGTTCGGAAAACACTTTTACGATTGCCTCGGTCCCGGGGTTGCCTCCTCCCCCCATTGTACCCGACCCCGTACTCTCGGTGGGATTGGCAGGAATGGTCATCCCTTGCAACATGTCTGTATTTCTCGAGGGGGGTAAATTCATCGCTTGGGCGAGGGCACTTTGCACTTGCAATGTCCCGATCGGGATCGTGCGCGAAAACTGGGGAATCCCATCCACCACAATGGCAATCTCGGTGCTGTCAAACTGAATGTCGGTCAGCACGATGGCTTCTTCTGGCGGCAATTGTAGCAGTTGCTCGCGGATGGTCCGCAATAAGGCAAAACTGGAAATTTCCAGGATGTCAATCCCTAACCCGGCTTCCTGAAAGGTGCTGATATAGGTGTCGGTGACTTCTTTTCGCGTGGCAACGAGCAGCACTTGCACTTTTTCGATGCCATCTTCATCCATGAATTCTCCCAGTTTTTGATAGTCCACATCGGCTTCTTCTCTGGGAAATGGCAAGTACAGCCCCGCCTCCTGATTCATGTACTCGCGCATTTCGGCCTCGTTGAGTTCTTTGGGTACCGGAATAATCCGGATCACTCCTTCCCGGGCGGGAACCGCTGTGGCGACTCGCTTGCTTTTGATGTTGTTTTCCGCTAGCAAATCTTGAATCAAGAGCGCCATTTCTGGCGGATCGGCGATTAAACCTTCTTCCACGACCCCTTCGGGGACTTCTACGGTGGCATAGGTTTCTAATTCATATGTAGGCCCTTGAGGTTTGAGTTGCACTAAATTTAGCCTTTCGGGAGCAATCTCTAGCCCAAGTCCGTTGGAGCTTTTAGAAAGCAGACGTTTAAAAAAGTTAACCACGGCTTTATCCGAGTTTAATGAAAGGGTGAGGGATTCGGGGGGGAATGGAGGATTATTTCCTTCCTATAAGGCTATATTAGCAACAGTCCAATTTATTGGGTTGAGCTAAGGGACTTGGGAACTCTTCTCCCTAACCGGGGATCCCCATTCTGGTGACTTTAATCTCTGTGTCGATCGCAGGTCTGTGGCGCGATCGCATTGGTCCCGGGAAGGGGGATAATTTTCGATCGCAACTCCTGGCAATTGTTAGGGGAATGGCACGTTATGAGGCTGAAGATGAAAACTTGGAAACGGTTTGGATTGTTTGCGTTAATCGGATTGTTGCTCAGTTGGGCGATCGCTTGCACTCCGGGGTCGGAGTCTTCTTCGAGTTCCCAATCGGGAGTCCGCGAGGTGGAATTCTGGACGATGCAGCTACAGCCGCAGTTTACGGAGTATTTCAACGAGGCGATCGCTACGTTTGAATCCCAAAACCCCGATATCGAGATCCGCTGGGTGGATGTGCCTTGGTCGGCGATGGAAAGCAAAATTCTGGCGGCGGTTTCTGCCAATACTGCCCCGGATGTGGTCAATCTCAATCCCAATTTTGCTACCCTCCTGGCGAGTCGCAATGCTTGGCTGGACCTGGACGATCGAGTACCCCGGGAGATTCGCGATCGCTATCTCCCCAACATCTGGGACGCAAGCACTTTTAATGGCAAAAGCTTTGGCATCCCCTGGTACCTCACCACTCGCATCACGATTTACAACCAAGACCTCTTCCAGGAAGCGGGCATCCCTAACCCCCCAGAAACCTATGCGGAATTAGCCCAGGTGGCGCAGCAAATTCGCGATCGCACCGGCAAATATGCATTTTTCGTGACTTTTGTGCCGGGAGATTCGGCAGAAGTGCTCGAATCAATGGTGCAAATGGGCATGGAATTGGTGGATGCCGAAGGCAAAGCTGCCTTTAACACCCCAGAAGGCGAGGCGGCTTTTCAATATTGGGTGGATCTCTATCAGCAGGGTCTCTTGCCTCGGGAATCCCTCACCCAAGGCCACCGTCAAGCGGTACAGTTATATCAATCGGGTCAAATCGCCATGCTGGCTTCTGGTCCGCAGTTCTTCCAGACGATCGCCGCTAATGCCCCGGATATTGCCCGGGTCTCCGCCGCCGGCCCGCAAATTACCGGCCAAACCGGTCAGAAAACTGCTGCTGTGATGAATTTAATCATCCCGCGCAATACCGATGTGCCAGAAGCGGCGGTCAAGTTCGCGTTGTTTGTCACCAATGATGAAAATCAGTTGGCCTTTGCCCGCGAAGCGAATGTGTTGCCCTCCACGGTGAAGGCCCTAAAAGATAGTTATTTCCAACAATTGCCCCCAGATGCTTCCCCGGTGGATCGGGCGCGGATTATCAGCGCCGGTCAGATGAGTTCGGCTTCGGCGCTGATTCCGGCGATCGAGGATATCCAGCAGTTGCAAAAAATTATTTACGAAAATTTACAAGCCGCTATGCTCGATCGCAAGTCGGTCCGCGTTGCACTCGCCGATGCCGCACAGCAGTGGAATGCCCGCCATTAAGTGAGGTGAGTGGGGGAATTAAAATCGCGCCGAGGCAAAACTTGCCTCCGCCGACGCGGACTATTTTTTTCCCCATGATTCCCTCGAACATCATATCAGTTCAGTCGTCTTTAGACGACTTCAGCTCGAGGAGGCGGGGATTAAAATCCCCGTCTCTCCGGCAATTCTTGCCCTACGACTGTTGTATCCGGGCTAAAAAGTGCCCCAAGAGATAAAGCGACCCGCATAAAATTGGCAATTTGTCAAGGTCTTGAATCGCTTTTTCTAGGGCGAGGAATACATCGGCATAGCAGCGCACTTGTGCTAATTCCGGGCAAATGCTTTGCGCCAAGGTGGCCAGGTCTTCTGGGTCGGCGGAACTGCGATCGGGAACGGGAACTAAGTATAATCTATCCTGCGGTCGCAGCAGGGCTTTAAATATACCTTCGTGGTCTTTGGTAGACAGCATTCCCATCACCCAGGTGACGGGTTGGGTGGGGCTGACCTTTGCCACATAATCGCGCAGCACTTGGGCGGCGGCGGCATTGTGGGCACCATCGATCGCAAAGGAGCGATCGCGCCACTCGATCCACTGCAGGCGTCCGGGCCATTGGGTGTTCGCCATCCCCCTGGCGATCGCTGGGTCGGAAATCTGCCACCCCTGCTCTCGCAGAATTTGCAATGCGGCGATCGCTAGGGCACTATTATGCAACTGCACCGCTCCATGCAAGGGCAACGGATACTCAATCCCTTGATAGCTAACCCGAGGTAACGCGATCGGCATCCCCACCGCAGAACCCTTCGCCTCTCCTTCCCCTTTCGGGATGGCCGGTTCTGGAAAAATCGCCGGACATCCCAATTCGGCAATCCGCTTTTTCACCACCGACATCGCCTCTGGTGGCAATTGTCCGATAACCGCCGGACATCCGGGTTTGAGAATCCCCGCTTTTTCCCCGGCAATATCGCCTAAAGTCGGACCGAGGCGCTGCCAATGTTCCCAACTAATCGAGGTGATTATCGACACTAAGGGGCGATCGCAAGCATTCGTGGCATCCAGTCGCCCCCCGAGTCCTACTTCCATCACCGCCACATCTACCTGCTGCTGGGCAAAATACACCCACGCCGCCGCCGTCACTACCTCAAATAAGGTCGGCGAGGGCGCATCGGGGGCGATCGCCCTTTTAACTCGCAGCAGGCAGTCTTCTAATTCATCGCGCGAAATCGGTACGTCATTGATGCAAATCCGTTCCGTCCAGTCTACCAAATGTGGCGAGGTGTAGCGCCCCACCCGATATCCCGCTTGGGTCAAAATCGCCGACAAATAAGCACAAACCGAACCTTTGCCGTTGGTTCCGGCAACGTGAATCAGCGGCACTCGCTGTTGCGGATTGCCTAACTCGGCAAGCAGTCGGTGAATCCGCTCTAGTCCCAAGTTAACACCAAAATACTGGAACTGTTTTAGAATAGAATCGATAGTCACAATTTGAAAGTCTAGAGTGTGGTGGTCACGTACCCGTTCATCATTCTATTGTGCTCGAAAACGTCAAACGTGAGCAAATATCTTTCTCGGTCCGATGTCCATTTTAACCGCGATCGCCGAGGCGATCTCAACAATGGCGATTCCTCCTATTCCCTGTGGTTCGTCCTGGTGGTGGCGGTATTCATCACTTGTCTGATTGTCTCGAATATTATCGCCGTGAAGTTGGTGCAGATTTTTGGCTTCGTGGTGACTGCCGGGGTGGTGCTGTTCCCGATTAGCTACATCTGTGGCGATGTCCTCACCGAGGTCTATGGCTACCCCCAGGCGCGCCGGGTGATTTGGTTGGGGTTTTTTTGCAATTTACTGGCAGTGGTGGCTATCTGGGTGGCGCAGGTGTTGCCTCCCGCCACGTTTTGGCCCTCCCAAGGCGCTTACGAGCAAATTTTGGGCTTTACCCCGCGTCTGTTGGTGGCGTCGTTTTTCGCCTATTTGGTGGGGGAGTTTGCTAATGCGATAATTCTGGCAAAGATGAAAATTGCCACCCGAGGACGCTATTTGTGGGCGCGAACTATTGGATCGACTCTGGTGGGACAAGGATTGGATTCTCTGGTGTTCGTTACGGTAGCGTTTTGGGGCACTATTCCCCTGGCGGGCATGACTGAGGCGATCGCGGTTCAATGGTTGGTAAAATCCGCCTATGAAGCCTTGGCAACTCCGTTGACCTATTGGGTGGTTAATTTCCTCAAGCGTCGGGAAGGGTTGGATGCCTACGATCGCGAGGGTCGGTTTAATCCTCTCTCGTTCTCAGAGTAACCTGCGATCGTTGCGCGGTTCCCCAACTCTACCTGGAAACCTCGGAGGCGCTCGATCTATCCATTCAAACGCAATTCCCATCGCAACAGAAAAAACCGCATGGCTTCGCAATGGGTGGCGGAAGCGGCAAGGAAAAAAGCGCTAAGAAGAAAAAGCGCAAGTAGCAAACGCGATCGCTAAAATTTTAGCAGCGATCTGCCGTTTACGTGAGAAACTGGGTTTCTGACACAACTCTTTCCCAAGGCAACAAATTGAATCCAGAAACCCGGTTTCTTTTCCCTCGCCCCTACTACTCAGTTAACAATCGCTCTTATTTAGCCTTTAATTCGGTACAATTTCAACATTTCTCTTAATGGCGTAAGCTGCACCAAAGAGATAGGCCTCGATTTCTTTAGGTATAACCTCTCTGTGTTCCCCATGCGATTTCCTCAACGCCCCACTTCCAACGCCAAACCCAAAACCCGCTCGCGACAAAATTTCTCACAATGTCTTCTACTCCATTCCCTCCTCATCAATGGTAAATTCTTGGGGATTTTGCAGCCAGAACTTGCCCTGCCGTTTAATCAAATCTCCCCTGACTCGCACGGGGAGTTGTTCGTGGTAAGCGCGGGCGGCTGACTCGCGATCGCCCTCGGGAAAGCAAGTATAAAACTTCCATAATTTCTCTACCACAATTCCCATCAGCGTCACCGGTTCCGATCGCAGGTCTTCCGGTATGGCGATCGCCACGGCTTCGATTTCCAAATTCGGAACTTCGGCAATCAAATCTCGCAAAATCTTTACCTGCGATCGCTCCTCCACCTCTGCCAAAATCTCCAACACATCCGCCATCCGAAAATCATAATACCCCACATTCCGATCCATTGGCAGGACGATTTCGCGATACAGACATCCCGATTCTCGCCACTGCCAAATCGTGGAATTTTCATCGCATAAATGCCCTTTTTCCTGCCAACCTTTCCCCTGCAAATACTCAGCCACATCCTGGGGAACAATGCTGTGTAAAATTTGTCGATGACTTCCCTTTACTTTCATTCTCTACCTCCTTGCTAGGGGCGTTGGGCTAAATCGAACCGTTGCCCGCCAGCCATTTTTCAGCGCGGGAGATATTGGCCTCTCACTGGATCCTCTGGGAATGGAAGGGCCAAGCGAACTCGCCGTGACATCAACCCAAAAGACAAACACCTCCCTTCTTCTATTTTATCAGCTTCCCTCCCCTTTAAATTCACCTCGCCATGCGATCGCATTTTTCCTATAATAAAACTAATACCATCAGCCAACAAAATACTTTTATGATTCTCCAACACCTACGCCGTTTTTCCTTTACGGTGGTGTGCCTGTGCATCTGCCTTTCTTCCTGTTCTCCCGTTTCTCCCATCGGGGAACGACAGCGGCGCAAAGTCAACGCCGGCATCCCGCCAGATTTGCAATCGCAATTTGTCCAACCCCAGCGCAGTAAACTGGGAATGGCGGTTTCGGCGCATCCTTTGGCGACGGAAGCGGGAGTGGCGATGCTGGAAGATGGCGGAAATGCAATGGATGCTGCTGTGGCGACCGCTTTGGCAATTTCTGTGGTGGAACCGTTTTCCGCCGGAATTGGTGGCGGCGGATTTTTGCTGTTGCGCGAGGCGGAAACGGGCAAAATCCGGGCGCTGGATTTTCGGGAACGCGCCCCAATGGCAGCATCGCGGGATATGTATCTCGATGATGAGGGTAAGGTGAAATCGAGGGCGAGTTTGGACGGACATTTGGCGGTGGGGGTCCCGGGAACGGTTGCGGGATTGTATGAACTGCATCGCGAGTATGGAAAGTTGCCCTGGTCCGCAGTGGTCAAACCGGCGATTCGTCTGGCGCAAGAGGGATTTGAACTGAGCGATCGCTTTATCCGGTTTACCCAAAGACGGCGGGATGTATTATTACAAAATACCGCCGCTAAAGCTATTTTTACCCGCCAGGGTCAAATGTACGAACCGGGAGATATTTTAGTTCAAAAAGATTTAGCCAATACGTTAAAAACCATTTCCCAAGACCCGGAAAGTTTCTATTCGGGAAAAGTTGCCTGGGCGATCGCGCAAGACATGCAACAACATGGCGGATTAATTACCCTAAATGACCTTATCAATTACGAACCGATTTGGCGCGACCCCATTTGCGGTAACTTCCGCGACGCGCGCATTTGTTCTATGCCGCCGCCCTCTTCTGGCGGCGTCCATTTATTGCAAATTTTAAATATCATCGGCGAAACGGATTTAGCTGATTTGGGATGGCAAAACCCGGATGCTTTACATTTAATGGTAGAATCGATGCGGATTGCTTACGCCGATCGCGCGGCACATTTGGGAGATCCGGACTTTGTAGAAGTGCCAGTGCGACAACTCACGAGCAAGGAATACGCCAAACAGCGCCGGGAGGAAATCCAAATGGACCGGGTGCGGCGATCGGACGAGGTGACGGCGGTGGATGAGGCAACCCTGCAGCGCCTGCAAGGAGAATCCACCAATACCACTCACCTGACGATTGTGGATCGCGATCGCAATGTGGTGAGTATGACCTTTACTATTAATGGCGGGTTTGGTGCCGGGGTGGTGGCCGCCGGCACGGGCATTGTGCTAAACAACGAAATGGATGATTTTGCGATCGCTCCCGGCGTGCCGAATTTATACGGCTTAGTGGGAGATGAGGCTAATGCGATCGCCCCGCGCAAAACGCCCCTTTCCAGCATGACGCCCATCATCGCTACCCGCAACGGACGTTTCCTGATGGCGGCGGGTTCTCCCGGCGGTAGCACGATTATTACCACCGTCCTCCAAATTGCCCTGAATGGCATCGAATACAATATGAATGCCGGTGCCGCCGTTTCCGCTCCGCGCCTGCATCACCAGTGGTTGCCCGATGTGCTGTGGTTAGAACGCGGCGGCTTTGGCGCGGATACCGTCCAATCTCTCAAGGAACGGGGACATAATATCGAAGTGCGCGACGGTTGGGGCAATGCCAATGCGATTTTTGTTACCGAAGATGGCACAATACAAGGTGCTGCCGACCCCCGGGGTGAAGGAACTGCTATTGGTTTGTGAGATACCGAGATATAGTATCGACCGTCCGGGGGAGGCTTGGCATGTATAAATAAAGAGGCGTTGACTCACCTAATTCATCCGCCGATCTTCTTGACTTCGCCCAACCCGATCGCGTCGAAATGATTGTCACCTAAATCCCGAGATTGATGGCATCGGCTCGATCGCATTTACCATTGAATCGTAGCCCAATTTTAGAGCAAACCATCCTTATGAGTATTCTCGTGTTTGGCAGCATTAATATGGACCTCGTAACCCGCACTCACCGATTGCCCAATCCGGGGGAAACCATTGCGGGGCAAGACTTTTTTACCGCAGCAGGGGGCAAAGGGGCAAATCAAGCCGTGGCGGCGGCAAAACTGGGGATGACCACCGAAGTGATCGGACGGGTGGGCGAGGATAATTTTGGGCGAGAACTCTTGTGCGGGTTGCGCGAGTCTGGGGTGCAGTGCGTACGCGTAGTTGTAGATAATTCCACTACCTCTGGCGTGGCGGCGATCGCTGTAGACGAGAAGGGAGAAAATACCATTATTATCGTAGCAGGAGCCAACGGTAAAGTCAATCCCTCGGACTGCGATCGCTTGAGTGATTTATTCCCCCATGCCGATGCTTTATTATTGCAGTTAGAAGTTCCCCTGCCTGCAGTGCAAGCAGCGGCGGAAATGGCTAGCTATGCCGGGGTACCCGTTATCCTAGACCCCGCACCAGCGCGCGAATTGCCGGCAGACTTGTATCCCTTGGTGGATATTATCACTCCCAACGAAACCGAAGCTAGCATTCTCACTGGGATTTCTGTGAGTGACGCGGAAACGGCTCAAAAAGCTACAGCGGAGTTACGGCGGCGCGGGGTGGCAGTGGCGATCGCCAAGTTGGGGGCAAAAGGGGTATTCTGTGCTAATGCCGACTCGAACTTCTTTTTCCCCGCATTTGACGTGCAAGCGGTGGATACGGTGGCGGCGGGAGATGCATTTAATGGCGCATTGGCAACGGCGATCGCCCTGGGAAAACCCTTGCGCGAGGCGGTGAAATGGGGCGCAGCCGCCGGTGCCCTATCGGCTATGCAACCGGGCGCGCAACCCTCTCTCCCCGATCGCGAAACTTTCGATAACTTTCTCACTAGCCGGGAGAACAGATAAGCCCTTAAGTGAGAGAAAGAGTCCGCGTAGGCGGACTTGACCTACCCAGGCGCGATTTCAATCGCCCGCTTTGCTTACCTTGTCTCGCCCGGTTTTCGGGTGGAGGCGATCGCGGCAATTCCATACACCTTTATTCCGTGATTTTGCAGCACGCGCATGGCTTCGCGACAAGTGGCACCGGTGGTGTATATGTCATCGAGCAATACGACTCGGGAGGGTTTTTTGCGGCGAAAGGCTTTGCCCAAACCCATCGCTTGGGCGAGAGTTTTTTGTCGCTCTTCCCGGGATAAGCTATAGAGTGCCTCGGTTTCGCGGATCCGTTCCAATCCGGTGGCGGCTAAGGAGTAGCGGGTGAGTTCGCAGAAATGTTTGGCCAGTAATTCCGCTTGATTGAACCCGCGTTGCTTCTGTTTTTCCGGGTGCATGGGAATGGGCACTACCGCGATCGCACCGCGCGCCGCCAGGGGCGAGTTTATCCAAGCTTCTGCCAAGGCGTGACCCAGGGGTCTTGCCAGTTCCGGGCAATCCTCATATTTCATGGCGGCGATCGCTCGTTTCAAGATTCCGCCGTAACTGCCCCAAATCAACACTGGAGGTTTGCCCGGACGCAGTTGATGCAGGTTGTTAAACTGAGATTGCTGAAGCTGTTTATTGCAGGCTGGACATAAACTGCCTTGGCTCGGGCGATCGCATAGGGCGCAGTTCGGTTGAAAAAATAAATTCAGAATCCCCTTTAAGAATTGAGACCCCTTTCCCATCAGTTGCTATTCTCTCCATACCGTCATTGAGGTACAGCACTCATCCAGCCCCCGCCAGATGCAATGCCCCCCTTTATTGTCCCTGAATCCAGGCCCGAGGGACAAGGCGGCTGGCGATTCGTTACAGTTTTTAACATTTTGATGATGTAAGGCTCTCACTAAAATGAACCCGGGCGGGATAGACCTTTCCTTGAACTTAAGGGCGATTCCTTGGCGAATGCCGATCGCGCTTTGTTACAATTTTTAATTTATGCTGTATTTCATCGAAAATTAGGGGTTGGTAAGGGGGGCGAATGGAAACCCCTGTCATTTATGTATGGGGAGGAATTCGCCCC
>NZ_JAJENT010000381.1:0-434 GCF_035615515.1 Phormidium sp. CCY1219
TTTGATTCCGCTCGTGTTGCAAATACCCATTGCCGATTCCCTATTGCTTGCCAGTATTTCTTGGCTACCCACTTTCCTGTTTTGTTGGAATGTCTTCGGTTTCCCCATTTGGTTAGCTTCCAATATAACGAGCTATCCATTTGAGAGAAAGCTTCTTTAGACACTACTGTTGAGTAGTAGTTGCTCCACCCTCTAATGACCGGATTGAGGTGTCTTATTAGCCCCTCTTGCGGTATTGCAATATGGGAGTCTACTATCTCTTTTAGTTTCTTGTAGTGGGTTTTGATGGCCTTCTTACTGGGTTTAATGAAAGTTTTGAAACCTAGCGGATTTCCCTTCGTGTCCTTTCCGGTCTTATATTTTCCGACTCTGTATTGCCGGACGTTGAATCCTAGGAAATCGAACCCTGGTTTATCCCCTTCTAGAGTGTGGGT
>NZ_JAJENT010000382.1:0-34974 GCF_035615515.1 Phormidium sp. CCY1219
GGAGACGAACTGGAGAAAATCAAAATTACCGCTCTCCCGGAGAACGGAAGTCTCACACTGAACGGCGAAGTCATTGAATTAAACCAAGAAATTGACGGTGTGGATTTAGGGAATTTAGTGTTTACTCCCGGGGAAAACTTTACGGGGGAAATTGATTTCGAGTGGAATGGATTTGACGGGACGAGTTATGCGGATAGCGGGGCGAGAGTGAGTCTCACGGTGATTCCTCCGACAGAGGACCGCGATCGCGATGGGTTAACGCCACCGATTTCCACACCGCCGACACCTGCGCCAACACCGCCGACACCGCCGACACCTGCGCCAACACCTGCGCCGACACCGCCGACACCTGCGCCAACTCCGACACCTGCGCCAACACCGCAGATCGAGACACCAACGCCACCAACGCCACCAACCCCGCCGATCGCTCCAGAAATTCCGCCAAATCCGCCAAATCCGCCAAATCCCACAATGGCGGAATTGCCACCCATTCCGACATTGCCGACTCATCCCACAACGCCGCCCAATCCAGCGCCCACGGGGGAGAATGAGGACACCCCATCCGCCGGTGAAGTAACTGAGGAAACCGAGGACTCGGGGAGGTTACATGCTGCAGGTGTGACGTCTTCGGAACTGGTGACGGTGAGTTGCGGATGTCCGGGGATGCCGATATTGCCCACGGTGGTATTTGCGGGGATGCCGATCGCGCCACAACTGAGGTTTGAAGCGGAACCCAAAGCACTCACATTGCCCTCAATCCCCGCGCGTACCCTGTTCGCGACGATGGAGAATGATATCACTTTCGGCAACCCAACAGCGGAGATGATAATGGGGTTTGCGGGGAATGACCTGCTGTTGGGACAAGATGGGTTCGATCGCGTTTATGGAGATACGGGAGATGACACGATGCTGGGGGGAACCGGCAGCGAATTCCCGGTGGGGGACAAAGTAGAACGCGATCGCCTAGAAGGAGGCAAAGGCAACGATTGGATAAACGGGAATGAAGGCAACGATATTATCTATGGCGGAAAGGGGGACGATTGGGTTCACGGCGGTAAAGACGACGATCGCATTTTTGCCGACGATGACAGCGATTTAGTCTATGGCGATTTGGGCGACGATACCATCCAAGGTGGGAATGGCAGCGATCGCCCGATTGGCGATCGCGGCGAACGAGATATACTGCTGGGAAACCGAGGGTCGGACCTACTTAACGGCAATGAAGGCCACGATACAATCTATGCCGGCAAAGATAACGATATCGCCCACGGCGGCAAAGATAACGACATGATATTCGGCGATCGCGCTGACGATATCATCATGGGGGATTTAGGCGATGATAGCCTATTTGGCGGCGTCAGCGATATCACCGTGGGAGACGCCGAGGGACGAGATACACTGTATGGCGGCGAAGGCAACGACTTCCTGAATGGCAACGAAAACGACGACTGGGTATCGGCGGGGTCAGGCAGCGATCGCCTCCACGGGGGCAAAGATAACGACATGATGTTCGGCGATCGCGGCGACGATACCTTAATGGGGGATTTGGGCAACGATACGGTAATGGGGGGCAACGGGAGCAACATTCCCATCGGCGATCGCGAGGAAAGAGACTGGTTGCAAGGCAACCGAGGCGAGGATTTGCTGAATGGCAATGAAGGGAACGATACCATCTATGCCGGCAAAGATAACGATATGGCGCATGGCGGCAAAGATGACGATATGATATTCGGCGATCGCGGCGACGATACCTTAATGGGGGATTTGGGCGACGATAGCCTATTTGGCGGCGTCAGCGATATCACCGTGGGAGATGCTGAGGGTCGCGACTTGCTTTATGGCGGGGCCGGCAACGATTACCTAAATGGCAACGAAAACAACGATTTGCTCTCCGGGGGAGTGGGGGACGATACGGTGCGCGGGGGCAAAAATGACGATTTGGCCAACGGTGACCAGGGAAACGATGTGGCATTCGGCGATCGCGGTAACGATACCCTCTGCGGTTCTAGCGGCGACGATACCCTCTATGGCGGAATTGGCAGCGAGTCTCCCATCGGGTCTTGCGGCGATCGCGATTTATTCTATGGCGGAGATGGCAATGATGTGATATATGGCAATCAAGGCGAAGATACCCTGAATGGTTGTAGCGGCAACGATACCCTCTACGGGGGAAAAGATAACGATACCCTAAACGGATTTAGCGGCGATGACCTGCTCAGTGGCGATTTGGGCAACGATCTGCTCGCCGGGGGCATGGGAAGCGATCGCTTTGTCTTGCGCCCGGGAAGCGGTAGCGATATCATTGTAGATTTTGCAGACAATCTCGATCGCCTCGCTTTAGCAGATGGCTTGACTTTCGAGCAATTAGCGATCGGGCAAGATAGCAGCGATACATTAATCCGCTTCGGAGATGAATTGCTGGCTACTCTGAATAATGTGAGTGCTGCGGCGATCGGGGTCGAGGATTTCTCTGTGCTGTAATCTCGAATGCGGTGGAAATCGAGAAGACGACAAGACCTCACATGGGTTCAATGGTTCTGCTAACTCAGATCGGAAGAAAACCTTTAAATTTTTCCCGGGGGCGAAAAATGGGGGGGAAGGAAAAGGGCATAACGGGACGCGATCGCCTACCATAAAACTAAACCATTAGAGGTTGAGGCCATGCAGCAATTGCCACAACAAAACACAACCGCCATTCTCCGTCCCCTAACCACCAGTGGGGGGAAACCATCCGGTGGAGAATTGCGGCGAACTCTGAGCGGTCATCAGGGAGGAGTCACGGCGATCGCGGTGACGCCGGCGGGCGATCGGGTGATTTCCGCCGCCGACGATCGCACCGTGAAGGTGTGGAACCTGGAAACCGGGGAAGAACTGTTCGCCCTCACGGGACATGAGGACTGGGTACGCGCCGTCACCGTCACCCCGGATGGCTTCCAAGCGCTTTCCGGTTCTGACGATGGGACGATTAAAGTTTGGGACCTGGAAACCGGCGAAGAACGGCATACCTTCCGGGGACATCGGGACTGGGTACGCGCCATTACCGTTACCCCGAATGGTCAATGGGCGATTTCCGGTTCCTCAGATACTACAATTAAAGTCTGGAGTCTGAGAACCTACGCGGAAATTTTTACCCTCACCGGTCATAGCGGGCCGGTGCGCGCCTTAGCGGTGACTCCCGATGGCAAAAAACTGATTTCTGCTTCATTTGATAGTAGCCTAAAAGTTTGGAATCTCGATACCCAACAAGAACTTGTCACCCTTCTCGGTCATGCCAACACGGTACGCGCCGTGGCGGTGACTCCCGATGGCAAAAAAGCCATTTCTGCCTCGGAAGACCAAACCTTAAAAGTGTGGGATATTAAAAGCAAAACCGCACAGCTTACCCTGAAAGGTCATACCAAAACCGTGCGGTCGATCGCGGTGATGCCCGATGGCAAGCGGGTGATTTCTACCTCTGACGATCGCACGATAAAAGTCTGGAACTTAAAAACCGGTGAAAAACTCTTTACCCTCACCGGTCACGAGGATACCATCCGCGCGATCGCCTATATTCCCCAAAAACACTGGCTGATTTCTTCCTCGTTGGATAAAACCCTCAAGGTGTGGACCTTGACGCGAGAAACCCAAGTCATTGCCCTCCCGCGACATCAAAAACGAGTCATGGATGTGGCCTGTACCCCGGATGGAAAGCGGGTAGTTTCGGCGTCTTTTGACAAAACCCTGAAAGTCGCGTCCTTGCAGGATGGTCGGGAAATTTACACCCTGGTCGGCCACCACAAAGAAGTGCAAGCGGTGGCGGTGACGTCCGATGGCAAAAAAGCGATTTCCGGCGGGAGAGACTGTCTGATTAAAGTGTGGAATTTAGATAACGGCAGGGAAATCAAAACCCTGCGCGGTCATAAAAGCTGGGTGCGATCGCTCGCCGTCACCCCCGATGGCAAACGAGTGGTTTCCGGGTCTTTAGAACACATTCTCAAAGTGTGGAATTTGGATACCGGCGAAGAACTCTTTACCCTGACCGGTCATAACAGTTCCGTGCAAGGCGTCGCCTTGTCCCCGGATGGCAAAAAAGCGGTGTCTACTTCGGTGGATAGTACGATTAAAATCTGGAATATAGAGACGGGTGAATTGATTTTAACCCTTTACGGACATAGCGGCACCGTGCGTCCGGCGATCGTCACCCCAGACAATCAATGGCTGATTTCCGGTTCGAGCGATCGCACGATTAAAATTTGGGATTTAGCCACCGGAGAAGAACGCTTTACCCTCACCGGTCATCAAAACCGGGTGCGGGGTTTAGCCGTCACCCGAGACAGCAAGCGATTGGTTTCCGCCTCGGAAGATAGTACCTTAAAAGTGTGGGATTTAGAACGTCGCGAAGCGATCGCCAGCTTTACCGGTGCCGATGGATTGTGGTGTTGCGATATCGCACCGGATGGCGAAACTATTGTGGCGGGAGAAAAGTCCGGACGAGTGCATTTATTGAAGTTGTCAACCCGTAATTAACCGGAAATCGAACGGGACGCGGTAATGCCGCGTCCCAAGGGCGATCGCCCGCATCAGCGGGCAACCCCAACCGAAGAGCAGTTATGCCATTGCAGGCACGGGAATACTCAGGTGGGGATAAAGCGGAAAACGCTCGCACAGAGCAGCCACGCGCTGACGACATTGCGCCGTCACGGCTTCATCCTCGGGGTTGAGCAAGCGATCGGCAATAATATTGGCAATTTCGGTAAATTCAGCCGCACCCATGCCGCGCGTGGTCACCGCCGGGGATCCCAAGCGCAAGCCACTGGTGACAAATGGGGACTCCGGATCGAAGGGCACGGTATTTTTATTGGCGGTAATATTCACTTCACCCACCAGTTTGTCGGCGCGCTTGCCGGTCATGTTCACCGATCGCAGGTCCACCAAGATCAAGTGATTGTCAGTGCCGCCAGAAACTAGCTTGATGCCTCGGTTTTCCAATCCGGTTGCCATTGCGCGCGCATTTTCCACCACCCGGGCGCTATAGTCTTTAAACGCCGGTTGCAGGGCTTCGCCGAATGCCACGGCTTTGCCGGCAATCACATGTTCCAACGGACCGCCTTGAGTCCCGGGAAACACGGCTTTATTGAATTTTTTCGCCAGATCCGCGTCATTGGTGAGGATTAACCCACCGCGAGGACCGCGCAAGGTTTTGTGGGTGGTGGTGGTCACCACGTGGCAGTGGGGGACCGGGTTGGGGTGATGCCCGGTGGCGACTAAGCCGGCGATATGGGCGATATCGGCAAGCAGGTAGGCTCCTACTTCGTCGGCGATCGCTCGGAATTTGGCAAAATCGATGATGCGCGGATAGGCGGAATAGCCGCAGATGATTAATTTCGGCTGATGTTGCTTCGCCAGTTCGAGAATGCGATCGTAGTCCAGTTCTTCGGTTTCGGGACTGACGCCATAGTGTTCCACGTTGAACCACTTACCCGACACATTCACCGGGGAACCGTGGGTCAAGTGTCCGCCATGAGACAGGTCCATGCCCATAATGGTGTCCCCGGGTTGTAGCAATGCCAGGAACACGGCAAAGTTGGCTTGAGCGCCGGAGTGGGGTTGGACGTTGGCATGCGCGGCACCGAATAATTCTTTGGCGCGATCGATGGCCAGTTGCTCGATTTTATCGATAAACTCGCATCCGCCATAGTAGCGTTTCCCAGGCAACCCTTCGGCATATTTATTGGTTAATACCGAGCCTTGGGCTGCCAAAACGGCGGCAGAAGTAAAGTTTTCACTGGCAATCAGTTCGAGGTGATCCCGTTGGCGCTGGAGTTCGAGCTGGATAAAACCTGCAACGGTGGGATCGGTGGTTGCGAGGAAGTCTAAGTTCGTCTGAGTCACGGATGAAACCTCAGTCAGTATGTTGTAGCCTGCCAAAGTGACGGCAAAATTCTTATTATATCCGATGTTGGCACTTTTTTCAGCTTCCGGCGTCTGGAAGCAGTATTTTCCCGTGGAGAAGGGGAAAAACGAAGAACCTCGGCGCAAAAATGGGGGAAATATTTCTTTAAATTGAAGCCGATGATACCACAGTCAACCCCGACATAATATTAAGCTGTGTGTCAATTTCACCCTTTTTTATCAAACCTTGACATAAAATAGATGAAGTGGCTAGGGGATTGCGGAGGTGTAAAATGCTCGTCATTTTAATGGAAGATAAAATAATTGCCCCTCGGCAAGTCTGTCAAAGTTGTTTGCTCGCCGATAGTACCGGTGAACCTCGGTGGCGACAAGGAAAATTATGTTGCGGTCATGCCCTAGGAAAACTAGCAGACCAGCAAGCAACCCAGTTTGAATGTCAGATGGGGTTCCGAATCGCGAATATCGACTAAAATTGCGATCGCAAGCTTTTTCACAGCACTGTAGGGTGGGCAAATCTTTGCCCACCCTACTACTTTAAGTCGTCTTTAGGCCAAAGTTAAGGGGGCGGCATCTGTACCCCGTCGCACAGGTGGCGATCGCGCCGGTCCACTTCCAGATTATGGTGCAAATAATGGCTGATCCAGCGGCAACTGTAGGCCAGCACCGGATCCAGATGCAGCACCCGGTCTAAATCCCATAAAATGGCCCGTTGGTCTTCGCTGCTGGATGCGAGCATCTGGCCATCGGGACTGAAGGCCACCCCAAACACCCCCTCGCGATGGGCCGCTAAGGTATGGAGCAATTCTCCCTGGCGGTTGGTGAGTTTCACCGTGGCATCCAGAGAGGCCGAGGCCAGGGTTTCCCCGTCGGGACTGAATGCGAGGCCAAATACCCCCTCGCGATGGTGAGATAAACTCTGGAGCAAACGGCCCTCTCGGTTCCAGCGTTTCACCGTGCCATCGAGAGACCCAGAGGCCAAGGTGTCGCCGTCGGGACTGAAGGTCACGGCGATCGCCGCATCCCGATGGCCCTGTAGGGTGGCGATTTCTCTGCCCTGGCGGTTCCACAGTTTCACCGTGCCATCCAAGGAGGCGGAGGCCAACCGTTGCCCGTCGGGACTCCAGTCTACATCGAACACTTCATCGGTATGCCCGGTGAGGGTCAGCGGATTTTTACCCTGCCTCGGCCACAGTTTCACGGTTTTGTCCGCACTGGCGGAGGCCAACCATTCCCCATCGGGACTGAACGCCACGTTAAAGACCCGATCGCGGTGGCCGGCGAGGGTTCTAATCACGGTTCCGTCGGCGGTCCAGAGTTTCACGGTATGATCCCAACTGCCGGAGGCGATCCGATCGCCCTCGGGACTGAACTCCAGGCCATACACCCGATCGCGATGGCCGGTGAGGGTGGCGATCGCGCTGCCATCTCGCCGCCAGAGTTTGATGGTGCCATCGGCGCTACTGGAGGCCAGCATTTCCCCGTCGGGACTGAAACTGAGCTTGTACACCTTATCGGTGTGACCCTCGAGGGTCTTAATAAACTGGCGATCGCTGCGCCACAGTTTTACCGTCCCATCCCAGGATGCAGAGGCAATCCGGGTGCCATTGGGGCAAAAATCCACCCCAAACACCCGATCGCCATGTCCTTTCAAAGTCGCGATCGCGGTGCCGTCGATGTTCCACAGTCTAATCGTTTTGTCCCAAGATGC
Organism: Phormidium sp. CCY1219; assembly: GCF_035615515.1. Lineage (GTDB taxonomy): Bacteria > Cyanobacteriota > Cyanobacteriia > Cyanobacteriales > Laspinemataceae > CCY1219. Next base: position 7,601 of record NZ_JAJENT010000382.1, read on the forward strand.
CGAAGCGATCCTCTGCCCATCCGGGGCGATCGCGATATGGTTGACCGCATCCTGATGCCCCACTAACGTGTGGATGAGGGTGCCGTCTCGCCGCCACAGTTTCACCGTATAGTCCCAGGATCCGGACACCAGGGTTTCTCCATCCGGGGTAAACTTCACGCTATACACCCGCGCTTCATGCCCGGTGAAGGTATGCAGCAGCTTGCCGTTGCTTGTCCATAGTTTGATGGTATTATCTCCACTGGCAGAGGCAATTCGCTCCCCGTCGGGACTGAAGGTCACGTCCAAAACCTGCGCCTGATGTCCTCTGAGCGTGAGTTGTTCGGCCCCGTCGCGGGTCCAGAGTTTGATGGTATTATCCCCACTGGCAGAGGCAATTCGCTCCCCGTCGGGACTGAAAGTGACGTCCCGGACGATGCCTTGATGGCCGGTGAGGGTTCGCACTAAGGTGCCGTCCGGTTTCCAGAGTTTCACCGTGCGATCGCCACTGGCGGAGGCAATCAGGTTCCCGTCGGGACTGATTGAGACCCCCCACACGGCAGCACTATGTCCCCGCAGGGTTTGCAACAGTTTGCCGTCGCGCCGCCACAGCTTTACGGTTTGGTCCCCACTGCCGGTGGCAATCAACTCGGCATCCGGCCCGATATCTACATAGTTTACCGTGCCGGTATGTCCGCTCAAGCGATTGTATTCCATCCCCCCATATACCGCCTGTCGCAGCAATACATCTAACTGACGATCGAGTTCCGGGTGATTTTCCCCCAAGTTTTGCAGTTGGTGTTTGGCTTTCAACGTGGCGAACAGCGCGTCTAAAGTGCGATTGGAAGCCAGTAAAAATTCTGAAGATTGGGCGATCGCTTTAATTTCATTCAGAGACGCTTGGCGATATTTGAAAAAACTGCTCAATCCCATTACCGATGCGAAGATTAAGCCGGCGATCGCTACCCCGAGAAACACTCGTTGTCGGTTGACTTTTTTCTCTCTACCAATGCAAGCACTGTCGCACTGTAACCCTAGGGCTTTTCCGGGGATGGGGTTAAGTTCCCCTGGGGTGTTTGTGACGTCCTTGGCGGCTAAATTCGCAGGCGGTAAAATCCCAGAGATTTGATGACCTTGCCCCCCGGGGGAACGCGCTGCTAAAGTAATTCCGTGCCCCACGGGCAATTTCTCCGATGGATTCCGCCCCGCCCACCATTCCCGCTCCGCCGGGGACAGGTGATTTAATTGGGTTTCTACCCAGTCGATATCGAACACCCGCTCGTAAATGGAATTTTTGACTTTTAATTCGCCATTTTCATTCACCACCGCCCCACTTAAAATCAGTTCCACATGCTCTCGAATATCGGCAAATTTTATCGATTTTTGCTGCAATATTTCCCGATAAATCGTTAGCAACTTAATCGGATATTTTTGCGGATTGAGGATGCGATCGCTAATGGTTTTTAAATGTTCTGGTTCGTCTTGCGATCGCCAGTTTTGTACGATGCGCGAATTCACTAAAGCCCGGATAAAGCATTGCGGATGGGCCAGGAACATCTCGTAGCGATCGCTCCCCGGTTTCCAATTCCCATTCGCCACCAACTGACAGAGTTTTTGGGTGAGAAACGGTTGTCCGCCAGTCCAGGAGAGAATTTCCTCCATCGCCGCCTCCGGATCTGGCACATTGCCCACCAAGCCGCCCACCAACGGTTGCACTTGGGTGCGTTTAAACCCGGGCAGTTTTATCGCTTTGCCTAAATTAAAAGGCGTGCGATTTTTATCGCGAATCAAATCGGAAGGGGTGGCCACGCCAAATAACGCAAATGCCAAGCGCTTGTATTTCGGGTCGTGCGCTCTTTGATTGTAACAAAAGCGAATCAAGGCAAAAAAGTCATCGACCGAGAAATCCAAACTCAAAATACTATCAATTTCATCGATAAAGATAAAAATAGTTTCCCCGGCGAAGCGATCGAGAAGTTCTTCAATAAAGCGACTCAATCGCTGGAGAACAGATACCTCTTCTGACTCGCGCCACCAGGCTTTTAGATTAAATTTCCCTAACAGGTCGAATCCCAGCCATAAGGTAGACACCACTCCTTTATACCATTGAGGGGGGGTAATATTATCGCTACCGATTTGGGTCATATCCAGATAGGTGCAGCGATACCCCTCAGCTTGCAGGCGAGATTTAGTGCGGACGAGTAGAGAAGACTTGCCCACTTGGCGACAGTCGAGAACGTAACAAAATTCCCCCGCCAATAAGGCATCATAGAGTTCGGCATCGGCATCTCGTGCCACATAAGTGAGGTGGCGATCGTCTAAACTACCGCCAACTTGATAGTAAAATGGGTTCATACTGCCTAGAATCCCCGTCCAGGGTTGAGAGTGGGAAGCAATCGGGGGGGGAGAGAGAGTCGGGAGAGGCGATCGCGCCGCCGATCGCCGATGCCATCGCAGAGGGTGCGATCGCTCGAGTCGATTTCCGGCGTGCTGTGCAGATAATCCCGCACCCAACTACAAGTGTAGCTTAAAACATCCATTGCGAGAATTTCTTCTACATTCCACAAAATCACGGTTTGGTCTTCCGCTGAGGAAGCCAGGGTCTTGCCATCGGGGCTAAATCGCAAAGCGATCGGATTGGCGCGATGGCCCATTGCCGTAGCCAATTGCTCCCCGTCGCGGTTCCACAGCACCACTGTATTGTCGGTACTGCCCCCGGCGAGAATCTCCCCATCGGGACTAAACGCCACGGAGTGGAAGCCGCTGTCATTCCCCTGCAACCGCCTTATCAATGTGCCATCGGGCTGCCACAAGCCGATTGTACCATCCAAACTGGCGGTGGCGATTTCCCCGCGCACGGAAATCGCCACACCCCAGGTAGAATTATCGTGGGCGGCGATGGTGTTTAACACGGTGCCATCGGAGTGCCAAAGCTTCAGGGTACCATCTTCTCCCACGGAGGCGATAAACTCCCCGTCGGGACTAAAGGCAATGTGCCACACGCGCCCGTCGTGCCCTTCCAGGGTTTGGCGTAACTGGCCTTCGCGCGTCCAAACTTTGATGGTATTATCGTCACTGCTCGAGGCGAAGCTGTCCCCATCGGGACTAAACGCCACGGTGGTAATTAACGTGGAATGAGCCTGGAAGGTCATCACTTCGGTGCCATCCAATTGCCACAGGGAAATCGTCCCATCGTCGCCCCCGGCGAGAATCTGCTCTCCGTCTGGGCTGAATGTGGCACTGAAAATTCCCCGATCGCCCGGGGTGCCCAACTCTTTAACTACCCTCAGGTCCGGGGTCCACAGTTTGATATTTTCCCCGGCAGAAATTAACAGGGACTTTTGCGGATGAAAGTCTACGCTCCAAATATAATTCTGGTGCAGGGAAAATTGCTGGCTCAACTTCGAGTGGGGTTTCCACAGGGTGACGCGGTTTCCCCCTGCTGAGGCGACAATTTGACTGTCTGCGCTAAATGCCACTTCCCCGGTAAAATCACCGTGACCTCGCAGGGTTTGCAGTAACGTACCATTCGCGGTCCACAGTTTCACGGTTTCATCCGCACTGACGGAGGCGATGGTTTTGCCATCGGGACTGAAGGCGACGCCGTTCACTTCCCGGGTATGCCCGGAAAGCACTTGATTGGGGGAACCATCCAGGTGCCATAGTTTGACGGTGCGATCGGCATTGGCAGATACCAGGGTGTTGCCGTCTGGGCTGAAGGTAATGTCCCAAATGGCGCTGCGACGCTGGTTTTCCGGTTTGACTAAGGTCTCGATGAAGCTGCCGTCGCGCCGCCATCGGGTAATCTCTCCATCCACGCTGGAGGCGGCGAGGGTCTGGTTATCGGGACTGAAGGCGACACTCCACAAGGCCCCGGTGGGTCCGGTGAGGGTGGCAACCTCGGATCCATCCGGGTGCCACAGTTTTACTGTGGTGTCTCCACTGGCAGAGGCAACTATCTCGCCATCGGGACTAAATGCTACACTCCACACCGGGGCGGAATGGGCTTGAATGGTGGTTAATAAGGTGCCGTCGCGACTCCACAGGCGGACTTTACCATCGAGACTGCCGGCGACGAGGCGATCGCCTTTGGGGCTGAATTTGACCTCGAATACGGTGTTGTCGTGGGGCAAACTGTGAACCAATCTGCCCTGTGTAGTCCAGATTTTTACGGTTTTGTCGCTGCCGGCAGTGGCGATTAATTCTCCGTCTGAGCTAAAATCCACGTCGAGCACGGCCCCGCGATGCCCGGAAAGGCGATTGACGCGATCGAGTCCGTACAAGGCTTCTTGCAAAACCCGGGTCACTTCCCCGGCGATTTTGGGGTCGATGCCGGGAGTGCGTTGCACTTGCCGTTTGGCTTTGATGGCGGCGATCGCGGCATTTAATTTTTGATGGGAGGCAAATTGTCCTTGAGAGGAGGAGATTAAGGCTTTGATTTCGCTAATGCGAGCTAATCTTTCGTTATGAACGGCTTTGCGATACTGCCCGGTTGCGATCGCTCCTAAGGTGGAAACAATCCCAAATGCTGCCGTAACTCCAATTAACAGTAACCGTTGCAAGCGAGCGGTTTTTTGTTCCTGCGCCCGTCGTCTGCGTTCCGCTTCCAATCGTTTCTTTTCTTCAATCAGTCGCGCTTCAATTTCTTGGGCGCGTTGCGCTTCTAAGGCTTGTTGCACTTCTAGGCGATCGCATTCCACCGAGGCGGCTAAAAATTGATAGTCGAAATCGCTCAAACTTTTTCCCTGCGCCCACAGTTGCGCTTCTTTTAAGCCTTGCCCGCGCAACAGTCGCGATTTATCGGTTTGTTTGGATGCCATCCAGGCATTAAAGGCTTGAGAATAGGGTCGCAGTTGTTGGAGTTTGGTTTCTACCCACTGCGGGTTAAAAATGTTCTCGTAAATTCGGTTTTTTATCTGTAAATATCCCTGCCGTTTTTCCAGCAACCCACTGAGTAACAGTTCGATATGTTCGCGACTGTCATCGCATTTGATTGGGTTGCCTTGTAAAAGTTGCTGATAAATACCCAGCATTCTGCCGGCACGCTGTTCGTTGCGTAAAATGCGATCGCGGATGGTTTTTAAGTGTTCCGGTTCGTCTTGGGATTCCCAATTCTGAATAATCCGCGTTTCGACTAATTCCGCAATTTTAAATTGCACGTCCAAATTGGATAAATTGCGCTCTGGGTTTGCTTTGTCGGTTTCCCTGACGGTTAACTGACAGAGTTTTTGCGTCAAAAATGGCTGTCCGGATGTCCAAGCTAAAATTTCTGCGATCGCCGCTTCCGGTTCGGGGACTTTTCCGCGCAATCCTATCACCAAAGGCTGCACTTCTGCCGGGGTAAACCCGCTTAAGGTAATGGACCGACCAATATTAAACGGCGTGCGGCTTTTATCGCGAATCAAATCTGCTGGAGTGGCGACGCCAAATAAGGCAAAGGTGAGGCGATTGTATTGCGGGTTTTGCGCTCTTTGATTGTAGCAAAAGCGAATCCAGGCAAAAAAGTCATCTACGGTAAAATCTAAGGCGAGAATGCTGTCGATTTCGTCGATAAAAATAATCAGATTTTCCTCGGCAAATTCCTGCTGCAACATCTCCACAAACCGACTTAAGCGGTGGAGAATGGAAATATCATCCGCCTCGCGCCACCAAGATTTGAGGTTAAAAGTTCCCACTAAACCCAGATCCAGCCATAAGGTGGAAACTACGCCTTTATACCATTGGGCGGGGGTAATATTTTGACTGCCAATTTGGGTTAAATCCAGATAGGTACAGCGATAATTTTCGGCGCTGAGTCGCTCTTTGGTTCGCACCAACAGGGAGGATTTTCCCATTTGGCGCGAGTCGAGGACGTAGCAAAATTCACCGCCTTTTAAGGCGCGATACAGTTCATCATCGGCTTGTCGGTGGATATAGGTGGGATGTTCCGGGGTCAGGGACCCTCCCACTTGATAGGAAAATTGGGTTATCATGTTTTTGGGTTATCCTGGGAAGTGCAATCGGCGGGGGTTATGGACTCTGGCGGTCCGTGGGTTCTCGCGGGTAGGGGGAGGAGGAAGGCGCTTTCACGAGCAATTGTTGCTGAAAATAGCGACGATACAACTCGCAACTTATTCTAACTCGTTCCCCTTCCAGTTTGACGAGTCCGAGACTTTCTAATTCATAGGCGAAAATGGAGGGTAATTTCAAGGGGCGATCGGCTGTGAGTAACTGTTGAAAGGCAGCGGTTAATTCGCGATTTCGTTGCAAAATTGCCAGCTTGCGGCGCAAGCGATCGCGATAAATCCCGGCTTCGGTATGGGCGTTTTCTAACAGTTGCTTCACCGTCAGGTTTTGACGACAGAAGTGATAAAGGGCGAGGCGCACTAATGCGGGATGCCCGCCGACAATCGCCATCAGTTGTTTGGCTTGGGTTCCTTCTTTCCAGTTCAATCCGTGACGCCTTGCTAATTCTTGCACTTGCGATCGGGTAAATTCTGGCAGTTTTAACGGCATTCCAATATTAAAAGGGGATTGATGCAATTGCAAATCCACGTAAACTTCCGTCGAATATACCACCACTAATCGCAAGTTTTGCCAGCATTTCACCTGTTGCGATCGCTCATACCAGGATCGTAACAAGGGTAAAAATTCTCCGGCAACTTCGGCATATTTGAATATCCGATTGATTTCATTAAATGCCAAAATAACTGGCGTTTTTATCCGTTGCAGCACATAGGCTTCAAAGTAAATCGTACAGCTCAACTTGCTGCCGATATCTTCATCCCAATATTCATCGAGTTGCGGGGTTAAATTTAACCCTTTGCTGACCAGTTTGCTAAACCACCGCAAAAATTTATCTAAATCGGTTAAAATGCTGCGCTCGACTTGTTGAAAATCTACATTAATGGTGGCATAGCCTAACTGCGCGCCCCGATCCACAATCCGGTTTATTAAGGAGGTTTTTCCCATTTCTCGGGGCGCTTTTATTCGCAAAATGCATCCGGGTTTTGCAATTTCCGCATACGCCAGTTCTTCAATGGGGGGACGATTGATATAAAAAGGGGAATTCAGCGGTACTGGACCGCTGGGATATTCTAAGCTTTTCAGATCCGGGGGATAAAACATTTCCCGTTCGATTAATACTTTCCAGTGGGGCTTCAACTCCAGTTTCTCGATTTGGCTGCGAAAATTGTCTTTGCTTATCTGCACCTCGAGCAATTCCGAAATGCTTTGCCATAACCGCGCCCCGGTGGTTTTCAGATAGTCGCATTCATACTCGGAGGATTGAGCCATGTGGGTATAGGTCTTTCCTTCCCACCCTTGGCGCAGAATTCGTTCTTGGGCGGGAGTTAGATTTCTCTGCTGCATGACTCGCAATAAACTCATTAATTCATCAAGGGTCATTAGAAATGTCTCTAGAAAGTTGCATATTAACAATGGAAAATAAAATATAATACCCGTTCGTCTGGAGTTGTACCCTCCTCCCGGAGGAAACTCCGCTACCTTTATGGGAATTATCCCTCATCGGCTGTGTTCTGAGTCCACAGATGGGATAGAGTTGGGAAACAGGGTAACAAAATTTGCAAATATTTCCGACACGGAGATGAAACTTGTTACGTTTTCTATTGACAAATTGACCAAAGTATCGTATAGGGTGGTTGCGATGGGGAAGCGGCTATGGAGAAGGATGCTCGAAACGCCCGCTGAGAGAAGATTGCGCTTCAATTTGGGCGAAAGTGCCGCACCATCCCTGCGGATGGATTCCGCACGGCTTGCCTGCGATGGGGGAGAAAGGGGCGATCGCCGTGAGTGGAGAGGTTCGTGCAGTAACAAGAGGGAGGGATGTTTGTGGGTTTAGTAACAATTTGAGTAACAAAAATTTGAGAAAAAAACGATGGGAGATGACAAAAACACTCCCTGACGGATCGCGGCAGCATAACTGTGCTAAACTAACTACCAAAATCTAACAGAGGTCTGCATGTAGGTACGCGGGACGCAAGGTTGAGCTGGAATTTCCAGAAGGCTCGGCTCAGGCGATCGCACAGGAAAACCAAGAATCAGGGAGGGTGTCGATGTGGGGGGGATCGCCAATGGGTGATTTCAGATAAAATCAACCGGAAATTACCCACTCCTTTACATTAAAAACCACCATCAGGATGCGGTGACAATCAAATTTTCTTGGAGCTTCTAAAAAAAGCCGAAAGAATCAAGACTTTCATGCAGCAAAAAAAGGGGAAATGCATATCACGGTTGCACAGCAAACCTTCGGGGGTTTGGGGGAAAATGACATTAGAAATAAATGGAAAAAGTGGCTGGAACATGAGGCAAATGCTCGATGAAATCAGCGAGGGTCTGTTGTCCATTGACGGCGATAGCTATGAATTGCTTTACTGGAATCGAGCAGCGCAAACCCTCTATCGGTGTGGGGATGAGGAATGCAAAGAAAATCCAAAGTGCTGGCTCGAAGCTATCTACGACGCCGATCGCGATCGGGTAATCGCAGCGATCGCCTCATTTCTCGAAGGCGAAGACAATCCCGAGGCGCGATCGCCGCTCACCCTGGACTACCAAATTCTCTATCCCGATCGAAAAATCACCTGGGTGCGCCACAAATTCTGGCGCAGTCAGGATGAAAACTGCCCCCGGCACCTGGATAGCATTATCACCGAAGTTGGCGTGGGCGTCGTCGCCACCGTGCCGGAAAATACCCCGCCAACAGATTCTCCCGACCCGAACCCACCGCCTTCCCTCGATTTTTTTCAACAGATCCCCTCCCTCGCCGCTTTGGTGCCGAAAATTCTCTACGAGTATATCCATTACGCCGATGGGAGGGAAGAATTTACTTACCTCAGTTCTGAGTGTGAGACGATCTGCGAACGAGACGCCGAGGAGATTCTCGCCCAAAAACTCCCCCTATCGCACTTCGTTCATCCCGAGGAGGTAGATTCTTTCCAGCGCTCCTTCGATCGCGCGCGCCAAAGCCTCGGGCAATGGAAACGACAGTGGCGCTACATTGCTCCGTCGGGAACTATAAAGTGGCTGTTGGGAATCGCCAAACCGATCGCGCAGCCCGAGGGAGCGATCCTTTGGCAAGGGATTATCCTGGATATCACCACCCAAAAGCCAAGGGAAAAGACGTTTTCGCACAAAGTGCGATTAAAAGAATTGCGATCGCAGATCGGATGGGCGCTGAGCGGAGGGGAGAATCGGTCGCAGATGCTGCAACGCTGCACCGAGGCGATGGTCAAGCACCTCCAGGTGGCGTTTGCCCGCGTTTGGCTCTTCAACCCGAACGACAAAATGCTGGAACTGCAAGCCAGTGCCGACCGAAATTCTCACATAAAGAGCGGTGATGCATCCCTGCCGATGGGGCGCTGGGAAATCGGGCAGATTGCCGGGGAAAGGAAACCCTACCTCACGAATGATTTGCTAAACGATCCGTTGATTCCCAATAAAGACTGGGTGAGGCGAGAAAAGATGGTGGCATTTGCCGGCTATCCGTTACTCGTAGAAGGCCAGGTCGTGGGGGTGGTGGTGATGTTGTCCCGGCAAATACTCGAGCCAGAAACCCTCGACATCCTCGCCGAAATCACCCAGGATATGGCGGTGGCCATCGAGTTGAAAAACGCTACAGAAGCCTTGCAAACCACCTCAGAACGGTTGCAGGTGGCGCTCGAAGGCAGTGGGTTGGGCCTGTGGGATTGGAATCTGGCCACGGGGGAAGCCTATTTCGACCCGCAGTGGAAAAAAATGCTCGGGTACGAGGTGGAGGAGCTTGAAAATCACTATCGATCGTGGGAACAGTTGGTACATCCGGAGGATTTGCCGAAAGCGATCGCGGCCCTGGAGGCTCATTTGCAAGGGCACAGTCCGATATATGATGTAGAAATTCGGATGTTAAGCAAATCCGGGGAGTGGAAGTGGATTTTATCTCGGGGGAGGGCATCGCAACGATCCGCGTCCGGAACCTTTACGCGACTGGCAGGGGTAAATAAAGATATCAGCGATCGCAAACACACCGAACAAGCCCTATTAGACAGCGAAAGACGCTGCCGCGCAATTTTTAATTGCAGTTTCCAATTTATCGCCCTTTTGCAACCCGATGGCACTATCATTGAAGTCAATCAAACCGCCCTGGATTTTGGCGGAATCGAGGCACATTATATCCGAGGACGTCGGTTTTGGGAGGCTCATTGGTGGCAGATTTCTCCCGAAACACAAAGGGAATTAAAAGCAGCGATCGCCCGGGCAGCAAAGGGAGAATTTATCCGCTATGAAGTAGAGATTCAAGGCAAAGAAAACATCCGGGCAACAATTGATTTTTCCATTAAACCCATATTCGATAACGCGGGTCAGGTGGTATTATTAATTCCCGAAGGGCGCGACATCACCGAACAAAAACAAGTGCGCGAAGCATTAGCGTTCAATGTCAAACGGTTAAATCGCGTGTTATCCGCCGCCGATGATGGATGGTGGGAATGGAATATCCTCACCGGCGAGTGCTATTTTAGCCCGCGATGGGAAAGGATGCTGGGCTACCAACCCAATGAATTATATCCCCATATCAGCACTTGGGAATCTCTGATGCATCCGGAAGATTTGCCCCTAGCGATCGCCCAAATCAACCGCCATTTTGCCGACTCGAATTTTCCCTATTCTATCGACCTGCGGATGCAAGCGAAAACCGGCGAGTGGAAATGGATATTATGTCAGGGAAAAGCAATCGAATGGGATGACAGCGGCAACCCCACCCGGATGATGGGAATACAAAAGGATATCTCAGGGCGCAAACAAACTGAAGAAGCCCTGCGAAAAAGCAAAAAACAACTGCAAGACGCGCAAAGAATCGCCCACATTGGCAGTTGGGAATACAATGTGGCCACCGAAAGAGTTACTTGGTCTGAGGAAGTGTTTCGCATTTTTGGGTTAGATCCCGAACTCGGAGAACCGAGTGTCTCGGCACATTTAGAGTATATTCATCCCGCAGATCGCGAATTGTGGCAACGAGAAATTGGCGTCAGCATCGCCCGGGGAACGAGTTTTAATTTCGATTATCGGATTATCCGTTCCGATGGCAGTTTGCGCTATGTTAACGGTATCGGCGAGGCGGTATGCGACGATCGCTCTCAAGTGGTGCAGCTTCTCGGTACGGCGATCGATATTACCGAACGCAAGCAAACCGAACAAACATTGCGCGATCGCGAGGAATTTTTGCGGAGTATCTACGAAGGAGTAGATGTGGGCATTTTAATTGTTGATGTCTTAAAACACCAAACCTCAAATTCCGCCCCTCCAACCTATCAATTTCGCTATTCCGGGGTCAACCCGAAAATGGCACGGAGCAGTCAAATTCCGGTGGATTATTTACTGGGAAAAACCCTCGATGAAGCCCTCCCCTCCTCCGTGGCAACCCAACTGCATCAGCGTTATCTCGCCTGCATGGAATCTCGCCGTCCGATGTCTTGTGAAGAATGCTTTGACCTGAATGAAACTCAAAAATGGTGGCTGCTCACCTATAATCCCTTATCCAATTCTGAGGGAGAAATTTATCGCATTGTCGTCACTGCTACGGATATCACAGAACGCAAAGAATCCGAAGAAGCCTTGCGCGAGAGCGAAGCCCTATTTCGCGAACTCGCCGCCCGAGAAGAACTGATCAATCGCTTGGCCATTCAAATTAGAAAGTCTTTAGATATCGAGAGTATTTTAGAAACTACAGTGCGGGAAATCCGCAGTTTGCTGCAGGTCGATCGCTGTCATTTTGCCTGGTATTGTTCTGGCGAAACAGGGGAACCATTCTGGGAATTAGTGAAAGAAGCAAAAAATCCAGACCTGCCTACTTTACTCGGTCGCTATACCGTAGACCAACTCGATCCATTAGCCGAAAAATTGTTAAATAAAGAATGCGTCAAAATCGATAATGTCCGCGATGAATCAAATCCCAATTTGCAAGAATTATTAGTTGCATCGGGTCATCAATCGGTATTGTTGTTGCCAATCGAAACTGAATCGGGGGAAATTGGTTTAATTGGCTGTACGCGAGATACGATCGCCCAAGCTTGGGATGCGGAGGACGTAGAATTATTGCACGCCGTCTGCAATCAACTGGCGATCGCGATCGACCAAGCCCAACTTTACACTCAATCTCGCGAATCCGCCCAACTCGCCGCCGCAAAATCTCGCCAACTCGAACAAACCTTGCGCGAATTGCGAACCACCCAAGCTAACCTGATTCAAGCCGAAAAAATGTCAAGCTTGGGTCAAATGGTGGCGGGGGTCGCTCACGAAATTAATAACCCGGTAAACTTTATTTATGGCAATCTCATTCATGCCACCGAATCCATCCACGAGGTGTTAACCTTGATTCGACTCTATCAGCAGCATTATCCCCAACCCACCCCGGATATTGCCGAGGAAATCGAGCTGATGGATTTGGAGTATCTGATGGGAGATTTGCCGAAGATGCTCCAATCCATGAAAGTAGGAGCCGATCGCATTAAAGAAATTGTCAAGTCTTTACGCATTTTTTCCCGCTTGGATGAATCGGAACTCAAAGAAGTGGATATCCATGAAAATATTGATAGCACGTTAATGATATTGCAAAATCGCCTCAAGTCAAAAAGCGATCGCCACGCGATTTCGGTGATTAAAGACTACGACAATTTACCCGCGATCGAATGCTATCCGGGTCAGCTCAATCAAGTCTTTATGAATCTGCTCAGTAACGCGATCGATGCGTTGGAGTCATCGGTCAATAGTCATTCGTCATCGGTCAATAGTCATTCGTCATTAGTCACTGGTTCTTCGTCATCGGTTACGGGTTTAAATAACCAAGGACAAACAACAAATGACCAAGGACAAATGACCAATGACCAAGGACAAATGACCAATGACCAAGGACAAACAACAAATGACCAAGGACAAACAACAAATGACCAAGGACAAATGACCAATGACCAAAGACAAACAACCATTCGCATTCGTACCCAACTCACCGATGAAAATACAGTAAAGATTGCAATTGCGGACAATGGAATGGGGATGAAACCGGAGGTTTTGGGGAAAATTTTCGATCCGTTTTATACCACCAAATCCGTGGGGTCGGGCACGGGATTGGGACTGTCAATTAGCTATCAGATTGTGGTGGAAAAACATGGCGGGCGTTTGTACTGTACCTCCCAGTGGGGAAAGGGCACCGAATTTATCATTGAAATTCCCCGGCGACAACCGTAGGAATTGACTTAAAAGCCTCCGTCAATCGAGGTGCAAAATAATTTGCATCTTGGCTTAAGGTAGTGTAGTATAAAACTGAGGGGAATGTGCGGCAAGAGAAAGTCATTCCAGAAAGCGATCGCCCTGGATATGCAGCCAAAGAATGCAAAAATCAATGAAGCGAAAATGGGTTTAACAGCGGTGGAGGGTAGCGCGATCGCGCCCGTAGCGTTTCGACTCGTAAAGAGCGGTTTCAGCCGCATTTAACAGGAGAATCAAGTTATGTTCGGCTTGGGGAATGGTGCTTCCCACCCCCAAACTGACGGTAATCACTGGGGCGGGAAAAGCGCTGAGGCGATCGGTGTCATGGGCGATCGCTAAATTTTTCACCGCCACGCGGATTTTTTCGGCGATTTCCATCGCGGTTTTGCCATCAGTGGCGGGTAACAGGACTGCAAATTCTTCCCCACCATATCGCGCCACTAATGCAGCAAAATGAGGCACTACTTCTAGGATAGCACTAGCCACTTGTTGCAAGCAAAAGTTTCCGGCAATTTTGCCAAAATTTTTATTGTAAAGTCGAAAACAATCCAGGTCGCATAAAATCAGGGAAAGCGGCATTTCTTGCTGTTGTAACCGAGACCACTGCTGTTGCAAGTGCTCCTCAAAATAGCGGCGATTTGCCAATTGAGTCAGTTCGTCTCGATAGTATAACCGAGTCAAGGATTCGTTTTCGCGCTCTAACTGTTGCAGGCGTTGCGCCAGGGAAATCGGGGCATTGCAGACGGCTGGTGCGTGAAAATACTGGGCATATAACTGGCAGCTTGGGGTGATGCGATCGCCCACCATATTCACCAATCCCATACTATCCAACTTATAGGCGATAATCGGTTCTACTGTTACCCCACTTTCCCCACTGGCGATCGCCTCCTGGAATGCCGCCAATAATTCCGGTTCCGCTTGCAAAATATTAAAATATCGCCGCAAATGGTCGTTATAAATTCCGCCTTCAGTGGGTGCCTGTTGCAATAGTTTTTCAAAACTTAAATTTCCCTCAGCAAGATGATAAAATGCCAATTGGACTAAATAGGGATGTCCTCCCACCACGTCCAGCAGTTTTTGCGCCTCCTGGGACGTAAACCATGCCAGTTTGTAGCGCTGGGCCAACTCCTGCACCTGGTCTAAATTCAACGGCGGTAACTTCAAGGGCTGACCCACATTAAACGGAGATTGATTCAGGTTCAGCGGAATGTAAATTTCTGTAGAATAAGCCACTACCAGACGCAGTTTTTGCCAAGCTTGGACCTTTTTGGCTTGTTCGTGCCAAAATCGCAACATCGGCAGAAAATCCAAAGCAACTTCCGGATATTCAAACAAGCGATTGACCTCGTTCAATACCAAAACCAAAGGCGCTTTTATTTGCGGGATAAGATAGGCTTGGAAATAAATCGTGCAACTGACTTTACTGCCAATTTCCTCATCCCAATACTCCTCCAGTTTAGAGGTCAATTTTAATTTTCGGGTAATCAGGGCACAGAACCAGCGCAAAAGTTTATCTAAAGAAGCAAATACAGCGACATCGGCTTGCTGAAAATCGACCTCAACCTTGTGGTATCCCAGATTGGTGGCGCGATCGAGAATTCGCAGAATCAGGGAGCTTTTTCCCATTTTCCAAGGAGCTTTAATGCGAAGCACGCTTCCGGGTTGTAAAATTTCTTGATAAGCCAGGGTTTCAACCGGGGGACGCTCGATATAGAATAGAGAATTAAGGGGTAACGGCGCGTTGGGAAATTCAAAAGAAAACCGTTCATTTTGTGCCGCCACCGCCCGGATCGCAAGCTGCTGTTGTTGTCGCGTCAGGGGGCGCGATTCTAGGAGGCAGCGAAAGTTTGCTTTCTCAATTGGTTCTCCCCAAATATCGCTCGCCACTGACCACAACATTGCCCCGATTTTCCGCAGATATTCCGCACCATAATACTTCTCCCTCGCCATTTTGCTGTAGCTTTTTCCCTCCCAGGAAGCACGCAGCACGAAAATTTGCACTTCTGTTAGTGGCACCTCTAGACTGAGATTAATCAGTTGGATGACTTCATCAATAGTCATGGTTCGCAATTCTTAGTTTTGCCTACCCAAATTCCAGCGGTTCTGAAGACATTCCCTGTATTCATTACCGGGATTAAATCCTCGGGTCAGAGACTTTGGCAAGCAGTTGGCTTGCGTCGGTCGAACCTTTCTGCTGAATTGTTGCATATTTTATCGCGATCGCTTGGTTTTGCAAGAAAAAAATAGCGGCGAAATGTCATCAATAGTGGTTGTATGCTTCTGGAGAAGGGGCTAATCTCATGGCTTGACGTTTAGGCAAATCTATGATAAAAAAAAGCCCAGCACCCGGATGGGGGTGGGGCGTTGGCCTTCCAAGTGCGCCTGGGGCGATCGAAATATCTTGTTCCCCGGTAATAATGCCCGTCAGCAGAAAAATGGCGGAAAATTGTAGGGGATTCGCAACCCCTTACCCTGACGGGTGGAGAGGGTCAATTTTTCTCTGCAAACCAGCCATGAAAAATCATTAGGGTCAATAACGGGTCAAATCTATCGTTCGCCTTGCAGGGAATCAAGCAAACCCATTAAAATTATAAACGGTGGTAGATGATTCTGCCGCGCGAGATTTTTTTAAATTCATGGGTTGAAAGGAAAAAAGACAATGAAACTAGATCCGGATCTGTTAACGCGCTACTTGCATCGGCTTCGCAATCAATCAGAATGGATGACACTCAACGAAGTGGGGGAGACGTTAAAAATGGATCGAGCCACGTCGCGACGCTATACTAAACTGGCGATGGAATGGGGACTGGTGGAACGGCAACAACAGGAAAATCAACCCACCTTAGTTCGCGCCACGGAGAAACTGGTGGAACTCGATCCCAGTGAAGTGCGATCGGTGGTAAACACCCACTGTGCTAAATAAGATTATGCAACACAATTCCTTTTCCGCTGCAGTTCCCACCACTGCCGAAGCGATCGCGACCAAGCGAATCCAGTGGTTTCGCCGCCGCCTGCAGGGTTGGGCACAATCTCATCGACGAGATTTTCCCTGGCGGCGCACTAGCGACCCCTATGCGATTTTCGTGGCCGAATTTATGCTACAGAAAACCGCTGCAGCAACCGTAGTGCCGATTTACGAAACCTTTCTGGCGCAATATCCCAGCGCGATCGCCCTCGCCGCCGCATCGGTAGAAGACCTCACCGAACTCTTGCAACCCTTGGGTTTGTCCTTTCGCGCCCAACGCCTGCATCAGTCGGCGCAGATAATTTGCCAAGAGTATGGGGGGCAGATCCCGCGTCAGGAGTCGGAGTTATTGAAATTGCCTGGGGTCGGTCCGTACACGGCGCGATCGATTTGTGCCAATGCCTTCTGTGAACCCAAGGCAGTGTTAGATACCAATGTAGCTAGGATTTTGGAACGCTTCTTTAATATAGAAGGGGGTCGGGTAAAATTCCGATCGCCCCTGTTGCAGAAAGTTGCTACCCTTGTAGCCCCCAAACGAGACGTGGGCGCTTGGAATCTGGGGCTACTTGACTTTGCGGCGGCAGTTTGCACCGCTAGGAACCCTCAGTGCGATGAATGTCCCCTGCGCCAGCAATGCGCTTACCCGCAGGGAGAAAAAAGCGCCCGATGCGGATGAGTCAGGGGCGGTTTATTCGCACTGGTCGTCGTCGCAATAGTTGTAGTCCTCCCAGTGGTCCCAATCGTCATCTTCCACTTCGCAGCTATCCACCGCGATCGCCTCCGGGGTATCCAGGCGCACCGATTCGTAATATCCTTTGATTTCGCGATTGAAAAATTGACCCACGGAATCGGATTGCTGGAGGTATTCCCAGGTTTCGGTTTCCACCTGGGAATACTGGTAAACCGATCCGTTGTTAAATTCCACTTGCAAGACTTCCCGTTGGCGATCGTATCCCACCGCCTTCGCCATCGATGAGCAAACCGGCAGCATGGCGATCGGCGTCTCAGTGGCCGATAATTGAGCCGGTTCGGGACTCCCCGTCAGTTGCGCCCCTGGGTTTGTCGCCAGAGAAGAGACTTGTTTGAGTCCCTGGTATGCCGCCGGTGGTGCGTTCAGTTCGAGATATTCCACCTCATCCCCTCGGTCGATCAGCAACCCCAGGCGATCGTCCTCGTGACCCACCGCCACCACATTGCTCAGGTCAATCTTCGCCAGTTTCATCAGCACTCTCCTAATTCCTTTCTCTCTAGATTGATTTTTTAATCAATTTCCAGGATAGCCAAAGTTGATTCTTTCGTCAATGCCGAAAGGTAGAGAACCGCCGGGGAGAATTAAGAATTAATAATTAGAAATTGTAAATTGGGAATTGGGAATTATTTGCCTTTTCAGGTGATGCGGAAAACGGGGGAATCGATCGCCGCCTGCGCTTCTCCTCCCCGGGGGGTCTTCCCCCATCTCTTGGTATTGGCTTTAAAGTACAGTAAACTCAGAGGTTGCACGATTCGAGCCTTTTACCGGACTAGAGGGAGAGATTGACCTTGGGTATAGAACTACGCAGTTATGTATTTATCGATCGCTTACAACCACAGCACGCCGCATATATTGGAACGGTATCCCTGGGATTTTTGCCCTTACCGGGAGATACCTCATTGTGGATCGAGATTTCGCCGGGGATCGAGATCAACCGAATCACCGATGTGGCATTAAAATCCACCTCAGTGCGTCCTGGGGTGCAGTTTGTAGAGAGACTGTATGGGCTTTTAGAAGTGCATTCCGAAGCACAAGGGGAGACGAGAACCGCAGGTCAGGCGATTTTAGAAGCCTTAAAGTTGCAGGAACGCGATCGGCTCAAACCGCGCATCGTATCCAGCCAAATTATCCGCAACATCGATGCCCACCAAGCGCAATTGATCAATCGAAATCGACGGGGGCAGATGTTATTGGCAAATCAAACCCTCTACGTATTAGAAGTGCAGCCGGCAGCCTACGCGGCTTTAGCCGCCAACGAAGCGGAAAAAGCAGCATTGATTAATATTTTACAGATTCAAGCCGTCGGCAGTTTTGGACGTCTCTATTTAGGCGGCGAAGAGAGAGACATTTTAGCTGGATCTGCGGCGGCGGTAGAAGCGATGGAGAACATTGTTGGGCGGGAAAATCCGGCCAGCTAAAAGAGCGAATCAGGCACGGAATAACCCGCGTAAAAAACGCCGCCGAAGCCAGGAACGATTAGCCCTCCGACTCATCCGAACCCCCAGCCACCGACTCTTCTAGAGCCAACCGCTGTTCGGCATTATGCAGAAAATATCCGCTCATCATTGCCGAAGCCAAAAGCCGACTGAGGTTTTCAGCAGTGGTGGTGATTTCCATTTGGAAATGTTCCGGCGGCAATACTCCTAACATGCCTCTAACGTTGCGTTCCATCACCTGAGCGGCGGAAGGAGAAGGTTTCGACATGTTGGCGAGGGCTTCTGGGTTGAGGGATTGCAAGTATTCCCACAGCAGATTGCGATCGTCACCGTTGTGATTGATAAATTCCGGGTTGTGGTTAGAGAGATTGTTCATGGTTTGTTTGCAGATTAATGGGTTGCTGTTTTGCTTTTCTATTAATAGACTAACAAGTTCTCCGGGTGAGTTCTAGTCAGTAGAACCGAACCCATGAGGCGGGTTTTTCGACTTGGAGGGAGTCCCCAGTCTTTGTAATAGGTCCGAGAGGGATTTGGGGGGCTACAGGAAAGCATTTGCCACCCAGCACACAGAGTGATGGAAGAGGGAGTTATGGCTGTTCCTGTCCGGCCCCTAAAACTCGGGAAAACCCTTCGATCTGAAATTTTAACTCGTTCCCAGGTTCCAGGTTAGGGAGGCTTCCCCTGAGGCGAAAGCCGACCCACAGTCAATATGCAACCTGACTGGCTTGCCTAGCAGAAAAGATAACCAAAGTCAAGCGTTTCTCATTCAGTTAACCGAACGGCGATCGCGACGGTTTTCCGCACTCAAACCAGATTGACGAAATGGGAAGTAGGTTTTTAAATTGCTGAGTAAGTGCTGGCATTCGTTACCGATTACTCAACCAGCGCGGTGTTATTGTGCCTCGTTGTTGATATATTTCTTTACCGAAAACAGGAGAGAATTACATGCGGATTGCCCAAATCGCACCGTTATGGGAAAGCGTTCCCCCGCCGGGATACGGCGGTATCGAACTGGTGGTGGGTTTGCTCACCGACGAACTGGTTCGACGCGGACATGAAGTTACCTTGTTTGCCACAGGGGATTCCATTACCCTCGCTAAGCTCGAATCCGCTTACCCGCGTGCCCTGCGCCTGGACGAGACAGTAAAAGAACCCGGCGTGTATGACATGCTGCAACTGAGTCAAGTGTACGAACGGGCAGGGGAGTTCGACGTGATTCACTCGCACATGGGGGCCACGGCGTTACCCTTTGGCAATCTGGTAAAAACGCCCACGGTTCATACCCTGCACGGGATTTTTACTCCAGATAACGAAAAGCTCTACACTCATGCAGCCCAGCAAGCGTATGTGAGTATTTCCGATGCCCAACGGGAACCGAGATTAAACCTCAACTGCGTCGCAACGGTTTATAATGGCATCGATCCGGCGATTTACGAGTTTAATCCCCAGCCGCAAGATCCGCCGTATTTAGCCTTTTTAGGGCGACTTTCGCCGGAGAAAGGACCTCACCTCGCCATTGAAATTGCCAAGCGCAGCGGATGGCGGTTAAAGATGGCGGGGAAAGTGGATGCGTGCGATCGCGAATTTTTCGAGCGCGAGATTAAGCCGCAAATTGATGGGAAACAAATTGAATATTTAGGAGAAGCCAACCACGCCGAAAAATGCGAATTGCTCAGGGGTGCAGTGGCGTTGCTGTTCCCGATTATGTGGCGCGAACCCTTTGGGTTGGTGATGATAGAAGCAATGGCGACGGGAACCCCGGTGATTGCGATGGAAATGGGGTCTACACCAGAAGTGATTGAGGATGGAAAAACGGGATTTTTGTGTCGTAGCGCCGAGGAATTCATCGCCGCGCTGGATAAAGTGGAGAAATTAAACCGGGTCGATTGTCGCGATCGCGTGCTGACAAAGTTCAGTTTCCAAAGCATGACCGATGGCTATGAAGCGGTATATCGCGACATTCTAGCACAACGGTTTGCGAAAAACGGCCACCTGCCCAGTTTAAATGCGGCGTAAGCGTTGATTGGTCATTGGTCAATGGTCATTGGTCATTGGTCATTGGTCAAAGGACAAAGGACAAATGACAAACTTTCCCGAAGCGCCCGTATGGGTCGAGCATTGCCCCTAGATGCGAGGCGGCTTCGGGTGGGTTGAGCTGTGAGAGAATTGCCCTTTTTCCTGTGTATTTCGTCCGCTCGGGGGTGGGATAAGACCGTCTGCCTCCGAGGGACGGGGCACAGAGACAGACATCGATCGCCCTACCCCGATGGCGGGAAGCGACGCGGTGTCACTGCAGCTTGTGAATGGGAGGGAGAAAGCGGCTACAGCAGTTTTGGAATGTCATCGCACATAGCCGGACTGTTGTTTTTCCCGAACGATGCCTAACCCTTGTTTCAACGCTTCCAAGCGATCGCTCATCCAGTGAGGATCCGGAATCAGACCGGCAATGCCCAATTTTTCCAAGCGTTTTTTGACTTTGCCGGTTGCGCCAACGACTATCACATTTCGCCCTGCATTAATGGCTTCGTGAATTGCATTTTCAATAGCCAAAGAAGACGTGACGCCCAGAATTGGAACTTCGCTCAAATCCACAATTAACACATCATAATTTTCAATCGCTCTATGTTCTCTAGAAATTGCTTTAGCGACGCCAAAAATCATCGGACCGCTCAGATGGAAGAGTAAAACCCGTCCATTTGCTAAATCTAAGGTTTGCTTTTCTTTGGGGGTGAGAACGATGCTATCGTCAGCATCAGTAATGGCGGTAACATACTCAGATTGGTGTTCTTCCAGGCGAGCGATCGTCAAGATATTGGCGATGAAGACCCCCACAGCGACGGCCACCATTAAATCCACAAAGACGGTGAGCGCCACCACACTATAGACAATGCCGGCTGCCTTCCAGGAAATTTTGTGAACCCGTTTGAGGAAACCCCAGTCAATAATATCGATCCCAACCTTTAAGACAATGGCCGCTAAAACCGCAAGGGGAATGCCAGAGGTTAAGGGAGCTGCCCACAACACGACGATCGACAGTGCAAGAGCGCGAATAATGCCGGATAAAGCCGTGCGGCCTCCTGCTTGGATGTTCACCACCGTAGCGGTGGTTGCGCCAGAACCGGCAATTCCACCGGAAAAGCCCGTCATCAAATTGGCAATCCCTTGGCCGATTAATTCTTTGTTTGATTTATGTTCGTGACCGGTCAGACTGTCAGAGACCAAACAGGTTAACAGACAATCAATCGAACCGACCATTGCCAACACCATAGAGTTCACAAACATTAACCGCAAGTTGTTCCCATCAAAGGTGGGCATCTGGAGTTGAGGCAAACCCGGTTCTATTTCTCCAATTGTAGCAATGGTGCGAATGTCAATGTCCCTAAAGAAAATCCAACAAATGGCGGTTCCGATGAGTAAAGCCACTAATTGCGGCGGCACGATTTTTTTCAGGCGTTCCGGGTAGAAGAAAAGAATCGCGAGGGTAGTTGCGCCTAAAGCGGTTTCCCAAAAATTGAGGTTGAGAACCAGGTTGGGAAGTTCCTGGATAACGACAAGCACGCCACCCGAAGGCGTTTCTTGACCTAAAAATGGAGCAATTTGGAGAAAAATCAGAATCACGCCAATTCCGGTCATAAAACCAGAAATCACGTTATAAGGGAGCATGGTGATATATCTGCCCAAGCGCAAAACCCCAAACAGGATTTGAAAAATGCCGGCCATCATTACCACAGTAAATGCCATTGCCAGACCGCTGTCTGGGTTATTAGCCATCAATTCGGCAATCACTGCGGTGATAATTACCGTCATCGGGCCGGTGGGTTCGGAGATGAGGCTTGGAGCGCCTCCAAATAAAGAGGCGAAAAATCCCACTAATATGGCTCCCCATAAACCGGCAGAAGCACCAGCCCCAGACGCGATCCCGAAGGCGAGTGCCATTGGTAATGCCACTACTGCTGCGGTTAAACCGCCGAAAAAATCTCCTTTAAAGTTACGAAAATGGATGGTATTGGTTATTTGCATGAAAAGTGTCCTTGATGGAACATTACGCTAACTTCATCAAAATTGAGCTAACAAAAACATCATACCGGAATCTTGCAAATTCTCAAGCGTATTTGAATCTTGCTATTTCCGAAAAATCGATGGGAAATGTGGGGATAAGCGTCAGCCAGGAGGAGTTAAGAAGCTGATATTGGGTGGGGTTATAGAGGAGGCGATCGCGGTGTGGAGTTTGCCGTTTTGGCGGCGAGGGAGTGGCTCAAATCCCACTGCTTGCCACTTTTTCTGGCATCGAGGGGAAAGAAAAAACCCGCGATCGCAGTTACGGCGGGTTTGGATCCGGGGCTAAAAAAAGATTTAGCCCCGGATAAAAAGCGATCGCGCAGTGCAGCGACTCGCGCCGCCGACTTATCCACACTCAGTCCAAAGCCGAGTTGCAACATCTATCTGTATAGCAACCAGGGAACTTTTCCGCGACTTCCAGGCGCACCAGCGGACAGGAGAGGATTGAAATCGGCTACAATAAAATAATTTCACCCCTCGAATTAGATTGCTACACTTTAGAAGCAAAGGTTAAAATAGAAACGGCAGAAGTAATCGCCATTAATTTTGCCATTTTTGTTTGTCAACTGTGACTCTAAAAAATCGATTGTAGGACTATGCCAGAAACGATTGAGATTGAAGGCAGAATTTTCGTGCCTGTAGAAGACGCACCGATTGCAGAGTGCAAGAGTGTGCTAACCGAACGCCCACAACCCACTCTAACCCTGAAAGACGACGATCTATTTTTAATTACCGATAGCATCGGCAATATTTCTGGTTGCTTAACCGACGAGCGTCAGGGGAGTATGGGGTTATTCTGCCACGACACGCGGTTTTTGAGTCGTTTAGAACTGCAAATCGAGGGACACGCGCCGATTTTGCTCAGCAGTAACGCCCGCAAGGGGTTTGCCATGTCGGTGTTATGCACCAATCCGCGCATCGAAGATGGCGTGAGTGCCGAAACCATCGGAATTCAACGAGACATCGTACTCAATGGCGGATTGTTTGAAGAACTCAAAATCACGAACTATAACACCACCCCGGTGCAGTTTGAATTAAGCCTGAGCTTCGATTCTGATTTTGTAGACTTGTTTGAAATCAGAGGCGTGCCGCGCAATGCCCGGGGGCAACGCTTGCGCCTAGTGGAACCAGAAGGCAATTCCCATGCCGAAGCACAAACCGATTCTCCGGAACAAAGCACGGAACAGAGCGAAACCGAACAAAAGCGACGGGAAGGGCGGATGTATTCCGAAGTACACTTATCGGCGCAAAATGAACTGATTCTAGCGTATAGAGGGCTAGACGGTTCGGTGATGGAGTCGCGGCTCAAGTTTTTCTATCGCCAACCCGACTGCATGAAGGGATATACAGCAGTGTGGTCGATGAAACTAGATTCTCACGAAACGCAACAGTTAGGCTATCGCCTGCAACTGCTGACCGATAACCGACGGATCACCTCCGGAGACCCTCCGGGCAGTTTGGTGCAAGCAAAGGCAACCGTGCTGATGGAGGAAGAAGAATGGCGCGCGAAGGCAACTCGGACTCGCACGAATAATAAAGCAATTGATGAGATTATCGAGCGAGCAGAGGAAGATATTTACTTGTTGCGGCAAGGATGGGGGAAAGGAAAAGCCCTTTCTGCAGGGATTCCCTGGTTCTCGACCCTGTTCGGACGCGATTCGTTAATTGCTGCATCCCAGACCTTGATTTTAGATCCGGCGATCGCCAAATCTACCCTTTCCACCCTTGCCGAATATCAAGGCAAAACCTACGATGACTGGCGCGAGGAGGAACCGGGGAAAATTTTGCACGAAATCCGCTTGGGAGAAATGGCGCGCTGCAATGAAGTGCCCCATACCCCCTATTACGGCACCGTAGATGCGACACCGTTATGGTTGATGCTGTATGCGGAATATTATGACTGGACAGCGGATGGAGAAACCTTAGAGCGTTTGTGGCCGAATGCCTTAGCGGCGATGGAATGGATCGATCGCCAATGCGAAAAAACCGGGTATGTGTCTTACCATCGCCAATCCCAGCGCGGATTGCTCAACCAAGGATGGAAAGACTCGGGAGATTGTATCGTCAATCGGGAAGGGAAACTGGCCAGCGGCCCGATCGCCCTGTGCGAAGTGCAAGCCTATGTATATGCCGCCAAAATCCGCCTCAGCGAAATCGCCCGCATGAAGAAACGGCTGGATCTGGCGGAACGCTGGGAAGAAGAAGCACGAGAGCTGAAAACCCGTTTCAATCGCGATTTTTGGTTGGCAGACCAGGATTTTTGTGCCTTAGCCCTGGATGGGGAAGGACATCCGGTGGATAGCATTACCTCGAATCCGGGTCAGTGTTTGAGCTTGGATATCTTTACCCCGGATCGCGCACAAAGTGTGGCAGAACGGTTGCTCGCGCCGGATATGTTCGGTGGATGGGGAATCCGAACCCTGAGCAGTTTGTCTGCCGCATACAATCCCATCGGATATCATACCGGGTCCGTGTGGCCTCACGATAATGCGCTGATTGCCGTGGGATTGCGATCGCTCGGATATGTGGATGGGGCACTGGAAGTAGCACAAGGCATCCTGGACATGACCATCCATCAACCCTATCAGCGTCCCCCGGAACTGTTTTGCGGCTACGATCGCACCGAAGGCATCGAACCGGTTCAGTATCCCGTGGCTTGTTCCCCGCAAGCTTGGGCCACTGGCAGCGTTTTCCAGTTTATCCAAATGATGCTCAATTTGGTGCCCGATGCCCCGGGAAATAATCTGCGGATTATCGATCCGGCATTGCCCGAATCGATCGAACGTTTATCCCTGCACAATTTAAGGGTCGGGTCCACCCTGCTGGATTTGGACTTCGAGCGCGTTGGCACCACCACCGCTTGCCGCGTGACCAAGAAACGCGGCAACCTGCGAGTGGTCATCGAAGCATAAGCGATTAGCGACTCAAAGCAGGGGATAAAAATCGCGCCTCCTGACTCGTTCCCAGGCTCCCATGACTCGTTCCCAGGCTCCCGCCTGGGAACGCCCCATGACTCGTTCCCAGGCTCCCGCCTGGGAACGCCCCACCGGAGGCTCCGCCTCTGACTCGTTCCCAGGCTCCCGCCTGGGAACGCCCCACCGGAGGCTCCGCCTCCTCCAGACGCCCTCGGTGCGGGACTCGGAGGCTAATTTTAATGCCTGCATGTGATAGCCAGATTCCGGATTATTGCCCCGAACCGGAGGTTTGGGGGATTGAGGTTGAAAGACGCGCCACCACCATTGGCGGGTTTGAGCTGGAGAAAATAGCCGTGCAATGTTTGGTGGCGTCTGGTCAATCCGTCGGTTTTTGTGCCCAGACCATTTGAATTGCTGACTTAAGGCATAGGCAGAATTCTGTCGAAAAGTAGAGACAGGCACCGCAGTGCAATTTGTACCATAGGCTATGGAGGTTCATGCCTCTTTCTTTTAAATTCACATTGAAATTTGGAGACCATAAAAATGGCACCCTTAGATATTCTGATTGCCTGGTTAGTGACCTTTAGCAGTTTGATATTGATTTCTCAATTGCCCTTGGGCGTAGACATCGATAACCCGGTGAAAGGATTGATATCCGCCGCTGTGTTGGGGATGTTAAACGTGCTGGTGTTGCCGATTCTGAAAGCATTATTTTTTATTCCCAACGTGCTGACCCTCGGATTGCTTTCCGGTGTGTTTGCGTTGGTGATGAATGTGGCGATTTTCTACTTTGCCGCGCAACTGGTGCGAGGATTTCGCTTGCGGATGGGAATCTGGAGTGCCGTGTTTGGCGCGCTCGCCCTGGCTTTAGTCAGTAACTTTATCGAAACGGTGCTGATTTAATGGCACTGCCAAACGGCTGAAATATCAATTTTTTTCTCGCCAATTTTCTGTAAAATTGATAAAATTTGACAGATTTTCTGTCAGTCAATACAAAAGTAGGGTGGGCGATATGCCCCCCTACTGTCAATCCGAGCGGGAGAAATTCGAGAAGATTGATTAAGGAAGAAATCTATCCAAAGCGGCTTTTAATTCCTCGATTTCTACTTCAATGTTACCCTCTTGGGCAGCTCGGCCAATGCATTCGCTCAAGTGTTCGTCTAAGACAATTCGCGCTACGCGATCGAGTGCGCCGCGCACGGCGGCAATTTGTAATAAGACTTCCGGACAGGGGCGACTCTCCTGTACCATTGTTTTGATTCCCCGGATATGCCCTTCAATCCGCGATAAACGGTTGACAATGCGCCGCAGGGATTCTTCGCTGTGAACGTGCGGATGGATATCGCCCTCGTGAGTATGAGGAGTTGCGGTGGGCAACTGTTCGCGATCGGGAGTTTCCTCGGGCCAAGGATGAGATGCGGATGGGTCAGATACAATCATCGGTGCTTTTATTTACCAGCAGAATATTGAGTATTCTAGCTTACCAGAATGTAAGCGCTTCGTCTTCACCCTGTAGGATGGAAAAACTTAGGAAAAATTGTATATTAAATATTTGATATTAGAAATTGCGCCACGGGCGATCGCTGCCCCGCAACTCGTCCCGATTTGCCGGAAATCACCACGTCGTGCCACATCTGGAGAAGAAGGAGGGCTGAAGCCTTCCGTGAGGGCGGATGCATAGGGGTTGTTTTCAATCATTTGCCCTAGGGGGGGATAGTCAATTGCCCCACCATTGGTGGGGGTCGCTCATCGGAAAATGAGGTCAACTGAGTGGCGCGATAAAAGTTGAGGAATTCTCGATTGCCTCTCAATTATAGCTAGTCTAAATGATTCATGCAATTGATATGGGAGTGCGAGCTTCCAGCTCGCTTGTCAGTGTAGGGAGCGAGACGCTCCCACTCCCGTTAAGAATTGTACAACTAATTTAGACCTGCTATATTTATAAATTTATTAAGCAAGGATGCAAATTATTTTGCACATTTATTGGGGGGAGGCGGAGCCTCGGAAGGGACGTTCCCAGGCAGGAGCCTGGG
>NZ_JAJENT010000383.1:0-266 GCF_035615515.1 Phormidium sp. CCY1219
AAATCCAAAGCCCGCGCCTTACGCAGAGTATGGATTCCTAAGCCAGGTCGTGATGAAAAGCGTCCTTTAGGGATTCCTACGATAAGAGATAGAGCCGAGCAAGCCTTGGTTAAACTGGCACTAGAACCCCAATGGGAAGCCCGATTTGAGGGTGAATCCTACGGATTTAGACCAGGGAGGTCAGCGCACGATGCGATTGATGCCATATTCAAGAAGCTCCATAAAAAGCCAAACTGGGTATTAGATGCAGATATTGCAAAATGCTT
>NZ_JAJENT010000384.1:0-19542 GCF_035615515.1 Phormidium sp. CCY1219
CTCCATTTCCCCTGGCTCTCATCCCGACGCTCACCAAGCACGGGTAGAGCGCGGGGCTTCCCGCCGAGAAGCTAAGAGGGGAAAGCCGTTAGAGAAAAAATGGTGGGATCGCTTTGTGCATCTCGGATATAGACGTTGGATACCATTCATTGCTATGCTAATTACGTATCCAACGATACCGCCGTTGCTGCTTAGCTATTTTATGACTTTGATGCAGTCTTCTTCATTTCCCCCTCAATCCCGCGATCGCACGGTGGGAAATAAATTCCGCTTCATTTTACTGACCATTGTCATTAGCTTGTTGATGTTGGGTCCGTTGGGGTCGCGCCTCGCCTACCTGCAACTGATTCAAGGTAAAGCGTACCGCACCCAAGCAGACTACAATCGGATTCGCGGGATTCCGAAGCAGCCGGTGCGGGGTAATATTTTCGATCGCAAGGGCAAACTATTAGCCACCTCGAGATTGTCCCACACGGTTTTTATTTGGCCGATGGCCCTCGCATCAGAGGAATGGCCCAATACCCTCAAACGGCTATCCGCCCTGATCGAACTCCCCGAATCCGAACTGCTCGATCGCCTGGAAAAAACCGGCTATGACTCCCCCCTCCCCGTGCGAATTGCCCGCACTATCACCCCAGAACAAGCCACGGCGTTAGAGGAATACAGTGCCCAATTGCCCGGCGTCGAAGTGGGAGTAGAAGCGGTCCGACATTACCCCCACGGGAAAGTCGCCGCCCACGCCTTGGGATATACCGGAGAAATCGATTATTTGGATTTAGAAGTGCTCAAAGAGCGCGGCTATCGTCTCGGGGATGCGATCGGGCAGATGGGCGTGGAAATGGCCTTTGAAGACCAATTGCGCGGCGAATGGGGCGGACAACACGTAGAGGTGGATAGCAGCGGCAAGATTCTCAAACTCCTGGGAGAAACTTCTGCTCAATCCGGCCAGGACGTCCAATTAACCTTAGATTTAGAACTGCAGAAAGCCGCCGAGCGGGTTTTGGGGTATTTTCAAGGAGCGATCGTGGCGATCGATCCGCAAAATGGAGCCGTCTTGGCAATGGCCTCTCGTCCCACCTTCGACCCGAATATTTTTTCCACCCGCATCAGTGACGAACAATGGAGTGCCCTGCAAAGCGAAGACCACCCCTTTGTCAATCGCGCCCTGCGCGGCTTTCCCCCGGCAAGTACCTTTAAAATCGTCACCGCCACGGCGGCGATGGAATCCGGCGAATTTTCCCCCTATACGGTGCTACCTACCTATCCCTACGTCACCGTCGCCGGTCTGCGATTTTGGGACTGGAATCGCGCCGGTTTTGGCCCATTAGGATTTGTCGGCGCATTAGCCTGGAGTAGCGATACCTTCTTTTATCAAGTGGCCCTGCAACTCGGCGGAGAACGGCTGATTGAATGGACCCGCAAATATGGATTCGGTCGCCCCACCGGCTTTGAATTAACAGCGGAAGAAGATGCCGGCCAAGTGCCGGATCCGCAATGGAAACTCCGCGAAATCGGCGAACAATGGGTGGTGGGCGATACGGTAAATATGTCCATCGGTCAAGGATATCTGCTCGCCACCCCCCTACAGGTGGCCATGATGTTTGCAGTACCCGCCAATGGGGGCTATCGGGTGAAACCGCATTTGCTCGCGGACAATCGCGAAGCCAGCGCGTGGCGGGAATCTTTACAGATGAAGCCGGAAACCATTGACGTGTTGCAGGCGGGATTGCAGCAAGTGGTCTATGGCGGCACTGGGAAGGCGCTCAACGTCAGCACACTCCCCCCCAATGCGGGCAAAACCGGCACTGCAGAAGCACCGCCACGCGCCTCTCATGCCTGGTATGGCGGCTATGCACCCCTGAACGACCCCGAAATCGTGGTGGTGGCCTTTGCCGAACATTCTGGCGGTGGCGGGGGTAGCGTCACCGCGCCAATGGTGCGTCAAGTTTTGGAAGCTTATTTCAAGCAGAAATCTGGCAAGTAATGCGATTGTCAGTACAACTTAAGGTAAGCGTTCGTACCAATTACGCCGATGGGGACCACAGGCGCAAACCAGTCGGTGCCCCCACTAATAGTGCAAATTGGGGATGGTTTTCCAAATTTAGCACTAGATCTGCGAGCCAAAATCAGTGTAATCTATAAACTTGTCCCGATCGGATATGACGGTTACCTATGGTTCGAGAACTAGAACGAATTGAACACAAGAGCGATTTTCCGGAAACGGCCCCGGTGGCCAATCCGGTTTTTTTTAGGACGTACTCTCGCCGGACGCCCCAGGGACGGGAAACCTGGGCGGAGGTCTGCGATCGCACCATCGGCGCTTTGGCCAAACTCGGCAAGCTCACCGATGACGAGGTTTCCCTCCTGCACCGGATGCAAGGCTCCCTGAAATCCCTCTCCTCCGGTCGCTGGTTGTGGATCGGGGGCACCGAGTGGATCGAGCAACCGCAAAACTTTTCCGGCGCTTACAACTGCTCTTCGAGCAACATTAGCGACTGGCGCGCGTTTGGGTTGTTAATGGACTTGGCAATGATGGGCTGCGGTACCGGCGCTGTTCTCGAACCGCAATATATCCACCAATTGCCTCCAATTCGCAACCAACTACAGGTGGAGTTGGTGGGGGAAATCGGCGCAACCCCTATGTCACAGCGTCGGGAAACCACGGAAGCGATCGCGGATGGCAATCAGGTCACGCTTTATGTGGGAGACTCCCGTCACGGATGGGTCGGTTCTTATCAAGCCCTCCTCGAACTCTCCACGGACGAGCGATTTGATGGGGAAGTTCGAGTGCAAGTCAACCTCAGCGATGTCCGCCCTGCCGGCGAGGTCCTCAAAGGTTTTGGCGGGGTGGCCAACCCGGTAAAACTGCCTTCCCTCTACAAACGCTGTGCGGAAATTCTCAATAAAGCCGTGGGCCGTCAGCTAACCTCGGTGGAGTGCTGCTTGTTAATTGATGAAGCAGCTACTACGATCGTGGCCGGGAACATTCGCCGCTGCATCGCTTACGGGGAAAGGGTTTCAGCGATTTCAGGCATGAAGCCTATCCAAGATGTTGCCATCGGCGAACTGGTGCTGACTTCTTCTGGGCAGTACAAGCCTGTTACGAATAAGTTCGTACAAGGCGTACAAAATGTCGTCGAGATTCGGACTCGCGAAACTGCGATTCGCTGTACGGCTAACCATCGCGTTGCAGTTTACAATGGCTTGCACTCCTACACTTGGAAGTATGCAGGCGAACTACAACCGGGCGATCGCTTGATTTCCGTGCCTCACCGCAAAGGGATGCCCTGTGCAACCGCTGACTATGCGTGGCTAGTGGGCTTGTTTATCGGCAATGGCAATGCTGATTTGAAACGTCTTAATGAGGGTGGCGGCGCTGTCACCTTTGCCTTCTCTAAGGAACGTTTGAACCACCCTCTCGGTCAAAAATGCCTCCGTATTCTCAAAAGCCTGGGTTATACCCCAGCCATTAGCTTTCATCAGAACCATGCGTATATCAAGGTTCACCGCAAAGAATTGGCTGACGAACTGATTCAATACAAGCAGCCTTCGCAAACTCCTATCGTTCCCGAATTTGTTTGGCTCGGAACTGAAGAAATTCGCGCTGCATTTCTAGCCGGGTTAGCCGATACTGACGCAAACCCCTCGCGCAATGTTTTATTGAACTCTAACAACATAGAGTTTTTGCGTCAGGTTCAACGGTTGGCTTTGTCTTTAGGCATTACGACAACCCTACATGAGCGCGGCTCCAAAATGCTTCCAGACCGTGACACTGTTTACGAAGGCACTCATTGGCTGAAAATTCGCGCAATTCAATCTCAAGTCAATGCGGTGGCCCTGGTAAACCCACAGATGGGTGACGCAGGATTTCGTATTTGTGGGCAGAAGAACAATGGCTTGAGTTTGCCCCATCAATTCATTCAAGAAGCAATGGCTGATGGTGGGCGAGGGAACAGTGTTAACAACACCACCTCCACTATCAATCTCAGCAAAAAAGATGAGCCAATGCGCGATGCCAACTGGGATACTCTACTGTCTGAGGACATTGTTAATCCTCATTGGCTGCCTTTAGAGGTGCAGTTAGTTGTACCCGCAGGACAAGCAGAGACGTTTGACATTGAAGTTGAGAGCGATCGCGAATTCATTGCCAGTGGTTTACTCGTTCACAACAGTGCCGGCATGCGGCAATTTGACGCGAAAGACGAACTGGGAGCAACGGCGAAAGATAATCTCTGGCAATGCGATGAAAATGGCAATTGGCGGATTGACCCGGAACGGGATGCCCTGCGAATGGCAAACCATTCCCGGGTATTTCATCGCAAACCTTCCCGGGACGAATCGATCGCTGCTGTTCGCAAACAGTATTACTCTGGCGAAGGTGCCATTCAGTGGGCGGGGGAAGCGGTTGCCCGGGCAAATTGCGATTTGCTCTCTACGCCGCAGTTAAAGCACGATTTTCTGGTCGCTTACGATCGCTCTGAAGCAAAAGAGTGGTTGAAAACCCGTTACCCAAATTTACCTCCCCAGGAGTTAGAGCATCGGTTGGCCCGCTTGGGTCTCAACCCGTGTGGTTAAGGATTTAGCCTCACGTTAAAAACCCCGTAAAATCGGTAGAAGCTGAGATGCTAATACCGAGGTAATCAAAGGCATTAAAGCGCCTTTGACACCGTAGAGCGTAGAAGGTGAACCTTTGCTTTCCGGATGCGATTCAATTGTGCTATTTAGCGGCGCGCGTTGGCAAAGACTATAATCCGCAGGCTACTGTCTGCCTATATCGAGTCGATATAGTTCCACGAGTGCGGGGCAGTGTTTTTCTCAAAAGCACTGAAAATGTACGCCGAGCTACTGCGAATTCACGAAGCAGTAGAACTAAAGGATAAAAAGCCTTTAGGATAACAACCCTGGAAATCATTGGTGCGAATTTCCACTGCGTGGCAGGGGATACCTTGTTGATTACTCGCCAAGGCATGCAGGCGATTAAAGATGCAGTGGGCGCGGAAATCCACATCTGGAACGGCAAACGCTGGAGCAAGGTGACGCCCTTCCAAACCGGCCAGGCCCAGAAATTGTACCGGGTACGGTTTGGCGATGGTTCCTATCTCGATGCCACAGAGTATCATCGGTTCTTTGTGAGCGATGGTGAGGGTACGGAATATCGCGAAGTGCAAACCAAAGATTTGCTCGCGGGGAGCAATTATATATTGCATACCGAGCCGTTTGCGATCGCCTATGGGGACGGACTGAATATCGAGCCGACTGGCGCTTATGCTTTGGGTGTAAATGTCGGTGGTGGAGACGCGATGAATTATGTCTCTACATCCCAAGGCAACGATCGATCCGCATCGGCGGTGAGCGGTGCGGTAGCGGTAGCGGAAGTCGGGTTTGGCGCAGAGGTGGTGCGTCGCCTGAAAACCGACCCAGAGGCATTGAATGCGATCGCCCGTTGGAAGAAAGAAGCGATTCTGGCATTTATCGCCGGGTTAGCCGACGCCAAGGGAACTGCAACTCCCAACCGGATTTGGATTGAGGGGCTGCAAGAACGTAGCGCCCGACGAGTGCAACTGCTGTTAACCAAATGTGGGCTGCATTCGACCATTCACCCAGACCGATTCGGGGAAAACATCGCGGCGATAGAGATTTGCGATCGCGGCGAAATTCCCTGTCAGCGGTTGGATATCCGCAACGGCGATCGCGCCGAGATAAGCGGCGATCGGCAAACCATTGAAAGCGTCGAGGAATTGCCCGGACTCCACGAAACCTACTGTTTCAACGAACCCGAATTCCATAAAGGCGTATTTGGCAACACCCTCACCGGAAACTGCAACCTCGCCGAAATCCATCTGAATCAAATCGACCCGCAAGACCATCAAGCCCAAGAAGACGCCTTTAAAGCCGGTGCCTTGTCTGTGGCGATTTTGCTCAACCACAAATTCACCGAACCTCGCTATCACTACAGTCGGCAAATCGATCCGATTGTAGGAGTCTCCTTTACCGGGTTGTTTGATTTCTTCGTGCAAGCCTTTGGGGCCGACTGGTTGCGCTGGTGGGAACAAGGGCGGCCCGACAGCGGACGAGGATTGGAATTCAAGCGGTTAGAACGGGAATATTTAACCCGGTGGCGGGATATAGTTCACGCCAAAGTGTGGGATTACTGCGATCGCCACAATTTGCGCCGCCCCAACCGTTGCACCACCATTCAGCCCAGTGGGACCAAATCTCTGCTCACCGGGGCCTCTCCCGGATGGCACCCCCCGAAAGCACAACGATTCATTCGCCGGATTACCTTCCGCAAGAATGACCCCGTAGCCCTCGCCTGTATCGACTACGGCTATAACGTAGTACCCTCCCAGTCGGATAAAGACGATTTGGGCAATCTGCTCGATGACCCCTTTGACCCGCGCTGTTGCGAATGGTTGGTAGAAATTCCCGTGGCGACTCCTTGGGCCGATTTACCCGGATGCGATGACATCGACATCAGCAAATTTTCCGCCTTGGCGCAATTCGACTTCTACATGCAAGTTCAGCGCCACTACACCACCCATAACAGTAGCGCCACCATCGAGTTGCGCGAATCGGAAATCGAAGCCCTCGGAACCCGGATTTACGAAGCGATTCGGGATGACGAAGGTTACATCAGTGCCGCCCTGCTGGCGCGATTTGACGACCTGCAAACCTTCCCGCGATTGCCCTTTGAGCCAGTGGATAAAGCCACCTACGAGGCATGTTTGGACGGGGTGTTAAAACGGCGCAAAATCGCTGATTTTCACCAAGCGCTCAGTCAATACGATCGCGGAGAAATGCTCGAAGCCGGTCCGGCGGGGTGCGATTCGGATAAGTGCTTGTTACCGGAAGACACGCCCCAGTCATAGGTTGTGGGGAAGTAGAGCCTCACAGGAGTGCGTTTTCTGTGGGGGGAACACTTCGGGGGTGAGTGGCGATCGCCACACCCCCGCCTCGGAGCCAAAAAATAACCAGACGCGCTAGGATCCCAGAAGAAGCGATCGCAGTGCCAGTACAAGGAGACATCCTATGTTTTTCGACGAACTTCGTCCGGTAATGGAAGAATTAACCCAACACCCGGTTGCCTTTTTAGGCGGGTTTTTTTCCGGAGTTTTCCGTCTCAACCTGTCGGATGACCCGGTAAAAAGCTGGCTCGAACAGCAAGGAGCCTCGAGCAACGGTGCCACCTACGCGGATCCGGAAAGCAACGGGAACCGCAGCAGCAGTGGACCGCAGTCCATTTCCATCGAGTAATCCCTTATCGCATCGCCTCGAGAGGTCGGCTTGAACCACAAGTCGGCCTTTTTTGTGTGGGTCTAAGCTGTGGTGCGGGCAAATTTCGTGAATTTTCGTTAATCTGTATCGAGAGTAACAGACTTTTGACCCACTTTTTGCATAAGCGGGCGATCGCCCCCTAAAATCCGCAAAAATACTCACCGCACCCCCACAGTTTCTATAGTTCCCATAAAGTTAATCCCCCTTGAGCAAAAGGGTCTTTAAGATAGAAAAAAGGACGACTGAGCATTCAGCCCCCTTGCGGATGACCCGCCAGCCTCGCCCGCCGGAAACCACAGATCCACTCCAAAAGGAGGAAAACCCAATGGCAGACGCAGATAAACTCGTCAAACAAACCCACGCCCTGGATAGAGACTGCACCACCCTATCGCGTCACGTGTTGCAGCAACTACAGAGCTTCTCTGCGGAAGCTCAGGATCTCAGTGCCTTAATGGGGCGCATTGCCCTCGCCGCCAAACTGGTGTCCCGTCGCCTGAGTCGGGCGGGATTGGTAGAAGGCGTACTCGGCTTTACTGGCGATGTCAACGTACAGGGCGAAAGCGTCAAGCGAATGGATGTCTATGCCAACGAGGTCTTTATCTCCGTCTTCAAGCAAAGTGGCTTAGTCTGTCGCTTAGCCTCCGAAGAAATGGATAAACCCTACTACATTCCCGAAAACTGCCCCATTGGTCGCTATACCCTCCTCTACGACCCCATCGATGGGTCCTCCAATATTGACAGCAACCTGAACATCGGCTCTATTTTTTCCATTCGCCAGCAAGAAGGCACGGATGAGAATGGAGAGGCAAAAGACTTGCTACAACACGGACGCAAACAGTTAGCCGCCGGCTACATCCTGTATGGTCCGAGTACCATGTTGGTGTACTCCATTGGCAATGGGGTGCATTCCTTTACCCTCGACCCCAGCTTGGGCGAGTTTATCCTATCCACGGAAAATATTCAAATCCCCGAGCATGGGTCGATTTACAGCGTCAATGAAGGGAATTTTTGGCAGTGGGATGAATCCATTCGCGACTACATCCGTTACGTTCACCGCCACGAAGGCTATACGGCGCGCTATGGCGGCGCGTTAGTGGGAGACTTTCACCGAATTTTGTTTGAAGGCGGGGTATTTCTCTATCCCGGAACCCTGAAAAATCCCGACGGGAAATTGCGTCTGCTCTACGAAACCGCTCCCTTGGCGTTTTTAGTGGAGCAAGCTGGAGGAAGGGCAAGTACCGGTACGGAGGAAATCTTGGATGTGGTGCCCGAGAAACTGCATACCCGCACCCCGGTGATTATCGGGAGCAAAGAGGATGTGGAACTCGTGGAGTCGTTTATCCAAGACCGAACCCGGGAGCAAACCGAAAGCTTGACGGCTCCTTCGTGAGGATTTGATGACTTGCCGGAGGCGACCCCCGAGGAGGTGGGAAATCTACCCGCCGCCGGGAAGTGAAAATCGGGAGGAATCTGTCTGCGGTCATACCTCAGATAGTCATCATCCCGCTGGAAAACTCCTACAATGACAATCGATCGCAAGCATAGAATAGAACAACTATGGCAACCAATCCCTTACTACAAATCGAAGAACAATACGGTCAAAGCATCTGGATGGATAATTTGACCCGCAATATCATCGAATCCGGCGAACTCAAACAGCTCATCGAAAGCCGAGGATTGATGGGTCTGACCTCCAATCCGTCGATTTTCGAGAAGGCGATCGTCGGCAATGAAATTTACGACGCCGATATCGAAGCGGGAATAAAAGCGGGTAAATCCGTAGAAGAAATTTACGAATCTTTGGTATTTGAAGATATTCGCAACGCCTGCGATGTGTTTCGCCCCATCTACGAGAAAACCGATGGACTCGATGGATATGTCAGCATTGAATTGCCGCCGAATATCGCTCGGGATACAGAACAATCCATCGCCGAAGCCAAACGCTACTATCGCGAAATCGGGCGGGATAATGTGATGGTGAAAATCCCGGGCACGCCAGAAGGCTTAGCCGCCGTGGAAAAAGTGATTGCTGAAGGCATTAACGTAAACATTACCCTGCTGTTTTCCGTGCAAAGCTATGTAGATACAGCTTGGGCTTATATTCGCGGGTTAGAAGCGCGGGTGAAGGCGGGGAAAGATATTAGCAAGATTGCCTCGGTGGCGAGTTTCTTTATCAGTCGGATTGACGTGAAAATCGACGAGAAAATCGACGAGCAGCTCGAGCATGTCACTGAGCTGAATAAAAAGGCGAAACTGGAAGAAGTGAAAGGGAAAGTGGCGATCGCCAATGCCAAAATCGCCTATCAAAAATACAAAGAAATCATCGAGAGCGACGCTTGGCAAGCCTTAGCGGCAAAAGGAGCTAACCCGCAACGGCTCCTGTGGGCCTCCACTAGCACCAAAAACCCGGAATACAGCGACGTACTCTATGTAGACGAGCTGATTGGGTCGGATACGGTGAATACCATGCCCCCCTCCACCATCGAAGCTTGCGCGGATCATTGCCAGGTGGGCGGTAGTCGCATCG
Source organism: Phormidium sp. CCY1219 (assembly GCF_035615515.1). Lineage (GTDB taxonomy): Bacteria > Cyanobacteriota > Cyanobacteriia > Cyanobacteriales > Laspinemataceae > CCY1219. The sequence continues at coordinate 9,803 of NZ_JAJENT010000384.1, forward strand.
AAAGCGAGGTGGACAAAGCCTACAAGCTGATGGAAAGCTTGCCGGAAGTGGGCATCGACCTGGATGCAGTGATGAAAGAACTGCTCGAAGAAGGGATCGAAAAATTCATTCAGCCATTTGACTCCTTGATGAAATCTCTCGAAGAGAAAGTCAAGCAGTTAGCAGCGGCATAATCTACCCGATCGGTCATCAATGGGGAATCGGCTGGAGGTTTCACCTTCCCATTTCCCATTTTGCTGGCTGGATTTTACTCTCTCACATTATCGGTAAAGCACTTTTGGCGATCGCAACCACACAAGTCAATGGTAAAACTACTAGAAAATCCTCTGCGCGTTGGACTACAACAAGACCGCATCCCCGACCCCCAAATCCTGGTCATTTTTGGCGCGTCTGGGGACTTGACTCAGCGCAAGTTGGTGCCGGCGATTTATAAAATGAAGTTGGAACGCAAACTTCCCCCAGAACTGACCATTGTTGGGGTATCCCGCCGAGGCTGGAGTCACGATTTTTTCCGGGAACATTGTCGCGAAGGAGTGGAGGACTTTGGCGGCGGCATCGGCTCGCAAGCGTTGTGGGACGATTTCGCCAAAGGATTATTCTACTCTCCGGGCGATATCGATAAACCAGACAGCTACGACAAACTCAACTCCTTTTTAACCGAACTGGACGAACAACGAGGTACCCGGGGCAATCGGGTCTTTTACCTCTCTGTTGCTCCCCGGTTTTTCGCGGAAGCGTCGATGCAACTGGGAAAAGCGGGTATGCTCTCTGACCCGGAAAAACAACGGTTGGTGATTGAAAAACCCTTCGGTCACGACCTGGGTTCGGCACAGATGCTCAACCGGGTGGTGCAGCAGGTCTGTTCGGAAAAACAGGTGTACCGCATCGACCACTATCTGGGTAAGGAAACGGTGCAAAATCTGTTGGTCTTTCGGTTCGCTAATGCGATTTTTGAACCGTTGTGGAACCGTCAGTTTGTGGAATGCGTGCAAATTACGGTAGCCGAAACCGTGGGCCTGGAAGGTCGGGCGGGTTATTACGAATCTGCCGGCGCACTGCGGGATATGGTGCAAAACCACTTGATGCAGTTGTTTACCCTGACGGCGATGGAACCGCCGAATTCTCTGGATGCGGATAGCATTCGCAATGAAAAGGTGAAGGTGCTGGAAGCCGCTCATTTGGCGGATGTGGAAAACTTGGAGCGATCGGCGGTCCGGGGTCAGTATGCGGCGGGCTGGATGAAGGGTCAGCAGGTTCCGGGATATCGGGATGAGGAAGGGGTTGACCCGAATTCGACAACGCCGACTTATGCGGCGTTGAAGCTCAATATCGATAACTGGCGCTGGAAAGGGGTGCCTTTCTACATGCGGACGGGCAAGCGAATGCCGAAAAAGGTGACGGAAATTGCAATTATCTTCCGCGAAGTCCCGTTTCTGATGTTCCAGTCGGCGGCGAAACAAGCTAATCCTAATGTGCTGGCTTTGCGTATTCAGCCCAATGAAGGGATTTCGATGCGCTTTGAGGTGAAAACGCCGGGGAATTCTCTACGGACGCGATCGGTGGATATGGATTTCCGTTACGAAACGGCTTTCGGTGAGGCGAATACCGATGCCTACAGCCGTCTGCTGATTGACTGCATGTTAGGCGACCAAACGCTGTTTACTCGCTCTGATGAGGTGGAGGAGTCTTGGCGGGTGCTGACACCTGTGCTGCAAGTGTGGGATGCGCCGGCTCCTCCAGAAGTGATGCCGCTCTATGAGGCGGGCACTTGGGAACCGGTGGAAGCGGAGTTGTTGCTCAATCGTAACGGTCATCGCTGGCGCAGACTCTAGGCGCTTTGCTTGGCTTGATTCTGTGCGTCTATTCTCATCAAAACACTCACGATTAAATCTATACAATCAATATGGCTACTCCAATTGTTGCTCTGCAAAAACCCAAGGATATTTCTCTCGATGAAATCGAGGCGGAACTGAGTCGCATCTGGCATACGGAAAATGAGGGGAAGACCGCTCCAGTTGCCACCCGTGCGGCGACGTTTAGTATGGTGGTTTACGAACCGGAGGAATTTCAGCAGTTATTGGCGGCGCTGGGATTCTATGATGGCCCGATTGATGGCTTTCATGGCTCAAAAACTAAGGCGGCGGTCCGCGAGGCTCAGAAAACTTACGATCTGCGGGTCACGGGTCGGGTCGGTCCGAATACGTTGCACAAGTTGCGCGAAGAGTACGCGAAGCTTCCCCCCGAAAAGACGCAATTCTCGAATCTGAATGCGCGCGGATTTAGCGTCAGCGAGGCGATCGCTTCTCAAAATCCTTGCCGCATCATCACCCTCTGTCCGATCCTCGGTGAAGATGAAGGGGTCACGGCTCAAGTCTCTGCCTATTGCCCCCTGCAAAAAAGCAGCAATCTGGTCTGCTGCGAATATATTACCTTGCGCGGGACTAAGGAGGCTCTGGAACGAGTTGGGGATCTGGTGTCTTCTCTGATGATTCCGGAGTTGCCTAAGTTTGTCTGGTGGAAGGCGACGCCGAATCCAGAACAGGAGTTGTTCCAACACTTGGTCAATTCTTGCAATTGCATTATTATGGATTCTTGCTATTTCAGCGATCCGGAGTCGGAATTTCTCAAGATGCACGAGCTAATCGAGGAAGAAACTTATGTGGCGGATTTGAATTGGCACCGCCTCAGTTCTTGGCAGGAATTGACTGCTTCTGCTTTCGATCCCCCGGAACGTCGCGCGTCTTTGGTGGAACTCGATCGCGTGACGATTGACTACGAAAAGGGCAATGCGGCGCAAGCGTTGCTGTTTCTCGGTTGGCTGGCTTCTCGCTTGGGTTGGAAACCTGTGTCTTACACGGAGGAAGATGGGGATTACGATATCAAGCGGGTGAAGTTCACAGGTCCGGGCGATCGCCAGATTGAGGCGGAGTTGGCTGCTATCCCTACCGCTGATTGGGGCGAAATTCCCGGGGATTTGGTGGGTCTGCGTCTGCTCTCTACCAATTGCAATGCTAACTGTTGCACGATTTTATGCTCGGAAACCACCGGCTGCATGCGCATGGAAGCCGGCGGTAGCGCCCAAAACTGCCGCACGGAACAGGTGACTCCCCTCACTGACCAAAAGGCGGAATATCTCCTCTCTCAGCAGCTACAGCGCTGGGGTCGCGATATCCTCTTTGAAGAATCTCTCTCCCTGGCCAGCGAGATTCTCAAGTTGCGCCATCGCGCTTAACTTCGTTACCGCATCTTCCCATAACTTAGTCCGCCCGCGCAGCTAAGTTCCCTACCCGTGGCTTTCCCCTGCCAGGGAATCAATTCCCTGGCCTACCCCCCCCCACTCTCGCGTTGTCGTACTCCTTGCCCACCCGCTTTTGCAATGCATAAATTGCTTTTGTTTTATGGGTTGGCCTAGGTATTAATTATACGCGATCGCCCACTTTTTTGTCAACCCCCTACCCTTTTCTAGGGCCCAACCCCCATTAACCCTGGCCGGGAGAGTTGCACAATCGCGCGGGAAATCCCACCGCCCCATGAGGATAATCGTTAGGGAATTCGGCCATAGTGCAATCAAAGCATTGCACAAACGTCCTGGTTGAGCCTACGGTTTCATTGTACGCGATCGCCCACTTTTTTGTCAACCCCCACCCTCTGAAACCAACCGGTTCGCATTAATTTTCGGGGAAGTCGGGTGGATTGTGTTGCCAACTCCACCTCTAAGATTGAAATGAAATATCGAGAGCTGTGGATTCTTTAAACAGGGCGAGAATGATTGCCCCTCATTTTAACCGGGACGCCGCAGGTGTCCCACGCGGGGACTGGCTGCTGCGCTTAAATCCCTTTTTACCAAAACCCTCGAGTGGTGTCAAGCCCATCGCCTTGTCAGAAGCGAGATCCGCCCCTCTACCTGTAAAGTTTTGCAAACATCCGCCAGTTGAGCGCATAAAAATCAGGGTTTTCCCCACAGAAATAAAAGGAAGGGTTCGCGAGTTCCGGAATTTCAGACATCCGGATCCAGAAGGGGACTTCCACTGGCGTACAGATCGGGTAGGAATTATGAAAAAGGGTGAACCAGAAAGCTGGATGCACTCGAGCTTTGAAACCCACGGGTTGAGCGCGCAAATCGAGAACATACAAGGGGGAGGGCTAGGGCAATGGTGTGGCAAAACTAAAGGTTGCAACCGAGCAGATCGCGATTGGAACCTGATTATTCCCAGTGCTTTTGTCGGCGCAATAGTGGGTTTGCTGGTATTAGGAGGAAATTTCTATCGTGAAAATACCAGCCCGTTGCATCAGTTGATTGCCCTTGCCAGCATCGAACAACCTTCACTGTTCCATCATACTCCACCGATGGAGGAAGAAGACTCAGAGGATTTGCTTCCCACGCGATAGGCGATCGCGGTGCAAGTGGCGTCACCGAAACCACCCGGGGCGCGGCCCACCGGGCAACTTCCATCCGCACCCTAACTGATGGGAAACGCAGGGATTGTGTTGAGGATGCAGGGGGAATTACACTGCCACAATAATAGCTATCTAGGCGATCCACCCTGTACGACCCCAGTGTTATGCCCTGGGGTCGTTACTTTTTCCCTAAATATGGGGGGTATCGTGTTTGCACCATTCCCACATCAGCCAAATTGCTGATTTAGATTCAGCTATTTTGCGGATGGAACATCCAGGCAAAACCGCCGAAAATAAATATAGCGCAAGAGGAGAAAAAATTTTGTGTCACCCCAGTTTTATCCACTGGGGTTTTATTCCATTTCGCAAGTGAGTGAGGAAGTTTGAGTCTTCCACTGCGCCTATAGCCTTGAATTTGACAATATTCAAGATGGTATTGCATGCAGCAGAGGTGAGAATCTCCTCTTGCCTGTTTTGGGTTCCGCCCTGGATTGTTTCATCGGGAATATTTGCCAGGGTAGGTTTATCGGTAGGGCGGATTTATCGATATTATCGGTCCGGGGACTAACATTTTGACAAACCCGCCCCTGAAAAAGGTTCGGAACCGACAGACAGGGGTGCCAGGTGGAGTTTCTTGGGGGTAACTTACCGGTTCGTATAAAAAAACTCGGTTGAGATTAGGCCGGTTCGAGCGCACTTTTTGACAAGCAGGGACTATGGCATACCTCCGATCCGTTTCGAGTGAGGGCGATCGCGCTTATCCCATCGCCAAAACATCTGCAGAGACGGTTTCAAACTGACCGGCCAATCCAAACGGAACGCCGATATCTATCACTACACCTAAAATCTCGTTTGTAGATTTCAGTTGCAAGATAGCGTCATTCACCCCATTATTATTGACATCGAGGACGCCGAGATAGTTAATATCGTTTTCGGTCAATCCATCGGTCAGACCGATTTTGTCTCCTTCAGCGAGATTAAAGTCAGTAATCCAATCGGCATACTCGTTTTGCACCACACCTTCCACGGTACTCGATCGCAGGACGAAGACATCTGCACCCGCACCTCCAGTGAGCAGATCCGCGCCAAAATCGCCAATTAACACATCATTGCCGGCGTCGCCGAATAAATAGTCGTTATCGCGACCCCCGCGAACCATATCGTTGCCATTTCCGCCATAGACCAGATCGCTACCGTGATTGCCATTGAGGATATCGTCCCCCTCGTCTCCCAACACTTCATCGTTATTTTTGCCCCCGCGCAGGTAGTCATTCCCGTTGTTTCCGTAGAGGCGATCGCGACCTTGATTGCCATTCATGGTTTCCCCATCTGGCGAACCGAGAATCACATCATCCCCCCCCAGGGCCCGCAATCCCATTGCCGATCCGTTCAGCGCCCCAGGGGTCAGTTGAACCAAGTCCGGAGTGCTGGCGTTGGCGGTTAAGTCAAAAAACCCTTCCATATAGAATGGGTTGTTTTCCGGCGCAACCGGCGATTCTGAGGTGGGAGTCGCGCTGGTAGGACGTGCAGAGAGATTGGGAATGTTGATGTCAATGGGTACCCCATTCAGGTACGGATCGCCAAACACTTGCGTCCAGTAGTGGTTGAGATTCTTCTCGCCAGTATCGTTTTCCAGGAAATAATATCCGATGCCAATGTCTTCAAATTCTGGCTTGAGGATGTTCTCCCGGTGTTGCGGACTTTCCATCCATCCGGCGACCACTTCTTCTGGCGTGGTTTGACCGGCAGCCACATTTTCCCCCACAAGCTGTAATATATAGTCCTGCCGGCCTACGCGATCGCCCACCAGAGACCCATCACTTCCACTATGACCCACAAAATCATTTAAGGCCATACTGGTGCTATGTTCGAGGGCGGCTTCCGATAACTCGGCGTTTAAGGTCAGCGGCGATAAACCTTGCTTCGCCCGTTCTTGATTCGTTAGTTCTACCACGCGATTGACAAACTCTTGACTCATCTTTCGACTCCTTGTGTCGCGATAATATTTGACTCGATGCAGCTTGTCGTTAGCCTGCTGTATGTTAGTGGGGGGATTGTCCCTCGACTATGCAGGTTACATTGTCGGAATTTTTCTTCCGACATACTTGTTCGATTGTTTACCCTCGGTTCTCGGCGAGAATACTGTCTCCCGACTATTTATTGTGGCCAGAGGACTTTTCTGGCGGCGGATGGAACTGACAGAAACACGCTATACGGAGCGATCGCCTCCCCTCTCCATGTAGACAATTCACCTGCGCCCCCAATTGGCTATCACCGCTACTTGTGGGGGTTGGAAATCGCTTGGCAAACAAACCGTCCCTGTCATTACGGTAGTTCTAGAGAGGAATTGACCTTTTTTATCCATTTCCATCGGCGCTTTGATTTGAGAACGAGTGACATCCGAGTGTGCAAAGGGAACTCCCGCGAGGTCGCTCGCGTCTGGAAACTCGATTGACCCTCGCCTCATAAACTTATGGGTAATATACCTAATTTAACCCCAATCCCCCTCTCTGTCAATTACAAATTGTAAAGCTTTGGTGAAATTATAGATAAAAGTGAAGGGCGGGCAGGAAGCAAAGCCGAACATCACTTAAATTTCTCCCCTACAGCGATCGCGATCGCGTGATTTTGCGATCGGTGTCACCGCAAAACATATAACTTCATGCATGTCTTTCCTCCCCTACCTCCCATCGCAGTGGATCGCCCTCCTGTAAGCCCTAGCAGATGCGCCCACCCCGTGGAATCAACCTCTACAGAAGAACAACCCTCGTCCTTATCGTCCCAAATTGCTAGCTGGAGTGAGGAGATATCGTACTCCCTCACTCCAGCAGTCTAACCCTAAACTAGAGGGGAAACCAGACGGCCAAAAAATAGACCGGCCAGCGGACCGGTTTTCCGTGAGAGAAAGGACAGACCCCATGTAACGGTTAGCCCCTCCTCTCGCCTCGCCCACCAGATTAAACGCTAACTGTCAATTCCCAACGATTCAGCTTGCCCGTATCCTCGGGAACGCCATCCACCACCCATAGCTGCCAAGTTCCCTGGGCGGGTTGATGAAACAACTGACGTAACGTCGGCGTAGTATGGAGAGAATAAGTCCTCTGCAAGCGCGTTTTATTCCCCAAGGTGCGACTTTGCAGTTGCACCATTTTACCGTTTGGGGCAATTAGATAGAGTTCCACATCCCCCAGGTAATTGTGTTCGAGATCCAGGCTAACGCGGATATCGCAAACCGGACTCCCATCGCCTAGGATAATCTCACTCCGCAATCCCCCGCGATCGCCCTTGCCAAACAGATTAAACGGAAACAGGCTGTTGTTCCCTTCTTGATAGTCCGGAATCTCCTGCGATCGCGACTGCGTTTCGCTCAAAAGGCGCGTGACGCGCAGGGGAACCGCAAACAACCGCTGTGCCCGCCGCACCGCATTATAAGCATTCACCTTACCATATCCGAACCATTGGGAATGACCTTGGCGATCGTAACTCCCCAAGCGCATCCCCAACTGCGGATCCGGATCCGGGTCGATAATTTTATCCGCACTTTGCTGCAAAATCTGCTTCACTTCCGCCGCCGTCAAATCGGGATTCACCGACAACACCAACGCCGCTACCCCCGCTACCACCGGGCAAGCGCTAGAAGTCCCGCCAAAATAAGGCGTGTAATCCCCAGCATCATAGCCACTAGATCCGACCCGATCCGTGGTAAATACCCCCAACCCGGACAAATACTCCTGAATTTCCGGCGGCGTATTCACAGGCCCGGTTTCCTGCAACCACATCCCCGGCGGCGCATTATTGCTGGGCGCGCAAACCGAAATCGAATTGCCCCAATTACTATATGCTGCTTTCTTGTTCAAACTGGTGCATGCCGAAACCGCGATCGCATCCGGATGAACCGCAAACCCGCTCAACCATTTCGTCTGGCCTTTCAATACATCATTCGGCCAGCCGCTTTCTTCTACCGTACCATTGGTGGGACGGTTCGCATTCCCCGCCGCAAACACGATCGCGCAACCTTTACCATTGCGCCCTTGCGTCGCCGCCCGGGTAATCGCCGCCCGCTGGCGCAAGGACAGGGGAAAATACACCGCCGAAGCGCCCCAACTACAAGAAATCACCGACGCGCCTTTCGTCACCGCCCAATCAAAAATTTGCTCGATGGAGTCATCATCCAAATAGCCAGTGGTCCGGATGGGCATCAAGGCACATCCCGGCGCAACCCCCACAATACCGCTACCGTTTTCTTCCGCTACCGCAACCCCGGCGCAGGAGGTTCCGTGATTATCGGAATCTTCTTCCGGTAAGGGCAAAAAGTCTTTTCCTTTGAAGTCTCGCGGGGCAACAATTTTACCCGCGCCTTTAAAATCCGGATGGTTCAAATCAATCGAGTCGTCCGTAATCGCCACTACCACGGACCGAATCCCCCGGGTAATATCCCACGCTTTTTGCGCGCTGATATGGGAATTGAGCGCCAGGTTCGATCCGCCATCGTGGTGCAGATACCATTGTTTGTGGTAGTGGGTGGCCCGTGGCCGATAGTGGGGTTGGGTGGTGAAAATAATATTGGGTTCCGCCGTTAGAATGTCTGGGTGTCGCATCAGGCGATTGGCAATTTTCACCGGATTTTCGGTGGCGTCGCGTCGAACCACTGCTACAAAGGTGTTGGGAATGCCCGCAACCGATTTGTTGAGGGTGAGTCCCACCTCAGTGGCGATCGCCTCCCGTTGCGCTTCTTCCACCGATGTGCTAAATTGAATCGTAACCTCATCGCTGAGGTACACCAACATTCCCGGGTTATTTTTTACCCCATACAGGTGACTGGCAAAGGCAACTTCTTCTAATCCCCGCGCCGCCTGCATGGCAGATTCTAGCTCGGCGGGGTCTACGGTAAATTCTTCCAGTTTGCTGTTGGGAACTCGCTGTTTGTGGGTTGCGGGAATTTGGTTCAACCACTCCGGGTAGGCGGTTGGATCTACCGGACGGACGGTGAAGCGATCGCTGACTTTCACCAGCAGCAATTCTTCCCCCCCTCGCTGTAAAACAATGCCGAGGTTTTCATCGGAAACGCCGACGCCCGCCATATCGGTTGCAGAATTATCGGGCAATTTAACCGGTTCTCTCATCGAGTTGATTCCTGTTTGTGTCGTCAGTTGGCTAATAGCCCTTATTCATTTGCTCAGTGGATAAATCAGTAATATCCCATCTTCCAGTTATCCAGTTGTCCCGGATTGCAATTCTCCAAAAAAATTCCGTTTCAAGCCGCTGAAAAAGTTGTCTCCCCTCTTGACAAAAAAAAGGGGCATCGGCTATAATCAGACCGTGGCGGCAGGCAGGACTTATGC
>NZ_JAJENT010000385.1:0-419 GCF_035615515.1 Phormidium sp. CCY1219
ACCAGAGAGCTGGTCACGAGAGAACCGTGCATGGCGCTGAACAGCGCACCACCGAACACGCCAGCCACACCCAACATGTGGAAGGGGTGCATCAGGATGTTGTGCTCGGCTTGGAACACCAACATGAAGTTGAAGGTTCCCGAGATGCCCAGAGGCATGCCATCAGAGAAAGAACCTTGGCCGATGGGGTAGATCAGGAACACTGCGGTAGCCGCAGCCACGGGGGCAGAGTAAGCGACGCAGATCCAAGGACGCATCCCCAAGCGGTAGGAGAGTTCCCACTCGCGGCCCATGTAGCAGAACACGCCAATCAGGAAGTGGAAAATCACTAACTGATAGGGGCCGCCGTTGTAGAGCCACTCATCGAGAGAAGCCGCTTCCCAGATGGGATACAGGTGCAGACCGATCGCGTTAGAAGA
>NZ_JAJENT010000386.1:0-419 GCF_035615515.1 Phormidium sp. CCY1219
ACCAGAGAGCTGGTCACGAGAGAACCGTGCATGGCGCTGAACAGCGCACCACCGAACACGCCAGCCACACCCAACATATGGAAGGGGTGCATCAGGATGTTGTGCTCGGCTTGGAACACCAACATGAAGTTGAAGGTTCCAGAGATGCCCAGAGGCATGCCATCAGAGAAAGAACCTTGGCCGATGGGGTAGATCAGGAACACTGCGGTAGCAGCAGCAACCGGAGCGCTGTAAGCGACGCAGATCCAAGGACGCATCCCCAAGCGGTAGGACAGTTCCCACTCGCGGCCCATGTAGCAGAACACGCCAATCAGGAAGTGGAAAATCACTAACTGATAGGGACCGCCGTTGTAGAGCCACTCATCGAGAGAAGCCGCTTCCCAGATGGGATACAGGTGCAGACCGATCGCGTTAGAAGA
>NZ_JAJENT010000387.1:0-11053 GCF_035615515.1 Phormidium sp. CCY1219
TGTTCTGGGGTGGAATTGTCGGAATTTTCGGTTTGTTCTGACTCGGTAGGTTGTTCTGGGGTGGAATTGTCGGAATTGTCGGTTTGTTCTGACTCGCTGGCGGTGTCGTTCTCGGAATTGTCGGAATTGTCGGTTTGTTCTGACTCGCTGGCGGTGTCGTTTTCGGAATTGTCGGAATTGTCGGTTTGTTCTGACTCGCTGGCGGTGTCGTTTTCGGCATTGTCGCTTTCTTCGGATTGTGCGGGTTGTTCGGTGGGAATGGCACTGAGTTGAATGGAAGGTTGGGATAAAGTTTGTCCGGTGGTCAAGGTGTCGCCGGATCCGGTGGTGATGGCGGCAGTAGTGCCGTTAGAGAGGGTGCCATCTTGATTGGCGTCGCCGATTTCAAAGGTGGTTTCGCCGTGACGGATAGCGATCGCGCCGCCTTCGGTTGCTGCTGTGGAGATACTTGCTTCCACGCCATTTTTGGCGGTAAAAGAGCCGATCGCCCGTACTGCACCGGTGGTTTCGATCGCCACATTGCCGCCTTGGGTTTCGCCTTCGGCGTTAATCGAGGTGATTTCGATATCGTTGCGATTGCTTGTGAGGGTGACATCGCCGCCCTTCCCGATGGTGGAATCGGTGGCGATCGCCTCACTGGAAATCCCGCTTTCTGCCCGCACCCCCACATCACCGCCATCGCCACTATCGGAGGAACTGTTTAAATTGCCCGTGGTAATCTGACTGGTTTGGCTATCGAGTTCGATATTGCCACCGGGAGTGCGGATGTCTGCACTGCTGACGGATCCGCCCCCGGAAATTTGGACGCGCTCACCTCGGGTTTGCAGAGACTCCCGCAGGTTGGCGGTACCGGTGGCGGCGATCGCAATTTCGCCCTCGGCGACTACCCGGGAATGAAAGGAGATATTGTTGCCGCGAACGGACAAACGGGCCAAAGGAGTTTCGTTGCCGATGCTTTCTTCTATTACCACATCACCTGCGCCGGTGTCAAGAGATAGGGGAAAATTGCCGTTAATGGTACCGGTGATGGTGAGATTGCCCCCGGTATCGGCGGGGGAATCGGCGGTGAGGGTGCGAAATGTCCGACTGTCGGTGAGGGCGATCGGCCCATCGAGGCGAATGTAGTTATCCTTGGTGGTGAGATTGCCGGGAGTGATGGAATCGGGGGCGGTTAAAGAAATGGAGCCACCGGTTTGGGAGGTAGAAGAGGCATCCAGGGATTGGGTAGCGATCGCGCCATTGAGACTGGTGAGGGAGATATTGCCGCCTTGGGACGCGATCGCCTCCGCCTGCAGATTCTCGCCACTGGTGAGGGAGATATTGCCGCCCTGGGACGCGATCGGCCCTGTTTGAATCTCCCGGGTTGCTCTAGCGGTGAGGGGAGTTTCCGACGCCTCCAGGGTTAGGTCTCCCACGAGAATATTGCTCTCGGAATCGAGACTTAATTCGGTTGAGGGAGACTCGCCAGTGGTGGAAGTCTCCGATGCGGTGATTTCAATGTCACCGGTCTGGATTTTACCATCGGTCTCAATTTTCAGGGACACGCCACTATAGTCCCCGCCGATGGCATCGCCTTGGGCGTTGAGGGTGAGTCCATCTGCACTGGTGAAGGCGGTGGGATTTGAGGAAGTATCGAGAATCGAAAGATGACCGCCACTGTGGAAAACCCCATTCAGGGCAATGATGCCATCGCTGAAAAAGCTTAAATTGCCCTGGGTTTGCCACTGGGACTGGGAGTGGTTGGACAGATCGATTTCGATTCCATTAGCGGCGCGAATCTCCACATTGCCCCCGGCGTCTAGTTGCAGGGGATGGGCTTCGCTATCGTGGAATTGCACGGTTTCCTCGGCGTCTAGGGTCAGATTGCCATCGATATGCAGTTGACTCTCGCCGATCGCGATTTCGCCGCGAGAGCGAATGGTGGCACTGCCCGCCCCCGCCTCCATTTCTTGCAACTGCACTGTTTCCGTCGCTTCTAGGTGTAAGATGCCGTCAGTTTGCACGTCGCTGGCGAGGGCGATGAGGCGATCGCGCCCTAAAACAATGCCGGTACTCGCCGTCATCTCATTGGTGGTCACCACATCCCCGGCGGAAATTTCCATCCCAGAACCGCTCAGGGTCAAGGTGCCATCCTCGTTTTGTTGCACTTGCGTGGCATGAGTTCCCCCCGGGCCGGTGAGCAATTGAGGCAGAGAACGCGGTTCGATAGGGAAGCCTTGGTTGGGGTTTTGGCGGATTCCTTCCCAGTTATAGTTTTCCACCTCCAAGCTCAGCAGATGTCCGGTTTGGCTAATTCGCACCAAACTCTCTCCCGGAACTGCAGCAACGGTGATATGTCCCCCTGCGGAGAGGGTGCCGAAATTGAGAATCGTGCCCGCGAGCAAGGTTAAGTCTTGTCCTTGTCCCACGGATAGGTTTCCGGCGTTGAGAATTGTCCCCGGTTCGGGCATGGTAAAGGCAAAACGATTGGGGGTGCCGATTAAATCGGCGTAGTTATGTTCTCCGCTGGCATAAAACCAGCGCACCCCCAAGGATTCTTGTAATCCGATGCGATCGGCGGTGGTAGCCATAAACGATCCGGGTACATTTAAACTGGCTCCCGAACCGAAGACGATACCTGCCGGGTTCATTAAAAATAAGTTAGAATTGCCCCCGGTGAGTTTAATTAAACCATTAATAATTGAAGGGTCGCCGCCGTTGATGCGACCGAGAATATTCTCAATATTGGGATGCGAGACAAAGTTGGCGATTTGATTTTCGTTTAGGCCAAATTGCTCGAAACTATGGAAGAGATTCGCCCCATTGTCCGATTGTTTGCCGCCGGTAATTTCCAACTCGTTCCCATTTTGGGTAACGCTGGTGTTCGTATCGCCGTTGGGAACAATGGGTTGCGATCGCGTCGGTTTGATGGTTGCGGTTAGGGCGATCGCCAGGGTCGCCAGCCACAACAGGTAATAGATGCAACTCGTTTGTGATGGCATGGATTTTATCTTGGTTTTGAACTGAGCGGCTTTGGGAGAAGAAGGCGCGACTCAACAAAGGAAGTTTATCTGAGAATCGGGGGGTGGCTGGGGCATCACGGGGGCTTTTCGATCGCCCCATTAGTTTGCTTGCGCCTGTCAATCCGAATATCTCATGCAAAACCGGAACCCTAAACAAAGCGGTTGGATTTTGAAATGCGATCGCTTCCGACCGCTAAAAAGAATTGTTCAACCTCGTGAGGGATTGTTTGGTTTTCCTTCGAGCAAAACTCGAGGGAGTAAAAGGGGTTCTCCGTTGTTCCAGTTGAGCGGGGGATTTTCCGAGGGAGACATCGCCCCTAGTGGTTTGGGGTGGAAATCCGGGTGGGATTGATTCAACCCAAGCAGGCGGGGGATCGGAACTTCTCTTCTATTCTACCCTAGGCGACAGCTCTAGCTGAGGCTGCGATCGGCGTCACACTTTTCTGTGCAGTTTTCTCAGCGCTTGTTAAGTCTTGATTAATTTTTATTTTGGCATCGCTTTAACAGATGGCAATTGAGAATCACGTTTCAATTGGGTTTGACAATTATTGTAAATTTGCATTAACCTGTATAATTATTACCCAATCGATGGAAGGGTTATGGCCTAGGATTTGGAACGCGATCGGCAGTTCGAGTCAAGGTAGGGGTGAGGGGAAACCAGAGAATTTTTATCAGCAAATCGCCCAAAACATGAGAAAGAGTTCATCTTGGGGGCGAGAGTCAAGCCGAGGAAAAGGGCGATCGCCCGGCCAAAGCTTTACAAACTCTTCATAATTAAACCTACCCAATTTGCTGTCAATCCCGCATAACTAGATCTTAGGGGGTGACATCCCGCAGCCGAAAGTCGGTGTTTGGGGATTGCCCCGCCCCAAACCCCAGGGGAAGGCTAATCCCCAGCTTGTGAAGCCGCAGATTAGCCATTAGCAACCGGCAACTTGCCACAATTTATAAATTACGGTAATCAATCTCATGCCAGTGACAGTTCCATTTGTTGACCTCAATCTGCAACACCAACCGATCCAATCCCAGATCGAACAAGCCATTCAGGAGGTGTTGCACCGAGGAGATTTTATCTTAGGCCAAGCCCTGAGAGAATTTGAGAGTGAGTTTGCCAAGGCTTGTGGCGTGGAGCATGGGATTGGAGTGGCCTGCGGGACCGATGCGATCGCCTTGGGACTCAATGCCTGTGGCATCGGTCCGGGAGACGAAGTAATCTTACCGGCCAACACCTTTATTGCCACCCTCATCGGCGTCTTGCACGCGGGCGCTACCCCAATCCTGGTAGAGTGCGACCCAGACACCGCCTTACTCGACCTCAACGCCGCCGAAAAAGCCATCACCGCCAAAACCCGGGCGCTGTTGCCGGTGCATCTGTACGGGCAACTGGTTTCCCCCGCACAACTGCAAGACCTAGCCAATGCCCACAATTTGCTGAT
Organism: Phormidium sp. CCY1219; assembly: GCF_035615515.1. Taxonomy (GTDB): domain Bacteria; phylum Cyanobacteriota; class Cyanobacteriia; order Cyanobacteriales; family Laspinemataceae; genus CCY1219. The sequence continues at coordinate 4,439 of NZ_JAJENT010000387.1, forward strand.
TTTTGAAGACGCCGCCCAAGCGCATCTCGCCCACCGAGAGGGAAAAACCGCCGGATCCGTGGGAATCGCTGCCGGGTTTAGTTTCTACCCCAGCAAAAATCTCGGTGCCTTTGGAGATGGGGGAATGGTGGTGACGCGAGATGAAGCCATTGCCACAAAAATGCGAACCTTGCGAAACTATGGCGCGCCCCAGAAATATCGCCACACCGAACTCGGAACCAACAGTCGTCTCGACACCATCCAGGCGGCGATTCTGAAAACCAAGTTACCCTATTTAAAAGACTGGAACCAAGCCAGATATGCTTGTGCCCAGCACTACGATGCCTTGCTCGAACCCTTGCAAGAGAAAGGAATCGTACCGATTCGCAACTGCAGCGGTTCCGGTCACGTTTATCATCTTTACGTGATTCGCGTCACCGACAAGTGCGCGATCGATAAAGCCACCTTCCAAGAAAAGCTGGCCTCCCTAGGGATTCAAAGCGGTATTCATTACCCCTTGCCTTGTCACCTGCAACCGGGATACCTGCATTTAGGGTACAAAAGCGGACAATTTCCCAACGCCGAAATGCTTTGCGAGCAGATTGTCTCCTTACCCATGTATCCGGGACTGCAAGAAACCCAAATCGAGCAAGTGGTTGATGCGATTAAATCCGCAGTTGATTGAGCGAAAAAAATCGAAGAACGCTCCTTTCTCCTTCCTTATTCCCCCTGTAACATCCACCCTTGAAAGAGGTTGAATCATGCAAATCGGGCGCAGATTACCCTTAGTCATCGAACGCAACTACATCTGGATTCTGATTGGAATTTTAGCGCTTCTCTACGCCCCATTAATTCTCCATTGGTACGATGGTTGGCTCAACAAAAGCATCAGCCTAGAACATGAATACTTCAGTCACGGATTGATTGGTTTGCCATTTGCCGCCTATATTGCTTGGAGCGACACTCGCAAGCGCTGGCATCGCTTAAGCGATCGCCCTCATCCTCTCGGTGCCCTCTTGCTCTTCATCGGGGGAGTATTCTATCTCACCGGATTGCCGGATTTCGTTAACTTATCCTTTCCCTTGGTACTCGCCGGCACTTGTTTGTGGCTCAAAGGATTGCCCGGATTAAAAGTAGAAGCCTTTCCCCTATTACTGGTATTACTTGCCACCCCCACAGAAGTACCTTATTTAATCGCTCCCTATACCCTACCGCTACAAAGTTTTATCGCAGGCTTTGCCGGCTTTATCCTTTCCCACTTAGGAATCAACGTCACCGTAGAAGGGATTTACCTGTTCGTGAATCAAAGAATCGTAGAAGTTGCCCCCCACTGTGCCGGATTAAAAATGCTACTAACCAGTCTTTATGTTGCCTTAATGTTACTGTACTGGACCGGGGCATTGGCATCGCGAAGCAAAACGATTCTGTTTTTAGGCAGTACCGTAGTGCTCAGCGTCTTCGGCAATATTATCCGCAATACCCTGCTGACCTTTTTTCACGGAACCAGTCAAGAACAGATTTTTCACTGGCTGCATGAAGGATGGGGAGGGGATTTGTACTCAGCTTGTATGTTAGGACTGTTAATTCCGTTACTCACGGGGATAGAATGGCTGGTGGACTATTTTGATGATGGTTCATCAGCCGAAATGTCTTAGTCGATGCGGGCGATCGCGCATCAAGAGTTGGGTGCCACCGTCACTAGACGCCGAGAAAAGAAAAACTCCATCAAGAGAATTTGGGTTATGTACCTGTCTAAATTACTGCACAATTATTCTTTACCCAGAGCGTTATTGCTGGGGTTTGCGATCGCGATTTTAGCAGTGGGAGCCGTTCCGGGGTATATTACGGGGAAATGGTCCTGGATGTCGCCACCGGAAGTGGCCAACCTGAAGCAAATCAAAACGATTCAGGAAAGCGGACTAGATATCCCGGGATGGAAAACGCTAAATCGTCAGATCCTCTCTGTGGGAGGTCAAAAATGGCTGCGTCAGGATGTGGAAAACCAGGAGGGATATCAAGCCATGCTGCTGCTGTTCAATCAAAAGGGCGCGATGGATCGGCCGCAGGTGGAATGGATGGATATTGATGGGTATTGGCGATGGACCACGGATTATTATGGTTCCCTGGAATTTACAGTGGAGAAAGACGATGTAATGCAGGGGTTAGAAGCTTCCCGCGATCGCTTACCGAAAAACATGGCGCAAACTGCGCGAGTCAAAGCATTGTTTTTCCGGAGTCGAAGCGATGGCCAAACTTTTGCAGTGGCGCAGTGGTATGCTTGGCCCACCGGGGGAAATGCCGCACCCGCGAGTTGGTTTTGGCGCGATCGCCTCGCCCAGTTCCAGCGCAATCGCATTCCCTGGGTTGCCGCCAGCATTATCCTGCCAATGGAACCCTTAGGAGACCTAGAAACCGTGCGACCCCGCGCCAAAGCACTGGGCAAACAAGTGCAAGCGGCATTGATGAGCGGCCCATTTTATGAGAAATTAAGCACTGAAAAGTCAGAATGAAGCAATAGAAAATTCAAAATCCGTGGCATAATTTGCTCCCGTGGAAAGGTTTTTTTAGCCGCAAGTGACTGTTAGTTAAAATCGGCAAATGGAGGAATTGTAAATCAAGAATTTAGCATGAATAATTAGAAAAATACTGGCGCTGCGCCAGCTTGCTTTTCGATTTTTTGCCCGTAGCAATTCGCTGTAGGTTTGGACGTGCAGATGTTGGACTTTTTCTTTCGCCGCAATTTTCAATTGATCGCCATTACCCTTGCCAGCCTTCATGGGGGAACCTCGACGTTAGCGATCGCCGCACTGTTGTGGAGTCTAGAGGCTCATCCACTAGCCTCCAGTGCCAGAGCGCAAACCCTGCCGGAAATTCCGCAGTCCCCGCCGCAACCTCCCCAGCAACCCGCAGCGGACAGCCCCAGGTCATCCACAGCGCCCACCACCTATTGCCCCACGGTGCAATCCATGCCAGCACCCGCCCTGCGCCAGGGGTTAGAATCTCCCGGTCCGGAACCCCTGCCCCCGAGACCCCCAGGAGCGATCGGGCAACCCCCGCCAGCGGTGGTACCACCCCCCACACCTCCCATACCCGCCGCACCAGCCACACCGCCACCGGATCTGCAATCCCCAAACGTCATTCCCGTAGCGCAGTTTCCGCCGCAAGTTTACACCCTCGCCCCTGGAGACCAAATCTTTATTGACGTTCAACCCTATCAAAACGTCACCGGCGCGCAAGCGCTCAACCCCCAAGGCAAAATCGTACTTCCCCTCATCGGGCCGGTGGACCTGCAGGGGCTAACCTTAGAGCAAGCCACGCAAACCCTGCAAACCGGGTTAAATGAGTTTTTAGTCGATCCGCGCGTCAACGTCACCTTAGTGGCGCAACGTCCGGTGAACCTCACCATCACCGGAGAAGTGACCCAACCCGGGTTTTATACCTTTCCCGCCCAAACCGCCCGCGTGACCGACGTTTTGGCCAACGTAGGCGGCACCACTCCCGCCGCCGATTTGGGATCCGTGTTGGTTCGGCGTCCCTTGGGGGATGGAAGGTTTTTGCAGCAACGGATAAACCTTCTGCAACCCCTGCAAGCCGGGAGTCCGCCGCCGAGGTTCTTGTTAGAAGATGGGGATATTCTGATCGTGCCGAAAATCGAGCTAACCCAGAGACAACCGGATAATTTAGTCGCGCGATCGCGTCTCTCCCCTCCGCAAGCAGTAGCTATCCGCGTGCTCGGCGAAGTCACCCGCCCGGGATTTTATAACCTGCCCCCCTCAGTAAATCCCGTGCAAGATGCCCTGGTATTAGCCGGCGGCTCTACCCCCACCGCCGACCTGAGAGCCGTGCGAGTGCGCCGCGTCCTCAGCAATGGTCGCATCAGCGAAGAAATCGTGGATCTGTACACCCCCCTGCTCACCGGCAGTGCCTTCCCCGATCTGCGCCTAGGCACCGGCGATGTGGTGATCGTGCCAAAACTGACTTTAGAACAAGCCCGCAACTATAACAGCACCGTCGTTTTCAATTCCACCTTAACCGCTCCCCAACCGGTGGCTATCACCGTCCTCGGCGAAGTCAGCCTTCCGGGGTTGCATGTGCTCGGTCCCTCGCCCAATCCGATTTCCACCGCCTTGCAAACCGCAGGCGGAAGTACCCCCGCCGCCGATTTGCGATCGGTGCGGGTGCGCCGCCTACTTCCCGACGGCAGGTTTAGCGAAGAAACGGTCAATCTGCTCGCGCCTTTGCAAAATGGCACCCCGTTCCCAGACCTGCGCCTGGGGAATGGTGATGTGGTGATCGTGCCCACCCAAGACTTAGAAGCCGCTAGAGAATACGACAATACCCTGGTCTCGAACTCCACCCTCGCCGCCAGACAACCCGTGTCGATTACGGTACTCGGAGAAGTGGCACAGCCCGGGTTCCACGTGCTGGCTCCCTCGCCGCGTCCGATTCCCACCGCCTTGCAAACCGCAGGCGGTGCGACCCCGGGGGCGGATTTGCGATCGCTGCGCGTCTGTCGCGTACTTCCCAATGGGCGGGTGAGCGAAGAAATTGTGGACCTCTACACCCCCCTGCAAACCGGCCAACCCCTCCCGGATCTGCGTCTCGGCAATGGCGACTTGGTAATCGTCCCCAAATTGTCCTTAAACGAACAGGGGGAATATAACAGCACGTTAGTCTCTGAATCCACCTTAGCCGCACCGCTTCCCGTGAATATCAGCGTCCTCGGAGAAGTGGCACAACCGGGATTTTATACCCTCCCTCCGTCACCCCGTCCCGTCGCCGATGCCTTGTTGCTCGCCGGGGGCATTAATTCCAGCGCCGATCTGCGGGAAATTCGCGTGCGCCGCGTGCTAGAAAATGGCACGGTAACGGAAGAAAATCTAGACCTGTACACCCCTCTGCAAACCGGCAAACCTCTCCCGGATCTGCGTTTGGCCAATGGAGATGTGTTGTTCGTGCCGAAGGTGGATAGCAGTACGGATGAATATTACGATCGCTTCTTGGTCTCGCGCTCTACCTTGGCCCAAGAGCAGATCCTCATCCGCATTTTAAGTTATCCTGGAGGAGGGATTAATGTGGTTCCCATCCGCAATGGCGCGACTTTTGCCGATATTGTCAATACCATTCCTCTCGCTACTGCGGATCTTGACAGCATCGCTTTGGTGCGCTTCGACCCGGAACAGGGGGAAGCCGTTACTCAAGAAATTAATGCCAAAGAGTTGCTGATGGGCGACCTTTCGCAAAATGTTCCCTTGCAAAATAACGATGTGATTGTCATCGGTCGCAATCTGGTTAGCAAAATCACCTATTCTCTCAATACCTTTACCCAACCTTTCCGGGATGTTCTCGGCTTTTTACTGTTTTTTGATTCTCTGCGCGATAGCGCTACTCTGTTATTTGGTCCTGGGGGCGATGATAATGATGATGAGAATAACTAACTGGACAAACTCTGGCAATAAATCTTTTAGCAGTGGTGGTGAAAAAATCAGAGGATTATCTATCGCAGGTTTTATTTGGGTGAAGTCCGTAATCAGAATTTGTCATTACCTCTCGGGCATCAAAACCGGGCAGTATTCATTGAGATTAAAAGCGCTATCAAGATTTGTTTAAAGAGTCAATGTATGGATTAAATAAACTCTTTTGCGCGTAATTTGCATCGATATTAGTTCAATAAAATCTTTAAATTGATTAAGGTGAATTATCATGGCTCCACCAATTCTCAAACGTTATTTTATCGCTTTTGGCAAATACAAATGGTTTGGATTTGCAGCGTTTATCCTGGCTGTGGGGGCATCGGGATTGGTGGCGATGCAGCCACCGCCATCGGTGAGCTATAGATCGAAAGGCGTGCTCGGTTATACGACCCCCTCGGTAATTTTTTCAAGTACGGGAAGTGAAATTCAAGAGCAGGGCAAACAACTGCCAGAAGAAATTCTTTTGGCGGAAAACGTGCTTGAAGCGGTGAGCGAAAAGGTGAATGAAAAGCCGAGGAACATCGGGAGGCGGGTTTCGCTGAAAAATCGCCCCGATAGGGGGATAGTCGAAATTGCCTATACCCACGAAACGCCCGAGAAAGCCCAGGCGATCGTCGAAGGGCTGATGGAAGCGATGATCGAGCAAAGCCGCCTCGTGAACACCCAGGCGTTGCGAAGGATGATCGAGGCGATCGAGAAAAGGGTGCCCGAGGCGCTCGAGGATCTCAGAACCGCAGAACAGGCCCTCGAAGAGTTTGAACGGGAAGAAGCGGTGCCGATTTTGGCGGCGAAAAGTGGGGGATTGGCGGGGGCGATCGTTGGGGCGCAAAACCAGCAAGAGCAATTGCAGCTACAGTTACAGGGAATTGAAGGACAAATTATCAGTTTGGAACAGCGCTTGGGAATGAGCGCCGATCAAGCCTATGTGTCGCAAGCGCTGAGTGCCGACCCGATTATCGCCCAGTTAAGAGCCTCTCTGCATCAAATCGAGTCCCAGCGGGAACTGCTGAGCAAAAATTTCCGGCCTCAACATCCGCAGATGATTGAATTGGAAAAGCAGGAAGAGGCTTATAATCAATTGCTCGAGTGCGATTCGTTCCCGCAAAAGTGGAGGGTAAATGCCCGAAACGTAAGCGGGGCAAGGAACACAGCCCCAAAAGGC
>NZ_JAJENT010000388.1:0-13412 GCF_035615515.1 Phormidium sp. CCY1219
AACCCAGATCTCAAAGGTCTCGGCCCAGAAGCCCGCGCCGTACCGCCTAAGCGGTCGGCGTCGGGAGTACGTCACAAAATAGCGCTACAGAAATTCTCGATCGGGCGAGTACGAAATCCCCCGGAATCCCCGATCGCCCCGCCCACAGAGGGCAATAAAAATCCCGGCAAAAACCTCGCCCCGCGCGCCGCCACTGCCACACCAAAAAAAACGGGAAAGCGGTCAGGAGATGTTAAAACCTCTGCTGACCGCTTCCCCGTTTTTTGTTAGAGTCGGAGCGGCGGGATTTGAACCCACGACCCCTACCACCCCAAGGTAGTGCGCTACCAAACTGCGCTACGCCCCGACAACGATTTACAATCATAGCACGAGATTTTTGCAGATGCAAGGGGTTTGCTAAAAAATTTTTAATCCTTTTGCGGCGCGCACCAATTCCGGCAGGGGGGCGGGGGGCCAACTGCACTCGCAGCGCCGTCCCCGATTGAGGATCAGGTGCAAGCGGTAGGCATCGGGATAGCCTTCCACTTCCATCCACAACCAGTCGCTTTCGGCTTCACAGGCGATTTTTTCTTCATCCATCAACTCATTCGCCATTTGAGTCATGGTGTGGGCAAGCTGACCCAACAAGCGACAAAAATCGTTTAACTCCTCTTCGGTGAGTTCGATCGCCCAGTCGTCGCCGCCGACTAATCCTTTAAATTCCGCCGCTTCTGGATCCCAGCCAATCCGCCACCCGGGTCCGCTTTTGATAATTCGATTCATGCTCGATGGTGCCCTGTTTGAAATTCGCGATAAATCCTTAATTGCAAAGGGATTAAAGTTTCAGTAAATCTGCATCTCCCGGTTCTGGGAGGGGTGCAGGGGAATCCGGTGCCCTGGGCGGTGGGGGTGTGTCTTCTGCTTCAGGGGCAGGGGAAGGTTCGATGTTGTCGTAGTTGGGATTAAAAATCGTCACCAGGACATAGATGAGTTCGTCGCGCTGCTGGCGGTTAAGCTGGGCGATCGCCGCGCGATCGCGTTCCAGTGGGTTTTCCTCCAACAGGTCGTATCCCGGATATTCCACCGGGTCGATCTCCTGATTTGCGCCTAAATAGTCTGCCAGGGTGAATTTCCAGTCCAAGCGGAACATGGGCAGGCGATTTTTTACGAATAGGTGATAGGCGATTATCCGACTAGCGAGGGTATTGTCGGCATCCACTTCCCCGGTTTCTTTCTGAATGTAGTCATTTTCCCGGGGAAAATCGGGCAAGCGTTGGTACACTTGCCGCCAAGCTTCCCGAGGATCCCGGCGTCGCCGAGGCGGATCGGGAGCCACATCTTGGGCGATCGCCCGGGATGGGGCAAAGGGGGTCAAATGCCCTGGGGCAATGAAGTCCGACCCACCCCAGGTTAGACTGACCACGGTGACACAGAAGGCGGCGATCGGCCAAAACAGTTTTTTCGAGCGTTTTATCCACCGTTTCACTGTTCGCATTTTCCCCAAGTTTCGCGATCGCTTTTCCCTTCGATAGTCTATTCCCCGATAATTTCCGGTTGCGTCAGCTCATCGGACATTTCGATAATCGCTCGCATTACCGGCTTTAAAATCGGCTCGTCCCAACTGTCAAAGTCTTCATAGCGCCGACGTTTGGCTCGATTCGCCACTTGTACCGTAATCCGATATCGATTTGGTGCGGCATTAACCAAATCCTCTGCTCGTCGCATCAGATGCATGGGATCCAACGAACTTGATGAAGATGAACGCTTTTGCATAGAGTAGAGTGATTGGCGAGAGAACCTCTCTAGTTTATCAATTTGATTTGAAAGTGACCGCTTGGGCTTTTTGGATTTCACAGGCGATTGCTCCAGTATGGATTCGCTACCAGTCATTAACAGAATTTTATCGAATCGATGTATTTTGTTATATAAATGTAAAGAATTAATACAGTCACGCAGGGAGTTGAATTCGTAATGCAGGTCATGGCAACATCTTCTGAGCAGCGATTTCGTCGAGTCCTCAACCCGGCTCTCAAAATCGTGGCGTTAGGGGATAGCATCATTTACGGTTTTGGCGATCCCGTGGGCGGGGGTTGGGTGGAACGACTGCGACGGGAGTGGATGTTGCCCGACAGCGCCGGTCACGTACTTTACAATCTCGGGGTGCGCGGCGATCGCGTCTCGAAAGTCTCTATTCGCCTCGAACATGAATTTCGCAATCGCGGGGAACTGCGCAACCAAGTCCCGGATGCCATCATTCTCTCGGTGGGGGTCAACGATACGGCGCGTCTGGGACACAGCAGCGGGCGCAATTTCACCCCGTTTGACGCTTTTGGCCAAGAACTGGCTCATTTGCTCGATCGCGCTTTGGCGCTTTGCCCGGTGTTCTTCGTGGGCATGGCACCGGTGGATGAAAGCAAAATGCCGTTTTCCAATTGTTTGTACTTTACCCAGGCGGATCAGTATCGCTACAAAACCGCGACCCAACAAGCTTGCGAAGCACGCAACATTCCCTATCTCGATATTTTTGACCTGTGGTGCGATCGCGGGGAACAATGGTGGCGATCGCGTCTCGGAGACGATGGACTACACCCCAATGTGGCGGGTTATCAATCTTTACTCGCAGATGTACTCCACTGGCGTCCCTTCACCGAGTTAGTCGGCGTCGGCGAACCCTCCTACCAAGGGTAAGGGGTCAGAACATGTCCCCCGGCGTCGCTGTGGTAGCGCTCAGAAACCAGGAATCGCGCGCCAAATCCTGGAGACGCTATGAATCGCGTCTCTACAGCCACCTCCCTAGAGTCAGTAACCCGGTTTCTGGTCATGGGATGGGAAATCTATAAAAAATTGCTAAGGGTGCGGGCAATTCGCCAGATTTATGTTGATTACGGGTGGCGGCGATCGGCATCGCCAAGGGCAGCAAACCGAGGGGATATGCGACGGGGACAAGAAACCCGCCGCGATCGCGCGTCCCAACCTGCGAACAGTCCAATCACACACGAAAATACATTTGCAACCATGCTGGAGTTACTGAGTTCGGGTGTCTTATCCCTCTGGCTAGAGACGTTAGGGGTAAGCATTTCCCGCGAAGAGGCTATCGAGTTATTGGCAGGACCGGCGATTCCGGGACAGGTGTTCGCCACGATTCCCGATCCGCCCACAGAACGTCAGGTGCAAGACTATTTAGAGCAATTGCAGGCAAAAGGATTGTTGGCAGACACTCAGGGGGTCTGGGTGCAGTCGAGTCATCAACTGCTCGTCAATCATCGAGGGACCATTCCAGTGCCGGCAGCTTCGATTACCAAGGTGGCCACTTCTTTAGCAGCGGTGCTCACTTGGGGCCTCGACCATCAATTTAAAACCGAAATCAGCACCACGGGAACTCTCGAGGGAGGGGTCTTACAAGGAGATTTAATCCTTACCAACGGCAATGACCCGTTGTTTGTCTGGTCCTCGGCGATCGCGGTGGGAAATACCCTAAATCAAATGGGCATTCGTCGCGTCACCGGCAATTTGGTAATTGTGGACAATTTTTCGATGAATTTTGTCGAAGCGGACCCGCGTGCTAGTGGGGAATTGCTGAAAATTGCCTTGGATTCGAGCCAATGGACCCCCGAGGCACAAAAAGCCTATGAGAAAATGGCACCGGGTACCGCAAAACCCCAGGTGGCGATCGCAGGCAATATCGTGACCTCCAATGCACAATTGTCTGAGCAAACGGTATTGTTGCGCCATCATTCTCTCCCCTTGGCTGAGTTATTGCAACAGATGAATATTTACAGCAATAATGTGATGGCCGAGATGCTCGCTACGGCTTTGGGCGGCCCGCAAACCGTGCGCCAACTTGCTGCTGAGGCGGCGGGCGTCCCACGAGAGGAAATTCAGTTAATTAACGGATCCGGTTTGGGTCACGAAAATCAAATTTCCCCCCGGGCGGCAGTTTCGATGTTTATGGCGATTCAACGCTATTTGCAACCGCATGAAATGACCTTGGCTGACTTGTTTCCGGTTTCCGGACGCGATCGCGGCACGATGGATTATCGTCAAATTCCCCCCGGTTCGGTGGTGAAAACCGGCTCGTTATGGGATGTGAGCGCTCTGGCGGGGGTCCTTCCCACGCGGGATAAAGGCTGGATTTGGTTCGCCATTCTCAACCGAGGGGATTATCTCATGGGATTTCGCGATGCTCAAGATAAGCTGTTGCAGCAGTTATTGCAAGGATGGCAGACGTCGTTGCGTCCTCCCATGCCCCCGAAACCCTGGAATGCCGGCCAGGTGAATGCTCGCCCTCTAGATGCGGCGACTCGCACTGAAATTATATATAAAATGGGGGGATAGGGTAACGTTTGAGAATGGGCAGCTTTCACTCTAGGGTGGAGGATCGGGGGTCTTTTTCTCACTTAAAATCGGCGGTCGAGTTCATGTACCCTGAGATCCGGGGGAATCGCTGTGGTAAAAACAATTTTTTACAGCTATTCCTCCGGAGATTATATTCGCCCGAGTCGGTCGGCACAAGGGTTGCTGGGTTTGCTGGCTAGCTTCCCCTCGGCGGGGTGTGTTTTAACCAAAAATTTCCCTACTTTGCGGTGAAAGGGTGGCAGAGTGGGCGATGCCCACCCTCCCGGAAACGGGGATAGGATTTGGCGATCGCGCGCCGTGCTCACCGTATTATTCCTCATCAAACACCCAGCCTGCTTCCTCATCCCACACTTCGTCATCCTCTGGGCGCGCGATCGCCTCATCCCAGTCCGATCCTTCCATCTCTTCGCGCGCTTCTGTCTCCCTCGCGCTCGAAATGGACTCGATAGGGGCAAGATCGCTCGGGAGATAAACGGTAAACGTCGAACCCGCGCCCAATTCGCTTTCCACGAGCAAATCCCCACCCATGAACTGACATAAACTGCGACTGAGAGCCAGTCCCAGACCGGTACCGCCATATCGCCGGGTACGAGAAGAATCGACTTGGGTAAACGGCTCAAACAAATTATTCATTTGTCCTGCTGTCATGCCAATTCCGGTATCCCGGACGCGAAACGAGATCCAATTTTGACCCGTTTGTGTGGCACTCCCAAGCGCAGTGGGAGAGGAATTCAACACCTGGAAATTTGGTGCGGTTTCCCGCGCGATTTCCACCGCGATTTCCCCCTGTTCGGTAAACTTCGTGGCATTATCTACCAAATTCCACAACACATGCACCAATTTAGTGCGATCGGTGCAAATCGTTCCCACATCCTCTGCACCTTGCACGGTTAACCGATTATGATTTGTCACCAGTTTGTGTTCGATTCTCTCGAACACTTCCTCCATGAATTCAACTACCTCAAAGCAAGACACCTCTAACTCCATTTTGCCGATTTCTAGCTTCGAGTAATCCAAAATATCCCCGATCGCCATCAGCAAATCTTGACCGGCTTTATTAATACTCTGCAAATCTGCAACAAACTCTTCATCCTCAATGCCCAAATCTTTGGCATCTTCCTGTAGTAAATCGCTGTAACTAATAATCGTGGTCAAAGGGGTGCGAAGTTCGTGGCTCATATTCGCCAAAAACGCGCTTTTGGCTTGGTTTGCTGCTTCGGCTTCGGTTTTCGCCCGGTGCAGTTCGGCTTCAAAGCGCTTGTGTTCGGTAATATCTCGGGCAAAAATACAATTATACTCTTTTGAATTGACTTCAAAATAATTAATTGTAATTTCCACGGGAAATACATTTCCTTCTTTCGTGCGATGGCGAGATTCGAGTCGAACTGAACCGAATTCTTTAATTTCGTCCCAGTAGTCTTGCCAGACTTCCGGCGGTAAATCCGGGTGAATGTCATGCACGCTTAACGACAGCAATTCTTCCCGGGAATAATTTAAGGCCACACAAGCGGAATCATTTACATAGAAGAAGCGACCTTCTGGTGTCAGCCAAAATACCGAGTCGGCGGCGTTATTAATGGAAAATTCCAGCACATCTCGGGTTTCTTCGAGCTGCGTGCGGATGTGAATTTCATCTTGCAATTTGCCGATCGCTTCGGTTAAATCTTTCGTGCGTTCCTGCACCCGGCTTTCCAATCGTTCGTTGGCAATTTGCAGTTCGGCTTCGGCATTTTTGCGCTCGGTAATGTCAAATCCAACAAACACCGCTGCATTGCCTTGGTGATATTTTTGCGAGACTACTAAAAAATGCCGCGTCTGTCCGCCAACCGGCATCTGGATTTCCTGTCGCGCTTCTTTTACCGGATTGGCAAAAAATTGAGGCACTAATTGGTTAAACCGAGCAGACCCTTGTAAAAAGCCAATCCTTTTCCCCACAAAAGTGCCCGGTGCTTTATTGAAGGTTTTGGCTAAATATCCGTTAACGCCGAGATATTTTAAATCGGAGCTAAACCAAGAAATGCAGCCAGGTACGGCATCCAACACGGCTTGCAGTTGCTCGTTTGCCGATTCGAGTTCGGTTTGAGTTTTTAGGCGATCGTGGGTTTCCAAGGCTAAAGCAGTGTAATCGCCAATGGAAGCGGCAAAATTCTGTTCGCCTAACTTCCAGCGTCTCGGAGGGCCGAGATGTTCGCAGGATAAGAAGCCCACTAGCTGACCGCCGATGCGAATCGGTACGGTTAACATGGAGGAAATGCCCAAGGGACGCAGATATGACTCGGCAAATTCTTGGGTTCTCGGGTCGCTCAGGGCATTATTGGCGGCGATCGCCCGTTCCCCGTCTAAGGCGCGGAAATAATTCGGATAGTTTAGGGTGAGCAGAAAACTGCCGGCAGAATGATGACTCAGGTGGCGTTCGTACAGTTCGATGCTGCTAATTCGCGAGCGATCGTCGTTGTAGAGCCACACCCCTACTCGTTGCACCCCCAGGGTCTCGGCGGTGGCTTCCGTGATTTCTCGCAAGGCGGCTTTGAGATTTCCCCCGTTTTGCGTCTTGCTGCGGGCGAGTTCTACAAGCACTTCGCTTTGGCGGCGCAGTGCTCGTTCGTCGGTGTGGGAACGAGAGAGGGATGCACTGGGAGATGCCGGGGTGGGGGTTTCGATGGGGTCGGGAAGCGGCTGTTCTTGCGGTGTTCGCTCAGTGGCGATCGCGGATCTAACCTCTCGCAAAATCAGCAATCCGCCAATTTCACCCCCCGGGTTTCTCCAAGGATGTGCTTCCCATTTCACCGTTTCCATACCTTCGCCCACCGGATGCGGTTCTTCCCATTTTTCCACGGATCCGGCCAAACAGGCAGCTTGTACCTCGCGCCAGCGATCGCGAACCCTTTGCGGGTCTGTATGGTCTCGGGGGTGTTCTCTGTTGGCTCTCGATGGCTGTAGCATGGGCAAGAATTCGTAATGAGAGCACCCCAGAAGGGAAGGCGATGTCTGGTCAGGGTTTCCTGACCCAGGGGCAGGCTTGCGCTTTTGGGAATTCTCGGGGTTTGAGTTGGGAGGATGAAGGGGAAGGCTTCTCTCCTCTATCCCGCAGGCGATCGCCCATTGACGAGACATGACCAGGTAACGCATCTGGCGATCGACTATCGCCACTGCTCTAGGGACATTTTCTAAAAATACGGAAAACAGATCTCGATTTGCTTGAGAGTACATGGGACAGTTCCAACAGCTCTGTTAATCAGGATAAATCGGAGCATCTGACCGAGACGCAGCCTGCACCTGTCACTGTTGTAGCAAGGGATAAAATTTTTGACCGAATGCGAACTCACCCCTATGAGCGATCGCCACTTGGGGTGCTCCCCCATTCCCGGCTTTTCCCTTGCTGCTATAAATGCAATTATAACGCAAAATTCGTGGGGGCGTTGGTCTGCCCTTCCCCCCCACCTAACGGCAATCCTGCCGAATTTGCGAACTCGAACCCTTCTGCAGGCCGACTTTTGAAACCTTTTTTGATTTAAAGTTTACATTTCTAAACGGTTTGTCGCCCTAAACGTTAAGCTTTGTTGCAAAATGCGACGATCGGCGAAAGTAATGGTAACGTCTTATGAGTGGCAAGCGATAGCCGCAGATCCAGAAAGGAGAACACTTTGGCTTCAACTATGAATCGTTATCCATCCTGTTCAATTCGTGAAGACATCAGTGAGTACGTGGCGCATCTTCAGCTTCACATGACGTTACAAGCCCGCAATTTGGTGCCGACCCTCAACCCGGAAAGCGAGGATAGTCGAGCGCAACTGTTGCAACAAACTCAGGCGTTGTCTGAGAAGCAAGTCTCTCGACAACCCATCGAGTTGTCTGAATGAACCCCAGCGGCGTTGCCGAATAAAATTTAATGAATTTCAAAATCGGAGCTTGACAGCTCTGATTTTTTATGCTTTTACAGCCGATTCCAGCCACAGATCTCAGCAGCACTGACCCACGAATTCTCTATCTGAGCATCCCTGGCGAAGCTGGCGATCGCGCCCGATCCACTAGGGGCACGCCGATTGTGGTGGTGTGAATCCAGGGCATGGGAATGTTCCTATCATCGCGCCAGCGCAGCGATCGGCTTGCCCGATTAATGTTGTCCGTCTAACGTGGTTCGATTGTCCAACCAATCGAAAATCCGTTCGAGCTGTTCGAGAGAAACTAGCCCATATTGCCACAAAATCATCGGTAGCGGACCGACATTTTGCTCGCAATAGCGCTGCGCCATCTCGATAGAAGACGGTGAAATGGCGAGTTCTTCTTGTAAAAATCGAATCAGTTGGGGATAATTGTTATAGAGTTTCACGGCTAATTTTGTTAACGAATGATGAGCTGAAGTTAATAATGATTTTCATCCCTAAGAGGTGTGAAAAGCCTCTACCTCAGGGAAGGAAAGGTAGAGGGAGAAAAGGTAGATATTCTGTAACGGGGAAGGAGTTTGGCGCACCAGGTTTGACCGCTGTCAACCCCCCGGAGAAACGTTCTCGAAAGAAATCGCGCAACCGCCACGAAATCCCCGCAAACACTAACGATCGCTTTCGCTGAAGTCGAACGAGTGAATACTGACGAGAATCAATCCTCGGGGTTTCGCCCTATAGCCACTACAACGGCTTTGTTTGGCGATCGCGGCGCTACGGATCCACCAGCGGCTCCGAACGAATAGTCCGATCGACATTTAAACTACAGCAAATCCCGCTCGACTCTTAAAAAGTCAGGGTCGGTAAGGGCGAGAATGGAAACCCCTGTCATTGATGTATGGAAAGGCAAATCTCTCCCTTGCACCAACAACCGCCCCACCGGGCATCCTTACATGGGATACAGGTGTCCATCCTCTGGGTGGAGTTTATTTTCGATCGCCCCCTCTTTGCCTCCAACAGCGCGATCGCGCGTCGCCGTGCCACGGTGCGGGGCCGCTGGTCAATGTTACGCTTCTGTCCTTTCCACCTGTACGGCTGTAACTGAGATCCGGCTATTTAACATCTTGGTTCTAAAGCCTGGAACTGGCAGCGTATCCCAGAGATTGAACGTTAACTTGTCGGCGTAACCTAGACCGAATTTGTCTCAGGCGGGTCAGGTGTTAGTACAAGCCCACCACTGAATTCCTGGGATTGGCTCCTACGGAGTTCCTGATACCACAGGCTGAAAGTTTCGGTGATTGGGTTTTGACTCACTCCCCACTGCAAGCAGAATTAGACCTTTATCCCTTGGGAAAAACCCCGCTCAGATAAAGGTCGCTCGAGAAGCTTAGCATATCAATGCGCCTCTGGCATCGATTATTTTACAACAAAAAATGAACCCTAGAGTGGTGGGTCAAACCCCTCATTTTCAGTAAAATTGCCGAGACTCGGCCATCGATTTGCAATCCAATCTAGAAAGAAACCGGGTTTAGGCATCTAATTTGATGCTAATGAGTTCTAATTGGGGGAAGAAACCCGGTTTCTCAACCTCTACTTTAGTGACCCATACACATCATCGTTGTAAATGAATACCCGATCGCCAATTCGGCGATCGCGGTTTGGGGATTAAATCCGCCGTTATTTACCCTCGGGTTTGAATTAAACGCGCTTAATTGCCAAACTGTTGAGGTAGGCTTCGGGATTTTCGGGGTCAAATGTTTTGTCGTCAAAGAAGGTTTCCAAGCCGCGCGAGGTGCTGGTGGGAATATCGGAAAATCCGGCTTCTCGAGCAGCTTCGCGCCAGAGGTCTTCCCGGTTGACGCGATCGATAATTTGCTTGGCGGTATCGATATCGCTGATTTGCTCGCGGTGGAAACCCCAGCGAATCGTTTCGGTGAGGAACCACAAATCGTGACTCTTGTAGGGATAAGATACGTTACCGCGCGGATCGGTCCAATAGAGCGGCCCCATGTTTAAATCTTCAATTTCGGCTTTGCCATCCCCCATTTTGTAGTTGCCGGCATAGGGGGGTTCGAGTACCGCTACGGGAATGTTAAAGTAGTTCGGACTGGAGACGATTTGAACCATTTCGGCGCGGTTTTCTGGCTTGTCGCACCACTGCTGCGCCTCCATAATGGCTTTTAATAAGGCTTTGGTTGCTTTGGGATGTTTGTCCACCCAGTCTGCACGAATCCCTAAGTATTCTTCTGGGTGATAAGGCCACAGTTCTGAGGTCAAACCTGCCATGAACCCGATATCTTCGGCGATAATTCGGAAGGGCCAAGGGTCTCCGGTGCTGAAGGCATCCATCGAGCCATTTCGCATCCCTTGAACGGTTTCTGCAGGGGGTACGGCAAGCAGATCGATATCTGTATCTGGATCGATGCCGCCTGCGGCAAACCAATAGCGAATCCAAAAGTCTTGGTTCACATTGGGAAAGGTATGGGCGGCTTTAAATTTGCGCCCTTCGTTGGCAGGAAAACTTTTAATATATTCGGCAGCACCGGAGAGATCCATGCTGAGTCCTTGACCTTGGTGAATGTCGGCGATCGCGATCCCGTTTCCGTGGGTATTTAATTGCGCGAGGACGTACATCGGCACTTTTTGGCCGTTGGTAATAATCCCTTCGCTAATTAAATGCGGCATCGGCATCTGCCACTGTCCGCCATCGATTCCTCCACCTTGGGAACCAAGGGTGACCTTATCCCTAGCTGAAGCCCAGTTTGCTTGTTTGGATACCTCTACGTCGGTCATTCCGTAGCGTTTAAAAAAGCCTTTTTCTTGGGCAATTACCAACGGAGTCGCTTCCACAATTGGAATGTAGCCGAGTTTGATGCTTGTGGTTTCGGGCACTTGTTCGGGACTCAGTTCGATCGCTTCTGCGTCGGCGGACATATCCGAGGCAGAAGGTGAATTTCCTAAACAGCCTTTGAGCAATACGGAACCTACTGCAGAGGCTCCAGCAGTTAACAGGAATTTCCGGCGAGAAAATTGGCTTGAGAAGTTGCTCATAATTTATCCTGGTTGCATGTTGGAGTGGGTTTCAGTTGTCCGCTTCGCGATCGCAAAGGCTCTGGGCGATCGCCTCTTTATTTCGATGCAACCTACTGCAATTTACTGATGGGCAGGAAACCCGGGGATTCACATCAATTAGAACATCACGTTTCCCCCGGAGGCAATTGATTCACGAACTCAACCCTATGTCATTAGATGAGTTTATCTGGCAGACTCGGTTGAGTTTTGGTTAAAAACCAGCTTACAACCTTGAAAGCCTCATTGGCTAACCCATCTGGCTAAAATATAAAATAAATCTTAAATCTTGTCTATAAGCATTTATTGTGGGTTATTTTTTTAGTAAAAATACCTACTTATGTGTCCAGTTACGGTATCATGGTAACAACAGAGTTGACCTGATAAATCAGACCCCTAAAACACTCAGTTTTTCGTCAAAACTGCTAAAAACTCTTGTGTGGGAGCGATAATGACAATAAAACCAACTCTATATTAAACCGTTTGTAAAGTTTTGTATCGCGTTGAGGCGGCTCTGGCAGATCGATGGAGTTCAATAAATCTTCAGGATAGAGTGAACTTTATCTGTTGCTTGGATTCAGCGCCAATCCGACTGGAAAAAATACTTATTACGACCATTCAACCGCGTCGGTGCAAGGGTGGTGTGGCTCCACCTTTCTAAAGGCGGGGATTTATCAGTCCTATCTCGACTCGATTGGGTATCAGACCCACACTGGTTGAATGCATCCGCAGCAAATAAGCAAAATTACTTACCGTCTTCAGCGTTTCCCAGGCTCCCAGGGCACCCCTCAAGGAGTCCAAAATCATCCATCCAAAGACACGGCGGGGGTTTTTTGCCTCAAACCGGGCAAAATTTTGGTAGAATAATTAATCAAGCAGACCGGAGAAAAATTAGCGATCGCGGCATGGAAAAGTGGAGCAAGATAAGGCGATCGCCACTGTAGAACCCTAGACCGTTTAACAAAAATCATCAGAAAAAGCATTCGCGCCAACCATCCGAGATAGAAATGAGCCGTAATCCAGAATTTAAAAAAAAACCGCCTTTCATTCTAATTGTCGATGAAGATGCATCCAGGCGGGGGTTGCTCGTTCGCGCCATGCAGAATGAAGAGTATGGGGTTTTCGAGGCATCGAATGGCGAAGAGGGTCTGAAGCGCGCGCGCGAATGCAAACCAGATTTAGTCTTGCTCGATGCCGACTTGCCAATCCTCGATGGTTTCGAGTGCTGCGGTCAAATCCAATCGATGATGGGGGAAACCGCGCCGGCGATTTTAATGATGATTGTGGGCAATGACAACGCTGCTATCGATCGCGCCTTTGAGGCGGGGGCCACGGATTTTCTCTCGAAACCCATCCATTGGACGGTATTGCGTCAGCGTGTGGGACGGATTTTGGCCTCGCGCTGGGCGATCGCACAACTGCAGCGACAAATCCAGCGCGAACATCTGTTAACCGAACAATTGGAACGCGCCAATCAACAGTTACAACGTCTTGCTTTAATCGATCGCTTGACTCAAATTGCCAACCGTCGCTACTTTGACCAACACCTCAGCCAACAATGGAATCAACTCGCCCGCGAAGAATCGTCTCTCTCTTTAATCATGTGCGATATAGATTGGTTTAAGTCGTATAACGATACCTACGGTCATCAAGCTGGGGATGAATGCCTGCAAACCATCGCCAATTTACTGAGTGACTCGGTGAAGCGAGCGGGAGATTTGGTAGCGCGCTATGGCGGGGAAGAATTTGCGATCGTCCTGTCCCATACCGATACGAAGGGAGCGTTACAACTAGCAGAATCAATTCGAGAAACTCTCAAGGAGCGAGCCATCCCCCACAAGAACTCTCCCATTAATGACGTCGTAACCCTGAGCTTAGGCGTGGCCAGTATGATTCCCACCCCAAAATCCTCGGCCAACAAACTGATTGCCGAAGCTGATGATGCCCTCTATCAAGCAAAAGAAAGCGGGCGAGATATGACTTGCTTGGCACAAAGTACAGCTACCTAATAGAAACAGACGCTTGTCGGCAAAGTATGATTCAACCCCAAAAACAACAAAGCCCCCTTCAAGAAAAGAAGGAGGCTTTGCGTAAAAATTAACCGGGCACCGAGCTATTTTCCCAGGA
>NZ_JAJENT010000389.1:0-1894 GCF_035615515.1 Phormidium sp. CCY1219
TGGATGAAGGGTTCGTAACAGTTGAGTTTCTAACGAGTCCGATTTTAACTAATCAGTAAGTGGTCTCGCCATCGTAGTCTCGCCATCGTAGGGTGGGCACTCAAGTTATTGAGAATAACCATCGGACTCGTTGCCCGAAACCCTTACTCTGGGGTCGATCCGCATAGGTCAACGACAAAATGCGGGTTTCGGGGATTGGCTGACCTCTGCGGATTTACAAATCTTTATAAATCCGCAGTTTGTTTTGAA
Organism: Phormidium sp. CCY1219; assembly: GCF_035615515.1. GTDB lineage: Bacteria > Cyanobacteriota > Cyanobacteriia > Cyanobacteriales > Laspinemataceae > CCY1219. Next base: position 250 of record NZ_JAJENT010000389.1, read on the forward strand.
AAGACGTTCTTCCCTATTGGAAGTTTAGCAGTTTTGAGGGGAAAGTTGATTGTTGATTGTTGATTGTCCGCCACCGTTGAGGGTTGGAGGGGCAAAAAAATCCCCCAGGGGTGAAACCTGGGGGGGGTGGAGTGGATTGACCGCCTAAATAATGTAGAAACTGGGGGGGGTTGGGGCAAGTCGCTACCGAGGGTCAGGGTTTTGGCAAGGGCGCTTTCCCCAATCCAATACAATCGGACATCATCCTCTTCGAGTTTGACAAAGTGCTTCATTTTCTGATGCAGTTGCTGCATTTCCGCCAAACTGAGGAAGCACTCAAATACGGATTTTTGCACCCGTCGCCCGTACCCTTCCAAAAACGCAGCCAACTTCAACCGACGACGGTCATCCGGAATATCGTAAACTACTAATACCAGCATCAGTCCACTCGAATAAACGACTCATAAGGAACCCCATCGACCAGGGCTTTTTTGTACCGCTGCACTTGCAATTGAATCACTCGTCGGTACGAGACTTTTTCCTTCACATCGGGATGGGAAATCTTCACCGAAATCCGTTGCTCAAAATGTTTGAGAAAAACGCGCCGCCCTGCGGGAGTCAGGTAGACCCCGCCCTCTTGATTCGGCCAAGTAAAATCCGTAGGGCGCAGGATTTTTTGGTTAACCAGCTTAATCATCAGAGTATCGACGATGGGAGAGCGAAATTCCTCCATCAAGTCAAACGCCAGACGGGGTTCTTTTTTCTCAGAACGGTGGAGATTGCCGATATAGAGATTGAGTCCTTCGGCTAAAATAAAGCTGAGAACATTATTAAACAGCAGGGTATAACCAAAGCTCAACATTGAATTTACCGGGTCTTTGGGCGGACGGCGATTGCGTTGGGTAAAGGTAAATCCCGGATTGGCAATCAGTCGTCCGATCGCTTGAAAATAGCGCGTTGCTGCCACGCCTTCATACCCGCGCAATTCATCTAAGGTGAGGTTGGCATTTTCGATAGCAATTAAATCGCGAGTGATGCCGGCGATCGCCATTCGTGATGCGAGTTTTCTGTGGATGCAATTGCAATCCCATGCCATCCAAAATTTGAGCGATTTGCTGCTGTGCCTCCACAATCCGGTTGCGACTCCGGGTCATCACCACAAAATCATCGGCGTAGCGCACCAACTTCAATCCAGAAGCACAGATAATTTCATCAAAATCATCCAGATAGATATTCGAGAGAAGTGGCGAAATTGACGCCCCTTGAGGCAGACCTTTTTCTGGTAAAATCAATCCGGATTGGGTAAGGATTCCGGCATTCAACCAAGCGTCAATCAAAGAGAGTACCCAAGAAAGATTTAACCGTTCTGCCACCTCTGCCAAGAGGCGCGGATGCTCGACGTTATCGAAATATTTGACAAGATCGCCATCCAACACCCAGTCATAATCGCGATCGCGCCAGTAGGCGACCTGTCGGACTGCCTGATGGTGGCCGCGCCCCGGTCGATAGGCAAAACTACAGGATTCAAACTCGGGTTCCATTTGCGGATGCAACACCTGCAATAACGCCTGCTGAACGATGCGATCGCGCTGTAGTTGCAACACCCCACGGGGGTTAAAACCCCCGTCTAACATATAAAGTCGGTTAAAACCGACTAAAAACAATG
>NZ_JAJENT010000390.1:0-365 GCF_035615515.1 Phormidium sp. CCY1219
TCAAAGTCGTGGGCGGTGGCAATCCCGTACCATAGCCGACGTGTTGTCGGGTCTTGAGCGAGGTCCTGGCTAAACTTAGGGAATTTTGTTGCCATAAGTCCTCTGAGTTCCTGCTGCTTTTATCCTAGTGCATCAATTGATGTTAGGAAGATTGCGAAACAAACGCAGCCATATCTGATGAAGGCGACAGGTGATGTTCGGCGAACTAAACAGCGGTTGACTACTCCGCGCTCTAAAGAGACGGGGATTCCCCCGAGGGATTTTAGAAATTCCGAAAAACGGACTCTTAGGCGAAGTCAAGTACGCCTCTATAGGTTGCCCGAAGGCTTCCCTTTACTGATTTTCGTTCAATCACCTTTTATCTC
>NZ_JAJENT010000391.1:0-1809 GCF_035615515.1 Phormidium sp. CCY1219
GGGGGCGAATTCCTCCCCATACATAAATGACAGGGGTTTCCATTCGCCCCCCTTACCAACCCCTAATTTTCGATGATAATCTGCACGGGGGGATGGTTAACGGTGGGAGTGACCTACCCCCAGGAAAACTAGGCGGCGCGGACAATCATTTTCCTTTGCAATTGGCGACAACTGTTTTTCTCGTCAGGGGAGTAATATGTAGGCACAAATGAGGCAAGTGGCAAACCGGAGGATCCGGAAACAAGGGAAAGCGAATCGGCAGCGCCCAGTCCTTTCCTGACGCGATCGCGTCGGGTAGAGAAGGTAAAGGTGTGTGTGTGTGACGGAGTGACATGCAATGAGCGATCCATTTGTGCTGGCTATTGGTCTGTTAACGCATTTAAAAGCATCACCCCCAGCAGCAAAACCCAACCCACCGAAAGAATTAGGCGCGGGTTTCGTGGAAGCAACCGAGCCTGTGCTGTGCCAATCGCCGATCGCCCTCCCAAGCGTTTCGAGGGTGGAAAATAGCGAGCCAGAATTCAGCCCAGTGGGGAGAAATCCCTCAGCATCGTGGCTCGAGCAACAGCTCTTTGAAGGTTTGCCCCCGGAATCCTTCCGCGCCCGCGACGCGGCGGGGATCGCCGCCCACGCCTGGGAAGTCTTTGCCGATACCAGTGCTGCAGAGCCGGTGACTTACTTGCCCACCGCGCAATCGCGTCCCCTGTCCGGACCGCAGATGTACCAGCAACGATTGGCAGCCCTGCGATCGGGTCAGACCTACACCCGGATAGCGGTAGATAGTTTTGCCTCATGGTGGCGCGATGCCACCAACCAACCCACCTACGAACAGTGGAAAGGATTGCTCGCATCAGAAGCACGCGCGATCGCCCGAGGACAAGGAGGCAATCGCCTCGCAATTCTCCTCGGGGATTCAATCAGCATGTGGTTTCCCCAAGAGCGCCTCCCCAAAGGACCCCTGTGGTTGAATCAAGGCATTTCTGGCGATACCTCCCGAGGCATTCTCAGCAGATTATCCGCCCTGAGTGCCACCCAACCCGACACCATTTATCTGCTCGCCGGCATTAACGACTTGCGGCGGGGAGCCAGAGATGATGAAATCCTCTGGAATCACCGTCAGATCGTGCGTCGCCTGCGAGAAGAACATCCCCAAGCGGAAATTATCGTGCAATCGATTTTGCCCACTCGTCTGGGGACGATTTCCAATCAGCGCATTCGTCGCCTGAATCGAGAAATTGCCGCGATCTCCCAACAAGAAGGCGCAATCTATCTCGACGTGCACTCTCAATTCCTTGACCCTGCCGGTGCGTTGCGGCCCGAATTAACCACCGACGGTCTCCATCTCAATCGCCAGGGCTATGAAATTTGGCGAGGCGCACTCTTGCGATCGCAATCTTGGAAGGCACTGAGCGACTCCGAATAAACCCCCCCTGTCGCCCCCGGGGAGCGCCACAACTTCCGGCAAGCCTAACTCCCCCAACCCCCCTGGATTCTGGGAAAAAATCCTAAACCTGAGGAAAAATCTCCAACTTCAACGGGACTAAACTCCCAAACTCCGCCCAAAATTTGGTAAACTACTCGAAAAATTGATGACAGTAATCTGCCACTAGGCATTTATACCCCTACTGTATCCGTCAGTCATGGTCAAGCCCGAAGTAGAGAAGGGATGCAAAAACACCTGCAAACACGAAAAAAACTCCGTCGCTTGGTAGCCCCGCTCTAAAGAGACGGGGCTACCAAGCGACGGGCGCGGCTTTAGCCGCAATGATATGATAGACTCCTATCACCAACTCTTTGACCCAAATGAAA
>NZ_JAJENT010000392.1:0-1661 GCF_035615515.1 Phormidium sp. CCY1219
CGTACTTGACTTCGCCTAAGAGTCCGTTTTTCGGAAGTTCTAAAATCCCTCCGGGGAATCCCCGTCTCTTTAGAGCGCGGAGTAGTCAAGAATAGCCTTTCGCTGACCATCGGGGTGGTCTGTGGAGTCCCTCGGGGAATAAATGCTCCGTGCGATCGCGAAAGCAGACCGACGGGGAATAAATTCCCCGGCAAACCCACAGGGCATTGAGTCGGTTTCAACCGACTTAAGCTGTTAGACGGGGGAATTATCCTCCGGCAAACCCACTGAAGCTGTTAGACGGGGGAATTATCCCCCGGCGAACCCACAGGGCTTAAGCTGTTAGACGGGGGAATTATCCCCCGGCAAACCCACAGGGCATTGAGTCGGTTTCAACCGACTTAAGCTGTTAGACGGGGGAATTATCCCCCGGCGAACCCACAGGGCTTAAGCTGTTAGACGGGGGAATTATCCTCCGGCAAACCCACTGAAGCCATTATCCCGCAGACGGGGGATTTATCCCCCAGCGAACTGTTAGACGAGGGAATTATCCCCCGGCGAACTTGAACCCACTCGAAACCTGAGTTACTATGTCTGCCAAACTCCCTTTCTGGAAAACAATCCCCGTATCCGCCACCTGCCTTCTGGGCCTGTCAGCACTGGCATCGCCGATGCTGCTGGCATCAGCGCCAACCCCGGCATCTCACACCGCGCAAGTCATGCCTCCCTTAGATGACGATGACAAACCGCAAACCATTCCTGCCGGACCGCGAGATGAGTGCCTGGTGGGAGACACCCCCCAACCCCTGCAGCCCTTGCTGCCGGACTTAAACGAGAAAATCGGCCTCACGGTTTCTCCCTATCCTACCCTGTTCGTGTACGTTCCCGAAACCCGGGCGGAAAGCGCACAATTCGTACTCAGCGATGAGGCGGGCAGGGAAGTTTACAGCCAAACCGTGGCCCTGGCAGATACCGCCAAGGTGATGAGCCTCACGGTACCGGCGCGGGAGGAGATTGCCCCCTTAGCTACCGGCGAGACCTATTCCTGGACCTTTGCCCTCGCCTGTCCCAACGAAGAATCCGGTGGCACAGACCTGGACCTTTACGTTACCGGCTGGATCCAGCGCGTGGAGAATCCCGAATTAAAACAACAAGTGGAACAGGCATCAGCGCGACAAGTGCCCTCACTTTATGCCGAAGCGGGAATCTGACACGATGTGCTACATACCCTCGCCGAACTGCGCCGCGACAATCCCCAAGATAGTGAATTAACGGAATATTGGGTGACATTATTAACCGATGTGGGATTAGCACCGATAGCGCAAGCGCCCTTGATGGATGTGAATGCGGAAATTTCCATCCCCTGAACCCAATTCTCCCCAGGGTAAACCGCCCGAGACCCCCTGCCCTCGGGACGCGGCACTGCCGCGTCCTCCCCCATCCTTCCCCATTTTTACATCAACTTGTCATTGCCGCACAAGCGGGAATCCACTCAAGTCTATCCAGGGAGTATCTACCCATGCCATTGTTCCCCAAAGCGTTCGAGCCATTGGTGGTTCTCACCCTCGTTCTCTTCCTCGGCACACCTGCCCCCGGGGAAAATCCACGCCCATTGTTCCGTTTCCCCGCCACCGCCCAAACGGTGGAAGAGCGACAACAGGAAGCGGAACGATTGTTGGAAC
>NZ_JAJENT010000393.1:0-6994 GCF_035615515.1 Phormidium sp. CCY1219
CAAAAATTTAACAAAAAAACCGGGTTGCTCAGTGGCGGGGATGGGGTAAAATAGCTGTACTGTCCTGACCTAGTGCGCCGCTATGGATGAACAACGATCGCAGGCTTATTTATCCCTGATTCAAGAACTCCTGGAATGTCCCAGTGGGGAGGAACCGCAAATCCTGGAAGCTCATCTGGAGTTGCTGGACGAGGGGTTTGTGCAGGTGTGCCAGTTGGTGGCGGCACAGTTGCAGGAGGAGGGACAAGACAAACGGGCGCAGTTTTTGCGGAATGTGGCGCAACAGGTGGGGGCGTTTTTGAGAAACAAAGAAAGCCAAACTCAACTCTACGGTGAAACCTATTCCGATGGCTTTCCGAAGAATCCCCAAGAGGCTGTGCGGCTAAGTGAAGGGCTTTCTGAGATTGAAAAACAAGAGTGGTATGAGTGGATAGAAACCGCTACACCGGAGCAAAAAGCGGAGTTGGTGGATATTCTGCATTCGATGTGGTTGCAAAGTCAAGGACAGGTGCAGGAGGTGGAGACGTTTTTGCGTCGAGAGGGAACCGAGGAGAATCAGCAAAGAGATGAACAACGAGTGCAGGCTTATTTGTGGCTGATTCAAGAACTTCTCGCCTGCCCCAAGGGTGAGGAGAATGATGTCCTCACTCGTCGTCAGTATTTGGTCGATGAGGGGTTTGTACAGGTGTGCGCGGAGGAAGCGGCACGACTACAGACAGAGGGGCGAGAGAATGAGGCGCAGTTTTTGCGAAATGTGGCGCAGGGGATAGGGGAATATCTCAACCGTCAGACATCGGGAGAATCGATGGTTGAGAGTCAAGCTAACGGTAACGAGACAGAGCAAGAATATCTCAATTTTTTGATGCAGGTGTTAGGGAGGATTGTAGAGAGTGATAGTAATCCCTCGATGATTTATCCTTTACTACAACAAAACCTAGACAAACTAGATTTGAACTTTGCTGAGACACTGCAAAAATGGGCAGTTCAAATTTTCAATGAAGTTGAGTCCAATAAAGCATCTGTAATCGCATTAGTAATTAGCGAATTGGCAAATTCAATTCAAAATTTTCCGCTAGGCAATCGAGACGATAATTTAGAAATTGCTATCACCGCATACAAAATAGCATTGACAGTCCTGAATCGCCAAACTTTACCTGAAGAGTTGGCGCAGACAAAAATGAAGTTAGGGGTGGCATACTTTAGTACGATAGGAGATCGGGAGAAAAATATTGAATATGCTATCACTCATTTGAAAGCAGCTTTAGAAATTCACACTCGTGATAGATACCCTGAAGAATGGGCAAGGACTTTAATGATGTTAGCTCTTGTTTATGGGCAACGTATTCGAGGTAATAAAGCGGAAAACATAGAGCAACGAATAGTTTGCTACGAAGCAGCTTTGCAAATTTACACCTATCAGCGTTTCCCGAAAGAATGGGCATTGATTCATCAAGATTTAGCTCACGCATATTCTAATCGAGTTCAAGGAGAAGCTGGCACAAATGTAGAAAAAGCTATTGTTGGTTATCAAGCAGCCTTGCAAGTTTATACCTATGAACTTTTTCCTGAAGAATGGGCTGAAACACAAATGCGTTTGGGGTTGGTTTATGCTAGTCGTTTACAAGGAGACAAATCTGCAAACTTAGAAATAGCGATTAATCACTTTCAAGCAGCGCTAACAGTTTACACTGTTACGCAATCCCCAGAAAAATGGGCTAAAGTACAAGCGGCTTTAGGGTCTGCTTACTCTCACTCTCAGTGTATTCGAGGAAATAAATCTGAAAACTTAGAACAAGCTATTGCTTGTTATGAGGAATCTTTAACAGTAAATACTTTGAAAAATTTTCCCTATGGTTGGGGAATGCTTCAGAAAAATTTGGGCAATGCCTATAATGATCGAGTACAAGGAGATAAATCGTCAAATCAACAAAAGGCAATAACTTATTATCACTCGGCATTACAAATCTATACTCGTGAAACATTTCCCGAAGAATGGGCTGATACACAGATGAGCTTGGGGTGGGTTTACTACTCTCTCATTCGAGGTGATTTATTAGAAAATCTGGAGCGAGCTATTGCTTATTTTGAAGCTGCATTACAAGTTTATGTGCAACCAAACTTTTATGATGAGTGGGCAGATGCACAAAGGGGGCTGGGAACTGTTTATGTGAGTCGTATTCGAGGGAATAAGGCAGAGAATCTGGAAAAGGCTATTGCTTTTTGCGAAGCCGCATTACAAGTCTATACTCGTGAAACATTTCCTGAAAACTGGAGACTAACACAAATGAGTTTGGGAAATGCCTACTCGATTCGTATTGGAGGAAATAAGGCAGAGAATTTGGAAAAGGCTATTACTTTTTACGAAGCTGCATTACAAGTCTATACCCGTGAGACTTATTCATGGGCAATAACACAAATGAGTTTGGGAAATGTCTACTCTCTTCGTATTCAAGGAAATAAGGCAGAGAATATGGAAAAAGCTATTACTTTTTGCGAAGCTGCATTACAAGTCTATACCCGTGAAGGCTTTCCTTACGAATCGGCAAATACTCAAGTTAGCTTGGGGGAAACCTATCGTAACCGCATTCGTGGAGAGCGAGCCGAGAACTTGGAGAGGGCAATCTATCTATATCAAGAAGCACTCAGAGTCCTTACCCGTTTTTCTTTTCCCCAAGATCATGCCGGAACCCTTAATAGATTAGGACTCGCCTACCAAGAGCAATCCCGCTACTACAGCAACGACACCGCCAAAAAACAAACTGCTCTCCAAAATGCCTACACAGTTGTTGAACAGGCACTTGATACCGTTGAATACTTGCGAGGAGAAATCACCTCCGGTGATGAATCCAAACGTAAACTCAATGAGGAATGGGCTGGACTCTATTTCAGCATGGTGGAAGTGTGCCTAGAGTTAGGCAGATACACCGAAGCCATTGAATATGCAGACCGCAGTAAAGCCCGCAACCTGACCGAACTGATCGCCACCCGTGACGCATACCCAGGGGGAGACATTCCCGCCGAAGTCCGCCAACGCTTGCAACAACTCCGTCAAGCGATTTCTGAAGAAGACCGCCGCCTCAAACAAGACCCCAACCCGGACTACGCCCACATCAGCCAACTGCGGGAAGAATTCCAAGCCAAATATCCCTATAAACCGTTGAAATTCACGGATATTCAATCTCTCCTAGACGATGAAACCGTGATTCTGGAATGGTATGTCCTGGATAAAAAATTCCTCACCTTCACCCTGACTAACCAAACCCTTAAGCTCTGGACATCTTCCGAGGAAGACCGACAAAACCTCATCGACTGGACAGTTGCCTATATCGACGACTATCGCCTTAACAACAGCCAATGGCGAGATAGCCTCCTCCAACGCCTAGAAACCCTGGCCCAAATCCTGCACCTAGATGAAATCCTGCACAACCTGCGGCAAAATTTCCCCAACTGTAAAAAACTCATCCTTATCCCTCACCGTTTCCTGCACCTGTTCCCCCTCCATGCCTTACCCGTTACCACAGGAGCGGGTGAGGGCCTCCTACAAGACCTCTTCCCCAAGGGAGTTGCCTACGCCCCCAACTGCCAAGTCCTGCAACAAGCCCAAAACCGACAACGCCCTGACTTTAACGAACTCTTCGCCATTCAAAACCCCACCCAAGACCTCGACTTCACCGATATGGAAGTCGAAGCCATCCAATCCCTGTTTAACCCCCACCAAGTCCTCAAACATGACCAAGCCGAAAAAGCCGCCCTTGATGGGGAAACCCTGAAAAACGCCCACTGTACCCACTTCTCCTGTCACGGCTACTTCAACTTTGAAGATGCCCTCAAATCCGCCCTCATCCTGGCTAAAAGCGAATTTACGCCCCCTCCCCCAACGGATGACCCCAGCCGCTATCTCCCCCTAGAAGACAACAAACTCCTCGACCTGCAAAAATGTCTGACCTTAGAGGATATCTTACGCCTTGACCTGACCAATTGCCGTCTCGTCACCCTCTCCGCCTGCGAAACCGGTATCACGGACTTCACCTCCACCAGTGATGAATATATCGGCCTCCCCAGTGGCTTCATTTTGGCGGGGTCTCCCAATGTGGTCAGTACCCTATGGGCGGTGGCGGATATCTCCACGGCGATTTTTATGATTCAGTTTTATCAAACTCTCCAGCAGTCTGACCTGTCGGTGGTTCTGGCATTGCGTCAGACTCAGAAATGGCTGCGAGAAGCGACGGTGCAAGATTTGTTAGACTGGACCGATAGCTGTGCCGCGATTAGCCCAGAACGACGGGAGGAAATGGAAGATATGATAGATTCCTTTCCTCTTGACTATAAGCCCTTTGAATCTCCCTACTATTGGGCGGCATTTTGTGCCATTGGACAGTAAGATTTGAGAAGTTTTTAACAGGAGTGATGAGCCATGACCCCCGAACAACGAATTGCTGCTTTCTGGGAAATTTGGGAAACCAACCCCGATAATATTTGGGAAACATCAGGAGCCATCCAAGGATTACCGACCCTCCGCGAGAGTTTAGTAGCTGGTCAAAATCAGTCAGATGCTGAAGTAGCAGCTGCAATAAAACAATGGTGTCGCTCTTATCCTAAGTTGACTCAAAAATTGATGGATAAAGTGGGGGAACGAAAGCTGAGAGGGGCGAATAATGCGGGTCCCAAGACCGACGATCGCGCGGTGGTCAATCAATATCCTGAGATTACCGAAATTCTCCGAAACCGGGTTCCGAGAATGGGGACAAAAGAGGATAAATCTTGACGGTTTTCATAGCAACTTCAAACCACTAAATCAGGAATTTTACAAATGTCATCCCAAGCAATTCAAGACTTAGTAACCCTAGTTGAATCGTTGCCCGATACAGCTCAAATCCAAGTGATTGAACATTTGCGAGACTATATCGCCAATTTACAGGATGAACAACGGTGGGATACCGCGTTTAATCGGACTCAATCTGCCTTAGTCACTGCGGCTCGTCAAGCCAAACAACAACGCGCTGCTGGACAGGCGACTCCCATGAATTATAATCAGTTATGATAAAAATTTTCGCCCCCAACCTCTATTTATGTGCGTATCATCTCCGCAAGGATACCACCCAGGGAGAAACACACCCCCTCTGGGAAAACTGCGATCGCCTCCTCTCCCACTTCACCCCCAAACAACTCAGTCCCCAACTCCATCTCGGGGAACATCGCATCCTTCTCCCCCCACCCCAAACGGAGATTGACTTCAACCTCAGCCACGAGTCTAACCTCGAAGGCTTTATCCAACCCGTCCAACTTCAAGATAGCTATGGTGTCTTTTTCAACATTGGCTATGACGAAGAAAACGACCAAACCGAAGACGTTAACCTAGAGAGTTTACAGCAGTTTAATCCCCAGAATAGTCTCCACTTTCCCTTCAGTAGCTGTTTCCTGGGAGAAACCCTAATCCTAACCGTTTGGTTAACCCGTAAAACCCGACAACAAGACCTCACTTATCTCAGACAACTCGCCAATAGTTGCTATCAACACCTATTCAACTGTTCCGACCCCCCATTATCTCGTCGGGGGGAGTTATTTGGGAGTTCTATTTTTGAATATGGGAATCCCCGAGAACCCGCTAAATCTCCCCAAGTTCTCATCTGGCTATTTCGCGATGAAATTGCCGACCAAACCCTGCAAAACTGCTTTTTAGATATCTTTGACCTCTTCTTTTACCGCCACAAAGTCGTCAAAGCCTTTTACGACAGCCGCCACACCTATGAGAAACTCAAGCAATACTACGATAGCTTAGACCCCACCTTAGACGATATCCAATCTCAACTCGATCGCGCCGAACCCAATCCCCAAGACTCCACCTATCTCCAAGACTTTAAGACTCAGTTAAAAAAACTCTCCACCGACTCCCTCAGCTACGATCGCATCCTGCGAAAAATGAAAGATTTATTAACGACAATTTATATAAATCGTAACAATTACAACAGCAAAATTGAGCGCATCTGTGCTATCCTAGAAACTGATAAGGAAGAACTATCTTTTTTGCGCTATTTCGGAGAAGAAACCGCGCCGCAATTCCAGAAACAAATCGAATCAGATTTAAGGTATTTTGACCAGGGAACCGGGTTAATCCGTCAGGCGATCGCCTCCATTCGTGCCATCGTGGAAATCGACCAAGCCCAATGCGATCGCACCTGGCAGCGTTGGAGAGAGAGCGAACAAGAACGACAACAAGAACTCCAGAAAAAAGCAGAAGAAAAAGCCAAAGCGGAACAAGAACGACAACAAGAACTCCAGAAAAAAGCAGAAGAAAAAGCCAAAGCGGAACAGGAACGTCAAGAACAAGCCAACCAGAAATTACAAGACCAAATCCAAGCCGTTGGGGTAGGAATTGCAGCCGGGGCGATTGTCGCCTCCACCTCCGGATTAGCCAAGGAACCCTGGCAATTCCCCAGTAGCGATCGCTTCTGGCTACCCCCCCACCCATTTGCGATCGCATTGCTGGCGAGTGCATTCTGTTCTTGGGGCGCTTGGTGGATTGCCAAGAAACTGATTCAAAAAGGGCGAAAAGAGGGATTGACAAGCGGACAAAACTGTGGTAATGAAACTGACAGAAGGGACAGAAAAACTGAGCTAAAATAGTGCTGCAATCTATCCCAGGTTAGAGATGAGTTTAAACCAGAATGGGGAATCGAGGAAACGGATCCGGGCGATCGCGATTGCCGGTTTTATCGATTGTGAACTGAGAGCCAAATTTCGGGATTTTCTAAGTACGGATCCATTCCAGGAAAGGGAGAAGGCATGGTTTTATCTCCTATAGAACAGTGAGTTAGAATTGAGGGAAAATGTTGGGGGTGGGCGCAGGATTTTACTGGCGCGATCGCGTTCTCCCCGGCGTGGCTAGAATTGAAACCAGGGCGCGCCAATTTAAACCCCTCCCGATGGTTTAATTTTATGAAATTTACGCCAAACTGACAACCTACAGAAAAACAAGGTAAAATCCGACTCGCAA
>NZ_JAJENT010000394.1:0-62930 GCF_035615515.1 Phormidium sp. CCY1219
TGGTGTAGGATTCTTCCGTTTCAATGAACTGGATGTCGTATGGTTCGCAAAGTTGGGCGATTCGGCCTTTTAGCCTAATTGAAAGGTGGGCTACCGACCCGCGCGGCGCGGTTGTGAAGGGGTTTCAATCCCGTTGCCGGGATTCATTGAATTGAAAGCCGGAAAGGTTGCCAAACGTAGTAGCCGTGTTGGCGTTTCAATCCCGTTGCCGGGATTCATTGAATTGAAAGACAACCGGGACACTTTGCTCGACCAATTCGAGGCGGGTTTCAATCCCGTTGCCGGGATTCATTGAATTGAAAGGTCATCCGTGCTTTTGAGTTGGGCGTCCGAAAGCTGTTTCAATCCCGTTACCGGGATTCATTGAATTGAAAGCGGCGATCGCATTCGGGCATTCAGAGGAAGCGATCGAGTTTCAATCCCGTTGCCGGGATTCATTGAATTGAAAGAGAAGAGCGGCAGGCGAAGGAACCACAAATACAACGTTTCAATCCCGTTGCCGGGATTCATTGAATTGAAAGTGGAGATATGCGCTGATTTCCCCCATATTTTTGGGCGTTTCAATCCCGTTGCCGGGATTCATTGAATTGAAAGAAGATGAAACTAATTACCTACTTGGAAAAATTAAAGTTTCAATCCCGTTGCCGGGATTCATTGAATTGAAAGAACCGGGGGGATTTATACGAGGCAGTTCTCTTTGAGGTTTCAATCCCGTTGCCGGGATTCATTGAATTGAAAGTTCAATCCTCAAGGCTCGGGCGCCTATCTGGAAGCTGTTTCAATCCCGTTGCCGGGATTCATTGAATTGAAAGTTCTTCAGGTGTTTTTATAAGTTTAGCGTTAAATAGTTTCAATCCCGTTGCCGGGATTCATTGAATTGAAAGACGGGTGCGACAGATGACGTACCCGGAATTCATGAAAGTTTCAATCCCGTTGCCGGGATTCATTGAATTGAAAGCTGGTCAGCAGCACGACGGGGGAAGATAAATTCTTGTTTCAATCCCGTTGCCGGGATTCATTGAATTGAAAGCGATAGCCCGCGATCGTGTTTCTCAAGAGTATCTCGTGTTTCAATCCCGTTGCCGGGATTCATTGAATTGAAAGTCGGGTAGGGCAGTACACATTCCCCAATGGGGGAGTGTATGAGTTTCAATCCCGTTGCCGGGATTCATTGAATTGAAAGACCGTTAAGGCGGATTGCTGATTTAATCGTCGTACGTTTCAATCCCGTTGCCGGGATTCATTGAATTGAAAGTCAAGCTTTTCTCGGAATGAATAGAAAGCGGATAGGTTTCAATCCCGTTGCCGGGATTCATTGAATTGAAAGTTGCGACAAGGTGTTTTGGTTCCCAGCAACGGAAATGGTTTCAATCCCGTTGCCGGGATTCATTGAATTGAAAGCCCCAATGCGTTCGAGGTGATGAATGCCCCGTTATTGTTTCAATCCCGTTGCCGGGATTCATTGAATTGAAAGTCACCGCCATTGGTTATCGCATTCGCCCGTAATCGGTTTCAATCCCGTTGCCGGGATTCATTGAATTGAAAGCGTTGGCGACAGGCCGCTAACGCAACGTGGGCATTTAGGTTTCAATCCCGTTGCCGGGATTCATTGAATTGAAAGAATAATGAAATTCCTGCTGATATAGTGACAGGGAGGTTTCAATCCCGTTGCCGGGATTCATTGAATTGAAAGATCCGGCGTTTTTATAAGTAAATACGCCGTCAGTAGAGTTTCAATCCCGTTGCCGGGATTCATTGAATTGAAAGCATAGAGACTGCGAGTGGAGACCGAGACCATCTGGCTCGTTTCAATCCCGTTGCCGGGATTCATTGAATTGAAAGGATCGCATCATCACTGCCACCCGCGATCGCATCATGTTTCAATCCCGTTGCCGGGATTCATTGAATTGAAAGAACCCAAAAAATCTTGACGAGTTCCGAATTAAACAAAGTTTCAATCCCGTTGCCGGGATTCATTGAATTGAAAGTTGCGGGATGCGGAAAAAGCAGCATCCTCGTCGAAATGTTTCAATCCCGTTGCCGGGATTCATTGAATTGAAAGAAAGGATTTCAGTAAGGATCCAAAAGTGCAAAAGGGTTTCAATCCCGTTGCCGGGATTCATTGAATTGAAAGCCGAATCCGGTGTGGTGTTATTCCGGTTCTTCTTGGGTTTCAATCCCGTTGCCGGGATTCATTGAATTGAAAGCTCGCTTGCTAGCTCCGCGCGCTACGCTAGTGGGCTTGTTTCAATCCCGTTGCCGGGATTCATTGAATTGAAAGACCGGCAGAAACGCGATTGGGCAGTTGCGATCGCAAGTTTCAATCCCGTTGCCGGGATTCATTGAATTGAAAGCTGGCTGAGTCCGGGGTGGGCGGGTCTGAATTCGTGTTTCAATCCCGTTGCCGGGATTCATTGAATTGAAAGCTTCAAAACGAATTCTTAAAGGGGTTCCTCTAAAGGAGTTTCAATCCCGTTGCCGGGATTCATTGAATTGAAAGCTACCCCCGCCAAGGGGTAGATTCCGAGGTCTAAATGTTTCAATCCCGTTGCCGGGATTCATTGAATTGAAAGAGTTGTTTCCAGACGGATCCTATCGGGTCCTGTGGAACGTTTCAATCCCGTTGCCGGGATTCATTGAATTGAAAGCTCGATTCGGTCGATAGTCATTCTTTCTTATCTCTTGTTTCAATCCCGTTGCCGGGATTCATTGAATTGAAAGTGTTGCGCTTGAGTTAAATCAAGTTTAAATTCAAAGTTTCAATCCCGTTGCCGGGATTCATTGAATTGAAAGTTAAGCGTTATTTCGAAGCCGACGGGGCGGCTGACGGCTTGTTTCAATCCCGTTGCCGGGATTCATTGAATTGAAAGTCATAGGAAGAGGCGCGGGTGACTTGAGTGTAAAGCGTTTCAATCCCGTTGCCGGGATTCATTGAATTGAAAGACGAGCTTTAGTTGAATTAACTCGAAAGTTCGAGTTTGTTTCAATCCCGTTGCCGGGATTCATTGAATTGAAAGCGGGCGATAGTAGGTATTTCCTAGAAATCTTTGAGTTTCAATCCCGTTGCCGGGATTCATTGAATTGAAAGTTCTCGTGTATCCCAAAAACAGTCTCCAGATTTATCAGGTTTCAATCCCGTTGCCGGGATTCATTGAATTGAAAGACTGAGCCTGAGACCCCACATGGGGAGGGGCTTCTGAGAGCGATTTTGGCGGGAGTCTGAGTCGAAGTCGATTTCAGCGCCCGCGATTGGGGGAAGCCCCGGGAGGTAAAACTCGAAAAGTATTGATTTGTCAAGGTTCTGGCGATTTGGCGGGACCCCCGGGGTTTTCGACCCCGCTTTCCCCTGCCAAAATTTCGCGTAGCAATTTTTGTTTTCTGGATTATAACAGTTGCCAGCCAGGAATGCAAATATTTTTTTGTTATTGGTCATTGGTCGGTTGGGGGAGTAGGCCGATCGCCCTCAGCATAGCGCAAACCCGCTCAAGGCAAGTTGCGATCCGAGTGCCTTAAGCCTTCGGCATCGCCACAAGCCATTGCGGGCATAGCAGCGCTAACGCTTACCGCCTCCGGGCTGCCATGTTCGTAAAGACCCAAAAGGCGGCTTCCCCTCGGGGAGGGGGGAAGGAGTACCCTTGTCATTGACCAATGACTAATGACCGGGGTTCTGATAGTTGCGGGCGGCGCGTTGGAGTTCGTTGCTGATTTCTTCCACCACATGAGGGGGGCTGAGGACCCGGGCATGGGAACCATAGCGAAAGATTCGCTGGCGAAACCAAAAGGGATAATCCTCTACGGTCTCGATCTCCACATACCCTTCTGGCAAATTGCGAGTGATGACTCGTTCGTGGCTTCGACGGGGTTCGTAGGTGGCTAACGGACCGGTCATGCGATAGCGGATGGTGAGGGTGGGAAAAGCAGAGCGCATCCAAGTCTGAGCAGAAGCCGGCCCGACGGATTGGATCCGGTCGATGCGAAACAGGCGATTTTTGTACACCGGTTCTGGGTAAGAGGAGGTGGAAGAGTCGGGGACGAAGGCAAATAAATAGAGCGCCCCATCATGCGATCGCACTTCGCAGCGGTCCAAATCCCAGGTGCGATCGCGCTTCTGGCTATCAATATAGCGAATCGTAAACCGCCGCTGTCCGTCGCAGCGGTCCTGGAGTTCTGCCAAAATCCGCCGCAAATGGGGACTCCCATAATCGGCGGGAGGGAAAAAATCGCCGCGAATCTTTGCCGCCCCCTGGCTTTCCGACTGTTCGCTCAGACGAACCAGCAGTTGAGCCTGTGCGGAAAATCCCATATCGGCGAGAAACTGCCCCCCCTGCTGGAGGGCTTCCCGTTGGGCCGCCGACAAAATCAAGGGAAAGTTAGATTCCAGCAGGGTATAAGGGCGATGGGGGGCGCAGTGAATTTCGAACCCACAATCTCGCAATTCCCGGAGGGTGCGATCGCATTTCTGCTGCACGTCGGAAATATTTCGATCGCTGCCCTCAAGATACTCTGCCACCAAATCAACCAATTCCGCTCGCTTGCGTTGCTGTTGGGCGAGCAGTTTGAGCATATAAAGAGCCAGGCCAATCGGACTATAACGCACGGACATAATAGCAAACCAGCGCAGTGAGTTTTCTCTACTATACCCCCTTTGGGCGGATTACCCAAAAATTTTCCATTGTTATCACCCACAGATAACAACTTTTTCCCCGGGGGTATTAATCTGAGAATAGCGACCGAGGGAATGCCAATGAAACTCCGTGTCAATCCCCTGTACTCGAAGCTCAATCCCGGGATGGGGCAATGTCCCCTGGGATGCGAAGGGCGCTGTGTAGTGCGAGAGCGCGCCCCTGCTTTGGAGCCTCCTGCTGGTGCCCCTTGTCCCCTGTCCTCCCATCAGGCGGAGACGGCGGCGGCGGTGATGTTTGGCCATGCGGACATTCTGTTTAATACCGCTGCCACCGGAGACGGGAAGAGCTTGGCCGGCAGTTTGCCCAGCTTCTTACAGCCGAACTTTCGCCTAATGAGCTTGTATCCCACCATTGAATTAGTGGAGGACCAAACCCAACAACAGCAACGATATCACCAGTTATTCGGCCTATCGGCGAGCGATCGCATCGATTGCTTGTTCGGGGAAGAACTAGCCCGCCGGGTGAGAGAAGATTCCAGCAGCAAATTCCAAGAACTGCTGCTCGCCATCTACCACAAGCCCATCCTGCTGACCAATCCGGACATCTTTCATTATATCACCCACTATCGGTATCGCCAACCGGCAGCCGATCGCAGTATGTTGCCCTTAGCCTTAGCGGAATGGCCCGACCTGTGGATGTTTGACGAGTTCCATATTTTCGGTCCTCATCAAGAAGCCGCTGCCCTGAACAGTCTCACTCTAATTCGGCGCACCCAGCAAGACCGGCGGCCCCGACGGTTTTTGTTTACCTCTGCCACCCCGAAACCCAGCTTTATCGAACAGTTGCAGCAAGCCGAGTTTACCGTCACTCAAATCGAAGGCAGCTATACCAACCAGCCCACCCCGGGATATCGGCAAATTCTGCAGCCGAACGCCTTGCAGTTCGTGCAGTTAGGGGAAGGAGATGCGGTAGACTGGCTCGCGGAAGCCGCCGACTCGCTTCGCACGATGTTAGAAGCCCAATCTCCGGGACGGGGACTGATTATCCTCAACTCCCTGGCGGCGGTGAATCGCGCGGTGAGAACGCTCTCGCAACGCCTTCCGGGTATCCGAGTGCGGGAAATCAGCGGACGGATCGATCGCCGCAGTCGCGCGCCCATTCAAGCGGAGTTACGAGACTCCCCCGACCCGGTATTCATTGTTGCCACCTCGGCGGTGGATGTGGGGGTAGACTTTCGGATTCACTTGTTGATTTTTGAAAGCAGCGATGCGGCGACGGTGGTTCAGCGGTTGGGACGCTTGGGACGACACCCGGGCTTTTCCAGCTATTGCGCGTTCGCCCTGATTCCCCGTCGCACGTCCTGGGTGATGGCGCGGTTGGCGGAAGCGATCGCCGCACCGTCAGCCCCCCTAGACCGCCCGCAATTGCAAGCTGCGATCGCCGAGGCGTTCGAGCCACCGAAAGCTTTCGCACAATACCGTCAGCGGTGGGGGGCGCTGCAGGCTCAGGGGATGCTGGCGGCGATGAGTCAGGAGAATGCCACAGTCAGCCAATCGGTGCGCGATCGCATGTCTGCTGACTTCGAGCGGGTCTATCCCGGCAAAGTAGAGTCCGCCCGGAAACAATGGTTCGCGATCGGGCGACAACCCGTAGGAAAAGCCACCCAAGCGGAACTGCTGCGCTTTCGCGGCAGCAGTGCGATACAAGCGGCCCTGTGGGACGACTGCCGTTTCTATACTTACGACCTGCTGCGACTGCTGCCTTCCGCCCGCGTGGAACTGTGCGATCGCGAGACTTTCTTGGCCGCAGCGATCGCCGCCAATTACAGCCCCGATGCTTTCGAGGAGCGCTACATTTCCCTCTACCTGCGAGTGCGGGAGTGGGTGGAAGAGCGCATTTCCCTCACCTTGCAAACCAGCCGGAATACCGACCAATTGCATCCCTGTCAGCTCACATTGCTCGATCGCCTAACCATCATCGGTCATCCCCAACCCGAAATCAACCGCTGCTTGCAACGCCGCAAGTTCCTCGCCTTCCTGGTTCCCGTCAACCGCACCCAACCCAGCAGCCATTGGCAAGTGAGCCGCAAGCTGCAACTCCCGATGTCTTTTGGCTTGTATCGTCTCGTGGATGCCGGCAGCCAAGCCTATGCTTGTGCGTTCAACCAAGATGCTCTACTATTGGAGGCATTAAAATGGCAACTGCAATCTTTTTGTCGCCAACAAAGCAATCCCCTTGTGTTTTAACCCGCTCATTTCGTACCCAAGAAACATGCCATTGTATCATATTTGGGCAAAGAGTCCCCCAAAAAATAGTCGGCGTCGGCGGACTATAGCGCTGTCGCCCCGGGCTTCGCTAAAGCCCTTGCCTCGGCGCGATTTCAATCGCTCGCTTCCATTTCGCCCTTCCATATAGCTATTTCCGGAGTCTGCAATGGCCACTTTACTGCAAAACCTGTTATTATCTACCTTAAGCGAGGACACCGACCCGATATTGTGCCAGTATGTGGAGACCGTTCTCCCAGAAATGGAACGAGAATTCAGTTCCATTTCCGCCTTGGGGGGGGATTTCCAGGTGCATTACCACAAGTTAGGACAGCGGGGGGATGAGAACGCCGTCGCTAAAGCCCAACGATGGAGCGATCGCCCGGACCAAAACCTGTGCGTTCACGTGCTCAACGCCCTGCTGATTGCCTGGAACTTAGCCACCCAGCACCTTTCCACTCCCCTATCAGAGGAAGAAAAACGGTTGCTGTGCTTGGGAATTACCTTACATGACTATAATAAATACTGTCACGGACAGGGAGAAGACGCACCGAGAGCGCACGAAGTTCCCGATATTCTCAGCCTTTGTCGGGAGATGGGAGAGCGATTGAAGTTTGCCGCCTTTTGGGCCGACTGGGAACGGTATCTGGCTGATATCGGATTTTTGGCCCAGAATACCCAGTTTAAATGCGGCACCAATGCCTATCCCGGGAATTGGCCGAGATTTGCGATCGCCGATTCCCGCCGTCTCACCCTTCCCCTGCGCCACCTGCTGGGATTTGGCGATATTGCCGTTCACTTGAGCGATCCGGCGGATATCCTCACCGAAACTGCTGGCGATCGGCTGCGGGAACATTTAACCGCCTTGGCCATTCGTCAAACCTTAGTCTATCATCGCCTGCGCGACAGTATCGGCATCCTCACGAACGGCATTCACAATGCCACTTTAGAATTCGCCGCACAATGCGGATGGCAACCCCTTATCTTTTTCGCCCGGGGGGTGGTTTACTTGGCCCCGCCATCGGCTACCCCACCCGATCGCGATCGGTTAAAAACGGTCATTTGGCAGCGCCTTAGTGGCGTCCTCAGCCAGAAAATGCGCGATGGGGATATCGGCTTCAAACGCAGTGGGAAAGGCTTAAAACTTGCCCCGCAAACCGCAGAATTATTTCCCGCCGCTGCCTTAATTCGACAATTGCCTCAAGCGATAGAAGTGCGGGTAAACAATATCAAAAATCCCGCTACCCCCAAGCGCTTGGATAAGCTCGTCGCGCAAGGAAACTTAACCCCAGAAGCGCGAGAAACCCTGGCACCGGGTGCGGATTTACGCAGCGATCGCTTGGCGGAATTAATCATCCTCATCCAGCGGGAATTTTTACCCCACTGTGACCAGTATGTTTCCCAGATACTCGATACCCTTCAGCTCTCGGATTGCTTGGGAGAAGAAGAGGTTAATATTACCCTGGGTGGGGTAAACTATGGATGGTATCGGGTGGCGGCGGAATATTTCCACCGACATGGAGGGTTGGATTTAGAACAAACCAGCGATTTCCTGTCGGAATTGGCAGAAAACATCGCTGATTGGGCGAGCGAGAATGACCTGTTACCACCCTTTGAAAGTCCTACTCGGGAGGTGTTCGACCGCTATGTAGAGCGGTACTTGGACGTATCCGAATGGGAAACATTCGTACCGGATTTCGAGGGAGAATTGACGGGGTACGTCCGGGCAAAAACCCGTGGCGCGAAACAGCCAATTTGCTCTCTGAGTTCCGGAGAATTTCCCTCGGAAGACCAGCTAGATTCTGTGGTATTATTCAAACCGCAGCAATATAGCAATAAAAACAAATTAGGTGGGGGTAAAATTAAGCGGGGTATTTCTAAAATTTGGGCGTTAGAAATGCTGCTGCGCCAAGCGTTGTGGTCGGCGCGGGCGGGGAAATTTGAAGAGCAACAGCCTGTGTTTCTCTATATTTTTCCAGCGTATGTATATGCGCCGCAAACCATCCAAGCGATTCGCGGATTGATGGTAGAAATTAAGTCGGTGAATTTGTGGGATGTTCGCAAACAATGGTGCGATCGCGGACTGGAATTAAGCAGTTTATCCCAGTTGAATTGGTTGGCGGAAGACCGAGAATTGGGAGAGCGCGATCGCACCCGATACGATACCCAAGATTTGCCCTTTATGGCAACTACTTATACCACAACCCAGGGCAAAACTCTCACCGATGCCTGGGTACAACCCGCATTGCTGGCCCTCGCCCTCGCCAAACTGCTGGGGGTGCGGGTGGTGGCGACAAGCAGCACTGTGCCTTTATATAGCAGCGATCGCGAATTTAGCGGTTCGGCGGTATTCGATGGGGCGGCGGGATTTTGGTCTCTGTTGGGGGGGTCCGCCTCGGTCCGCATCGAAACCCTGGATGCAACCTTAACTCGCCTGCTGGTTCTCTATACCTTGCACCTAGACAACCGCAGCAACCCCCCGGATGCGCGCTGGAGTGCTTTGAATGGTACGGCGCGCCAGGTAATGACCGATATTCTGCATATTTTCGCGATCGCCGCCGAAGGATTGCGCCGTCACCAGCGCGACACTCCCACCGCAGAAGAGGTCAACCGATATTGGAACTTTGCTCGCATTTGGTTACAAGGGGATACTACTATGCAAGATAAACTCAATCTGATAGAGCGGTTGGTTCGAGAATACCGCACCTTTTATCAAGTGAATCTCAGTACCTCCAGTCACGGGATTTTGCTCCCGCTGTCGAAAGCGCTGGACACGATTTTATCGGTGCCCACGCAAGTGGATGAGGAGGATATGATATTACAAGGTGCGGGACTGCTGAAAGATGCGATCGACCGCCAACCGGTTTATACTCGTCCTTTATTGCAGGATAAAACCGTGCCTTTTCCCACCCGCCAACAACAGGAACTCGAAGCGATTCATCGCTTTATGCAAACCTGCGTGCGCGATTTATTTGGTACCCTCTACCGGGGCGATCGCGCCCTGCTGCAAGAAAATCGCAACCGCATCAAATCCGGTGCGGAATTTGCCTATCGCTGGTTAGCATTGCAGGAAAAAACCGACAATTCCTCTGATTAATTGGAAGGATACGGGGACTAAAAGTCCCCATCTCAGAGCTAAAGTCAGTTGACAACCGACTGAAGATATCACTTCTCCTTCGAGAGTCGTTTCTCACGATAATTTACCCAGTTTTGAATCAAGGAACAAACCATGAGCCAATTAGACAGCATCAAAAGTTACTTTCGCGGTCATTTTCCCCGAATTGCTACGGGTAAATACGTTCATTTTATCCTGTTGCGCCACAGTCAATCTTTCCCGGTATTTCAAACCGATGGAGTTCTGAATACTGCCCGCACACAAGCGGGAATTGAAGCTCAAGAAACCATGAGCCGACTGGTGTTATTCAAGCGCAAGCAAACCACACCAGAACGGTTGGTGGGACGGGAATTGCTTCGCTCCCTTTCTCTCACCAGCGCCGACTCTAACGAGAGCAATTACTGCGAGTACAATGGGGAAAATTCCTGCAAAAAATGTCCCGACTGCATTCTGTATGGATTTGCGATCGGGGATAGCGGTTCTGAGCGTTCTAAAGTGTATTCCGATTCTGCATTTTCCCTGAGCGCCTACGAACAATCTCATCGCAGCTTTACCTTTAATGCCCCGTTTGAAGGCGGAACTATGAGCGAAAAAGGCAAAATGCGAAGTGCAATTAACGAACTGGATCACGTGGTTCCGGAAGTCACCTTTCCCACGGTGGAAACCCTGCGCGATGCAACCTATGAAGGGTTTATTTACGTGCTGGGAAATTTGCTGCGAACCCGGCGATATGGGGCACAAGAATCGCGCACCGGCACTATGCGAAACTATCCCGTGGCGATTGTTTTATGTGACGGTGAAATTTTCAGCAATCTGCATTTTACCCAAGCTTTGTATGATGGATTGAACGGCAAAGTCAATGGTGCGATCGCTGACATTTGCCACCACGCTACTGGCGTTGTCGATACGTTATTACAGGAGGAACCAGTGCGAATCGTGCATAAAATTTCTGGCGAACCATTAGATGAATTGCTGAATGAAGTTTCCGGCATTTATCAAGATGACGACCAATTGAATCAGGTGCTTTCTACCCTCTACGACCAAACCCAAACCTATGCGGAAACCTTTGGCGCAGAATCGGGCAAGAAAAAGAAGAAAAAATAATATCCCGACTCTGAATCCTTTGGGGTTTAATTAGGTTCGCAGCAATTATCAAGGTGCCAATTAATTGGCACCTTGATTGAGGGAGGCGGAACCTCGGGGAAAGGTTTCCAGCATGAGCTGGGAACCAGTTAAAAGGAATTCCTCTGCGTCGGTGCAGTGTGCTTGCCTAGGCGCGATTTCAATCCCCCGCTCGATTGTTGATTGGATTATCGTTTACTACCATAAAACCCATGCAACTTTACTATTGTCGGCTTACTCTTCACGATAACGTTTTCTTTGCCACCCGCGAAATGGGAATTCTCTACGAAACCGAGAAATACCTGCATAATTGGGCGCTTACCTATGCTTTTTTTGCCAGTCAATATATGGCGCAACCCTATCGCTTGCAGGGAGAATTGGCGCAAAAACCCAGTTATTTAGACCCGAATCGGGAGCAAAATTTACTGGCGCTCAATCCGGAAGGGGTTTATCTATTTCCGGCGCGTCCCCTGCGCTACTCCTATCAAGTGAATACTTTTAAAGCGGCGCAAACTAACTTTTACGGGAAATCCAAACAGTTCGGCGAAAAAGGAGCGAATCGCAACTATCCGATTAATTACGGAAGAGCGAAAGAACTGGCGGTGGGAAGTGAATATTGTACCTATTTAATCGGATCGGATTTGATGAGAGTGCCGCGCTGGATTCGGGTAGGAAAATGGATGGCTAAGGTGAAAGTTCGCGCTGAATTAATTCCGGAAGCGGCGATCGCATCTGGTTCTGGGGATTATACCTGCCTTCATCCTCTCAATCCGATTGATTTACCGCCCACCCAGGAGTTATTAGTTTATAATCGGATTGTCATGCCCCCGGTGAGCTTGATAAGTCAGGCGCGCTTGCAAGGAGAATATTTGCAGTTGAGAGGGGAAGAATGGGACGAATGGCGGCAGGATTTTCCAGAAATTCCGTCAGCGGTTTATTTACCGAAAGGGGTGAGTTATGGAGCAAGAAGCAGTGCCAATGTCAGATAAATTGCATCATCTGTATTCGATTGTGGTAGAATTGGTGGCGATGGAATCGGGGAAGCCACCGGCAACCTTGGGACGAGCCATTCACGCCCTCGTTTTGCGCTGGTTGCAGTTAGGAAATCCGGATGTGGCAGAACGCATTCATGCCAGTCAGATGTCTCCGTTGAGTTTGTCTGGATTGATGGGTCATCGTCGCTCAAAACAGACGCAACCGGGAGATAGTTTTCTGTTTCGGATTGGCCTGTTAGATGAGGGGCTAATTCAACCGCTGTTGTTGGGATTGACAAAGTGGGAAAATCAGCCCGTTGTGTTGGGGAAATTTCCGTTTGTTTGGACGCGATCGCTGATGATGCCGGAGAGTCATCCGTTAGCAGATTGTTCCGCCTACGAAACCTTGGTCAATGCGCCTTCTCTTGGTGGGAATATTCAGTTAAATTTTAATTCGCCGACGAGCTTTAAACAACAGCAGGGAATTCAAAATTTTCCCTTGCCCGATTTGGTGTTTGGCAGTTTGCATCGTCGGTGGAATAGCTTTGCACCCCCGGGGTTGCATTTTCCCGAAATCAATTGGCAAGGGTGGGTGTCTGCTTATGAATTGAAAACCCATGCTTTGCGATTGGAAGGCGGGGCGGAAATTGGCGCGCAGGGGTGGATTCGCTATCGGTTTTCCGATGCGGAACAGGCGCGAATTGCCGCGATTTTAGCCCGGTTTGCTTTCTTCGCCGGCGTGGGGCGAAAAACCACGATGGGAATGGGACAAACTGAGTTGATAGTCAAGGAAAAACCGAAACCGAAAAAGAAGCAGAGGTGAGAAGATGGGAGAAGAGTATTTGCCCCTGTCGTATTTGAATGCTTGGGAATATTGCCCCCGCCGCTTTTATTGGGAGTATGTGTTGGGGGAAATGGCGGAAAACGAGCATATTTTGCGCGGGCGGCACTTGCATCGGAATATTGATGAGGAAGGGATAGCGCGCGAAGGCGATAAATTGATTCGCCGTCAGCAGTGGGTATGGAGCGATCGCCTGCTGGTGAAAGGGATTATCGATGCGGTGGAAGAAGAAGGGGGAGAATGGGTGCCGGTGGAGTATAAAAAAGGGAAAATGGCGCGACATCTCAACGACCATTTTCAGTTGTGTGCCGCTGCATTGTGTTTGGAAGAAAGAGGCGATCGCCTAGTGAGGTATGGGGAGATTTTCTATTATGGCAACCGCCGTCGTCAGCGGGTGGAATTTACCCCGGAATTGCGCGCAGCGACGGAAGCGGCGATCGCTGCTGCCCGGGCGGCGGTGAACCAACCCATGCCCCCTCCCCTGCAACCGGTGCAAAAATGCCGCGATTGTAGTTTGTTGGGGATTTGTTTGCCCAAGGAAATGAAACGGTTACATCTACCTTAATTGAATGAACGGGTCAGGGGTACATTAGCAACCAACCGTTACCCCTGCACCCGCCGCGATCGGGAACAGGGAATTTAACTCCGTTCCGTGAATCGCCCACCAGAACCGTAACTGATGAGTGGAAAACGTATCATCAAGGAGAAATTATGTCTGTATTGTATCTCACTCAACCGAATGCCCTGCTGAGCAAAAAATACGAAGCGTTTAACGTGGCTCTCGAGCGCGAGGATGGAACTTGGCAGAAACAACCCGTTGCGGCGCAAACCCTGGAACAGATAGTATTGATGGGGAATCCCAGTATCACCGGGGAAGCTTTGTGCTATGCTTTGGAATTGGGATTGCCGGTGCATTATCTGTCCGGATTTGGCAAATATTTGGGGTCGGCACTTCCCGGGTATTCCCGCAACGGTCAGTTGCGCTTGGCACAGTACGAGGCGCATCGGGATGTAGCCCGACGACTGGAAATTGTTAAGACGATCGTGGCCGGGAAAATCCACAATCAGCACGCTGTGTTGTATCGCCACGGGCAGAAAGATAATCCCCTGAAGCAGCGCAAAGCAGCGGTGGGGAAACAGGAGACTTTAGACCAAGTGCGGGGAACTGAAGGGATGGCCGCCCGGGAGTATTTCGCACGGTGGACCGCTATGTTACCCGAACCTTGGGAACTTCCGGGTCGCCACCGCCGCCCGCCCACGGATCCGGTGAATGCCCTGCTCAGTTTCAGCTACGGACTCCTGCGGGTGCAGGTGACCGCCGCCGTGCATTTGGCTGGGTTGGATCCGTATATCGGCTACTTGCATGACACTACTCGCGGACAACCGGCAGTGGTGTTGGATTTGATGGAGGAGTTGCGCCCGTTGATTGCGGATAATCTGGTGCTCTCAGTGCTGACTCATAAGGAAATCAAATCGGCGGATTTTACCGAAAGTCTGGGGGCTTATCGATTGGCGGATGGGGCACGCAAAACCTTTCTGCAGGCGTTTGAGCGCAAACTGACTTCGGAGTTCAAGCATCCGGTGTTTGAATATCGCTGCACTTACCGACGGGCGATCGAGTTGCAAGCGCGTCTGTTTGCCCGTCATTTGCACGAAGGTGTGCCCTATAAACCGTTGATTTTGCGATGAAAGCGTTATTGTATTTGGTGGTTTACGATTTGCCGGCCACTAAGGCAGGGAATAAGCGCCGTCAGCGCTTGCATGATTTGCTCTGTGGCTATGGGGCCTGGAAGCAGTACAGTTTGTTTGAGTGCTTTCTGACTCCGAAGCAGTTTGCTAGCCTCCAGCATCAAATCGAGGATTTGATTAAAATGGGGGAAGACGCAGTGTGCATCTATGTTTTGGATGCTACGGCGGTGCAGCGCACGGTGGTTTATGGGGTGGCACCCCCTAGACAGGAAACTACCACTATCTTATAATCGGGATATCGGAATTTTGGCAGGGGAAAGCGGGGTCGAAAACCCCGGGGGTCCCGCCAAATCGCCAGAACCTTGACAAGACAATAGTTTCGGGGTTTTACCCCCTGGGGCTTCCCCCAATCGCGGGCGCTGAAATCAACTTCGACTTCGACTCCCGCCAAAATCGCTCTCAGAAGCCCCTCCCCATCTGGGGTCTCAGGCTCAGTCTTTCAATTCAATGAATCCCGGCAACGGGATTGAAACATCATTCCATTTATAATCTCGTGATTGAAAATTTTAGCTTTCAATTCAATGAATCCCGGCAACGGGATTGAAACTAGAATCCAATTTGTCAAGGGTTTTTCAATAAAATTAGACTTTCAATTCAATGAATCCCGGCAACGGGATTGAAACAATGTCGTCGTCGGAGTTTCAGCGTTACGAGGCTTCTTTCAATTCAATGAATCCCGGCAACGGGATTGAAACATTTTGCTTCCAGCATTATTTGTCCTCAACTCTCTACACTTTCAATTCAATGAATCCCGGCAACGGGATTGAAACCGAGCAAAAACAATGTCATTATTTATTAATTTATGTCTTTCAATTCAATGAATCCCGGCAACGGGATTGAAACGTTTCTACGATACCCCCTAAGTAATTTTCTTCCTCGGACTTTCAATTCAATGAATCCCGGCAACGGGATTGAAACTAATAGTTTTAGCTTTTAAGGGAGCAATATGGGAAAACTTTCAATTCAATGAATCCCGGCAACGGGATTGAAACAACTTAAAAAATAGTTTGAAGGAGTTGTGCATAAAACTTTCAATTCAATGAATCCCGGCAACGGGATTGAAACTAATTAGGTTTAATTCAAAGGTAAAATTATTTGCCCCTTTCAATTCAATGAATCCCGGCAACGGGATTGAAACTCAAAAATAATAATTTGACTCGCGCCACAAACTTCCGCTTTCAATTCAATGAATCCCGGCAACGGGATTGAAACATAGATTGAAGAAAGTCTCGCAAACTTTCTTGTTTCTTTCAATTCAATGAATCCCGGCAACGGGATTGAAACCCAAGCCTCTAAACGGGGAGTCAATTGGTCTCGGTTAGCTTTCAATTCAATGAATCCCGGCAACGGGATTGAAACTTAAGAAGGAGGCTTCTTCTTTAAGCCAAGCTCTAAACCTTTCAATTCAATGAATCCCGGCAACGGGATTGAAACGATAACGGGATAGCCCGTCTTCCTTTTCTTCTTCCTTCTTTCAATTCAATGAATCCCGGCAACGGGATTGAAACAAACCGAAGTTTTTGTCGGCGAAAATTTGGAAAATTGCTTTCAATTCAATGAATCCCGGCAACGGGATTGAAACCAGCCAATGCGGCGCCTTAAAAAAGTTGGGAAAAGCTCTTTCAATTCAATGAATCCCGGCAACGGGATTGAAACTCAACACTGGCACTTTATTTTTTGCCCGGTGGCTTGCTTTCAATTCAATGAATCCCGGCAACGGGATTGAAACGGGAGCATAAAAGCCGATCGCCTCCGGCTGCTCACCTTTCAATTCAATGAATCCCGGCAACGGGATTGAAACATCAATCGGGCATGGGCGGGGAAAAACTTGGCGGCGCTTTCAATTCAATGAATCCCGGCAACGGGATTGAAACGACGCGCTATAATAGAAACAGAAAGGAGGGGAGGACTTTCAATTCAATGAATCCCGGCAACGGGATTGAAACCTACCTTGTTTTTTTTGGCGGCTCACCTCTTCTCCCTCTTTCAATTCAATGAATCCCGGCAACGGGATTGAAACCAGACCTGGCAAGGGTTGCCTCTCTCATCCGTGTGTTCTTTCAATTCAATGAATCCCGGCAACGGGATTGAAACTAAAGCCAGCCCAACACGTGAAAGCTATAATAGCGCTTTCAATTCAATGAATCCCGGCAACGGGATTGAAACGCAACGCAGCCTACAGAGAGGAAGAAAACACTAGAAGCACTTTCAATTCAATGAATCCCGGCAACGGGATTGAAACCATCCAAAGCATCATTAGTGTATGCCTCGTACAATGCTTTCAATTCAATGAATCCCGGCAACGGGATTGAAACAAACCTGGATAGAGGGCGATTTAAAGTGCTTGGAGAGCCTTTCAATTCAATGAATCCCGGCAACGGGATTGAAACCCTTTACGACCGTCGGCAAGCTCTTCAGTCTGAAAGGGCTTTCAATTCAATGAATCCCGGCAACGGGATTGAAACATCTTTTGCACAAAAGCTGACCCGGACTACTTTCAATTCAATGAATCCCGGCAACGGGATTGAAACCAGTTCTCGGAGGTCAGCCTTTGGGGGAAAAGCTTTGTGCTTTCAATTCAATGAATCCCGGCAACGGGATTGAAACTTCCCGTGGCGGCTGCTGTGGCGGCGGTTTCCGGGCTTTCAATTCAATGAATCCCGGCAACGGGATTGAAACAAAGTTTTATTGCACCCCCCGGTGTTGGGGTCGCAGCCTTTCAATTCAATGAATCCCGGCAACGGGATTGAAACAAGAATTTATCTTCACTACTCTGGAAGGTCAGACGCCTTTCAATTCAATGAATCCCGGCAACGGGATTGAAACAAGACTGTGTAAGCCCGGGCGGGCTTATCCGCGACCTTTCAATTCAATGAATCCCGGCAACGGGATTGAAACCATCTTGAAACAGATTTCAAATGCACTTCCTTAAGCTTTCAATTCAATGAATCCCGGCAACGGGATTGAAACTACATTTATTAATCTCCCGCCCTCCAGGGCGTAGCCCTCTTTCAATTCAATGAATCCCGGCAACGGGATTGAAACTATTCTAGTTTCCCCCTTCTAATCCGGTCTCCCGGCGCCTTTCAATTCAATGAATCCCGGCAACGGGATTGAAACTAAAGGTCGATTGCCTTTCGAGGGGAATCCTCGAAAACTTTCAATTCAATGAATCCCGGCAACGGGATTGAAACACGCGCCTGAATTTTAATATTTGGGAACAACTCCCGACTTTCAATTCAATGAATCCCGGCAACGGGATTGAAACCTTTGTTAAGCGGACGCATAGAAAGCATACACTTTACTTTCAATTCAATGAATCCCGGCAACGGGATTGAAACTAGTAGAGAGCATACCAGCAGCTAATACGTAGAGAACTTTCAATTCAATGAATCCCGGCAACGGGATTGAAACTTTTCTCAAAACTTGAAAACTCCTCTGCACTCAGACTTTCAATTCAATGAATCCCGGCAACGGGATTGAAACTTTTCTGGCACGCTTCTATGGGATACCATTAAGTGCCCCTTTCAATTCAATGAATCCCGGCAACGGGATTGAAACCTATAATAGAAAAAGCAGGGGGAGGAAAGGGGAGAGCTTTCAATTCAATGAATCCCGGCAACGGGATTGAAACAAAAAAAGGGCACGCCCAACGGGCGCCCAACGGGCACGCTTTCAATTCAATGAATCCCGGCAACGGGATTGAAACTTCGCGTTTGCTGCTTCGCGGTGATAAATCCTAGGCGACTTTCAATTCAATGAATCCCGGCAACGGGATTGAAACATTTCTTTTAAATCTTCGCTAGTGAGAGAGTCTAGCTTTCAATTCAATGAATCCCGGCAACGGGATTGAAACCGGTCGCGGTCGCGGTCGCGCGGTCGCGCGGTCGGGCTTTCAATTCAATGAATCCCGGCAACGGGATTGAAACAAATCAGACAACTCGACCGATTGTTCCGAATCCGGTTCTTTCAATTCAATGAATCCCGGCAACGGGATTGAAACACAGCTATATCGCCCCTATCAGGAGCAATGGGAGGTGCTTTCAATTCAATGAATCCCGGCAACGGGATTGAAACTTACCAACGTCAATCACTTGGTCACCGGACAACCGTCTTTCAATTCAATGAATCCCGGCAACGGGATTGAAACCAGATTCTGTAATCGCTCTTTTAGTTTGCGGACTCGTCTTTCAATTCAATGAATCCCGGCAACGGGATTGAAACATGTACATCTTGCTAATATCCCATGGAGGAAGATTGCTTTCAATTCAATGAATCCCGGCAACGGGATTGAAACTGAGGCTCAAGGGTCCCAGAACTTTCGGCAAAAGCCTTTCAATTCAATGAATCCCGGCAACGGGATTGAAACATAAAGTTGAAAAATTATGCGCAGAACGCGGATGGCTTTCAATTCAATGAATCCCGGCAACGGGATTGAAACACTAAAATAATTGTACTTTTTACTACTAAGGTAACCTTTCAATTCAATGAATCCCGGCAACGGGATTGAAACTAGAAAATATTTTAAATTTATTCAAACCCTTCTCTACACTTTCAATTCAATGAATCCCGGCAACGGGATTGAAACACTCTCTTTGTCCGTATGATTGCAATTTTCTTGGTAACTTTCAATTCAATGAATCCCGGCAACGGGATTGAAACTTGTTCATGGTTGTTGCTAGACACCGTAATTGTCTGGCTTTCAATTCAATGAATCCCGGCAACGGGATTGAAACACCTTGATAGCTACATTCTGGCGAAGTGGGTGGTGGCACTTTCAATTCAATGAATCCCGGCAACGGGATTGAAACCCTTCTACTTGGGATTTATTTGCACCTCAAAGCCAGACTTTCAATTCAATGAATCCCGGCAACGGGATTGAAACCCCTATCTCATAGGCGCCTTGAGATTGCTCCACCACCTTTCAATTCAATGAATCCCGGCAACGGGATTGAAACGGAAATCTTTTGATTTTGGTTCTTGGTTTCCAGAGGACTTTCAATTCAATGAATCCCGGCAACGGGATTGAAACACGAAATCTAAAGAAACCCCCTTTTTGATTTCCTTACTTTCAATTCAATGAATCCCGGCAACGGGATTGAAACAAGATTTCGTTGCGGCTAATAAGTTTGTCTAGCCAACTTTCAATTCAATGAATCCCGGCAACGGGATTGAAACATCGACTTGTCTTTAACCCGTACAGGGATTTTTTCCCTTTCAATTCAATGAATCCCGGCAACGGGATTGAAACCAGAGGGTAGCGGGTTATCGGATAGACGGCTATCAACTTTCAATTCAATGAATCCCGGCAACGGGATTGAAACATATCCGTCTGTTTCACCTTCGGCTTCAATTTCGAGTCTTTCAATTCAATGAATCCCGGCAACGGGATTGAAACAAGAAAGAATTGTCAAGGCCGTTTAATTAAACATTAATCTTTCAATTCAATGAATCCCGGCAACGGGATTGAAACCTTATCCCGGATGCCACATGGCAGAACATCCTTGATGCTTTCAATTCAATGAATCCCGGCAACGGGATTGAAACTTAAAAAAGACTTGACAATCTAATCTGGGTGCGCTACACTTTCAATTCAATGAATCCCGGCAACGGGATTGAAACCTCTTCCTTTTGGTAGCGGTACGTCTTCAATTTCAGAACTTTCAATTCAATGAATCCCGGCAACGGGATTGAAACATGCTTTCTTCAATTTCTTTGCTCAGTTTGGACGGCAGCTTTCAATTCAATGAATCCCGGCAACGGGATTGAAACAACCGCCTTATGATAGAATATAGCTCTATATAGTGCTTTCAATTCAATGAATCCCGGCAACGGGATTGAAACAACCCCGTTTCCCTTAATAGTTCTTCCTTACGCATGCTTTCAATTCAATGAATCCCGGCAACGGGATTGAAACCTCGACTCAATACACCGGATAAGTTTCGCAAATGACTTTCAATTCAATGAATCCCGGCAACGGGATTGAAACTGCACCGAATTTCACCTTCTGCCGCGTCATCTTTGGGTCTTTCAATTCAATGAATCCCGGCAACGGGATTGAAACAAGTAGTCTGTTAAATCTGGTTCTGGTTCCGAGTTCTTTCAATTCAATGAATCCCGGCAACGGGATTGAAACAGGGTTTTAACATTACGGGTAAGGCGTGAGTACGGCTTTCAATTCAATGAATCCCGGCAACGGGATTGAAACGTTGACAGAAAACCCTCGTTCACCTACGAGTAGTAGCTTTCAATTCAATGAATCCCGGCAACGGGATTGAAACTTTGGCGGTCGAGACAACGTCGAAAAAGTCTGCGCACTTTCAATTCAATGAATCCCGGCAACGGGATTGAAACTGCTTTTGGATTGTCTCCAAATCCAAAATACCCGTCCGTGCTTTCAATTCAATGAATCCCGGCAACGGGATTGAAACGCCTAGAGCAACTTAGTTTTTCTCAAAGCACAGAAGACTTTCAATTCAATGAATCCCGGCAACGGGATTGAAACACTCATATAGATTTCCGACTTGCCAAAGGACGCGATATCTTTCAATTCAATGAATCCCGGCAACGGGATTGAAACTTATCTAATATTTCAAGACCATCTATCATGTCAACCATTTTTTCAATTCAATGAATCCCGGCAACGGGATTGAAACACATCTCTCGGCGTTCTTGCGACCCTAATCTTGCCGCTTTCAATTCAATGAATCCCGGCAACGGGATTGAAACAAGATGCGATCGCGGCATGAGAGAAGACCAATCATGCTTTCAATTCAATGAATCCCGGCAACGGGATTGAAACGCAATTGCGATCGATTTTACGAGTTTTGGCGGGGGCACTTTCAATTCAATGAATCCCGGCAACGGGATTGAAACAATATTTCATTGTTTATCGGTCGATAGTTCACCGGCCTTTCAATTCAATGAATCCCGGCAACGGGATTGAAACCAGAATTTGAGAGGCGCCAAAATCCTCTGGAACCCAACTTTCAATTCAATGAATCCCGGCAACGGGATTGAAACCATCCAATTAAACCGTTAACTCAGTTTTAACACAACTTTCAATTCAATGAATCCCGGCAACGGGATTGAAACACATTTCCAACCAAACCCTTCGGTGAAATGCTCTTTCTTTCAATTCAATGAATCCCGGCAACGGGATTGAAACAATGAATTTTTTACCTTGCTGGAGGAGAGACCGCTTTCAATTCAATGAATCCCGGCAACGGGATTGAAACACTCACCTCCTAAAGCAGTTACTGACGCGGCGATCGCCTTTCAATTCAATGAATCCCGGCAACGGGATTGAAACTTCTATGGCTCCACGAGAGTTTATTTCTGTTACCTTCTTTCAATTCAATGAATCCCGGCAACGGGATTGAAACTCTCGAAAGTTTATCTCGGTCGCCTTTACCCCTTTGTCTTTCAATTCAATGAATCCCGGCAACGGGATTGAAACTAGTAACACCACGTGTTGGCTATTCCTTGGGAAACCTTTCAATTCAATGAATCCCGGCAACGGGATTGAAACCCGCACATAAGAGCTACTCTTTTTTTGATTCTCTCCTTTCAATTCAATGAATCCCGGCAACGGGATTGAAACAAACGGACGACGGTTTTGTAAGTTTTCTTCCCTGTCCCTTTCAATTCAATGAATCCCGGCAACGGGATTGAAACTTTTTCCTTTTATCCGCATAAATCGTTACCTTTGTTCTTTCAATTCAATGAATCCCGGCAACGGGATTGAAACAGGCAAGTTGTTCATACTCCTCTGGGGGGCGTTCCCTTTCAATTCAATGAATCCCGGCAACGGGATTGAAACTCGAGAATTGGGGAAAGGATTTTGAGAAAGCGCCGGACCTTTCAATTCAATGAATCCCGGCAACGGGATTGAAACCCTACAAAAATAGGCAATTCTCGCCGCCCTACAGCTTTCAATTCAATGAATCCCGGCAACGGGATTGAAACACCCTTCCGCCGCTGTAGGCGTAGGAACGTCATAGGAACTTTCAATTCAATGAATCCCGGCAACGGGATTGAAACCATTTCGTCAAGATTTTCTCCCACAGTTTCATGCCACTTTCAATTCAATGAATCCCGGCAACGGGATTGAAACGAGTTCTTTTACTCCGAACGCTTTCATCCAGCCTTGGACTTTCAATTCAATGAATCCCGGCAACGGGATTGAAACAGCAAGCCTTTAAATGATAAAAAAACGGGAATGAAACTTTCAATTCAATGAATCCCGGCAACGGGATTGAAACCCTATGGTGGATACAGTTGCAGTACGGCTACCCATGTACTTTCAATTCAATGAATCCCGGCAACGGGATTGAAACCACAATTTTCCAACTTTTGCCAAGGGGGGTTGGAAAACTTTCAATTCAATGAATCCCGGCAACGGGATTGAAACCGGCGACAGGATAAAGGTATCATCCCCCTCCCCTCCCTTTCAATTCAATGAATCCCGGCAACGGGATTGAAACTGGCGTTAACGACGTTGATGCTATTGATGTTGTTGACTTTCAATTCAATGAATCCCGGCAACGGGATTGAAACTTTCCAAATAGTTAAGGCTTTTTTCCAAGCCGAAGAAACTTTCAATTCAATGAATCCCGACAACGGGATTGAAACCTTCGGGGTTCCCACCCTACCCGCACGTTCCGATCGCTTTTAATTCAATGAATCCCGGCAACGGGATTGAAACCACTACTTTATAACGATTGTCAAGGGGGTTTGGAAAAACTTTCAATTCAATGAATCCCGGCAACGGGATTGAAACTCTTCATTTTTTTGTCCCCTATTAATCTTCCTGAATTCTTTGAATTCAATGAATCCGGGCAACGGGATTGCAACTCTAATTAACTAGACAATTTAACTCCTCAGTCCGTGGCTTCAGTTTAACCCGATTGACCGATCGCATTTCTCCGCGATCGCCCCACCGATGCAGTGGCGGGGGTCACGCACCTGACAGGTGTGAGAAAGCTACATCAGGGAAACAATGCCATAATGCAGCAACAACGCCGCCAACCCGGTTCCCACGCCCAGACCGATCGCAGTAGTTAAGCCAAACTTCCGCAGGGCGAGACCGATACCGTAATTGTGCCGTTGAATCGCACTTTTGGCGGTTCTGCTGCATATCCAGGCGGTAACGCCCACTTCGGCTATTTGTCCCGGAATCCCGGTAGTGATACCAACTAACACAAAAGACGTGCCAAAAATCAGCAGAGGAAGCAGAACCACCGCCCGTTTGAGAGTGGCCTTAAAGATATCTAACAGCCCAATCCCGATTCCGCCCATACCGGTGCCGAATAGGGCGATCGCCAATACCTTTCTCACCGGATGGTCCAACCAATCAATCGGCAATTGGCTCACCAATCCTATGCCCAACACCGCCAGAGAAGGAGCTGCCAACCACCTGCGAGAGAACTCCGCAAATCTCTCGATATCTGCATCTTTCACCTTTTCGGAAAACCCTTGGGCCGCAAGTGCGACCAAGGGAACCGCCACCGCGATCGCCATTTCCGGATAAACCGCCAGCAACGGCAAACTTCCCCCCACCCATACTAACACAATCTGCACCGGAAAAACCGCATTTGAACGCACAATTTTACCCGAATCTGCCTGCTGGATTTCTGCCGCTTCCACCCGCACGGATATGGGAATAATCTGGGTGGGAGTGGCGCAATTAGAGTGCAGTAAAATATGGCCTTCGTAGCTGCTATTTTGCCCTAAATCGCTCGACTCGATAGTCACGGTGCAATCCACCTGATTTTTTTTCAACTTAATCGGTTTTATAGCAATCCAATCCGAAGATGCCGGGGAATTTTCCGACGGGGGAGCGATTTCCCAATAGGCATCGAGCTTCGTATGGGGAACCACATTTTTCACAGTAATCGTATCCGAGAGTACCTCCCCAGATTTACCGCTCAATTCGATGCGCGTTTTGCTAAACTCCACTTGGGGTAAAGTACGAGTGACATTCAAAGGAGCGATCGCTTCTAAAGCACTCGCCGCATCGGGAAAGCGCTCTTTTGCATTCGGTTCCACCATTGTTTGCAACCACTGAATAAACTCATCGCTCGCCTGGGGCACCAAATGGGCAAAATTAATCCGATAGTTGCTATCGATCGCAGTGGTTAAATCCCGGGAGGGAGTTTGGGTCAGCAAGCAAATCAGGGTTGCCCCCAACCCGTACAAATCCGAAGCTTCAGTGAGGGGAAGATTGAGTAACTGTTCTGGCGGCATAAATCCGGGAGTGCCAGAAACCACGCTGCTTTGCACCACTTCACCGCCGCCGATGCGGGCAAAGCCAAAATCGATTAAATACACATTGCCGCGATCGTCGAGTAAAATATTTTCAGGTTTAATATCCCGATGAATCACAGCGGGAATGCGGTTTTGCAGATAAACCAAAATTTCCAAAACCGCGATCGCAATTTGCTTGACCTTCCCCGGATCGAAGCGGCTCCGAATCGCTAAAGAGCGAGCATTTTTGTACTCGTGAACCAAGCAAAACCCTTCAGCAGTCTCGAAAGAATCGAGATAGCGGGGGATACCGGGGTGACTGAGATTCTGCAACACTTGGATTTCCCGTTCGTGGGCTTTGTACGCCGACCAATCCGCACCGGGTTTGGCAAACTGAAATTGTTTGATTACCGTAGGTTGCTGAGATGCGGTGTGGGTCGCCAAATAAGTAGAACGACCCCCGGCATAATTATGGCCCAACACCTGAAGCACTTGATACCCGTGGGGCATAAAGTCAGGGAAATGCTGGCGATTTGGAACTTTGGCAGAAGTTTTTTCCTCTACACCTGTAGCAACTTGGCGGTGGAGATGGGGTTCGGCGTCCGGGTTAGAGGCGGTTGCGGGGTTGGATGGCGATTTGCCCGGGGCAAACCGCTGGGAAATATTGGTCAACCAATTTCTCACGACTTTTCCAGCCATAACTTTACCTATAGTGGCGATCCCTCTCTATTTTAGGCGATGGGCAATTGTCAAGCCCTTCCAGGGCTGAGGTAAAATTTCGAGCATTGAAAGGGGCGAGTTTTTGCCCGGATGGCACAGAGGAGAAGGGGAGTTGCGAAGGAGAACTCCTTCGCGCCACTTTTCCCGAACCGGCGGCATACAGATTAAACCACATCCTGACCAACAGGGGCACCGATGAAGGGACAGCATCTATGGAGCCAGAACAGTTAAGAAAATTAGCGGCACAGTTAGACAGTGATGTGCCGATGATGGGAAGATGGTTGCGGCGTCAGGCGGCGATCGCCCTTGCTCGGGAGAAAACGCCGGAGACGGTGAAGATATTGGCCAAGGCGTTAATCGAGTCCGAGGATGAAACCGTGCAGGCGATCGCCACCGAAACCCTGCGACAGCTTGAAGACCCCGAGCAAATCGATACCGTCTGTGGAGTATGGGCGATCGCCCGGGATCCGAAATTAACCCATTTGCTCCTAGAGCGAGGTTGGGTCGCCTGCAACCCCCTACCCGTGCGGTTGCTCGCTGCATTAAAAACCGCACAATTCGAGACCATTATCCGCAGTGGGGCAGAAATCGTCAAACCCCTACTCGCCATCTGTCGCGATCGCGACCCGCAAATCGCCCATCGCGCCCGCCAATGTTTGTTTCGCCTGCACAATCAAGAGGCGATCGATGCTCTGTGCAAGCAATGGGCCATGACCCGCACCCCATTTCTGGAACAGGCGATTTTGAGCGGCGGTTATGTAGCGCGACAACCCGCCCTGGTTCGGGTGTTGAGTGCCTTGAAAGTGGGGCGGATGGACGTGGTGACGGCGGCGGGGGCGGAAGTGGTAGAACCCTTGTTAATTGCCTGTCGCGATATCGACCGCTGGCTGGGAATCCAAGCCCTGATGGCGCTTCGCAAGTTAGACCTAGCCGAAGCCCAGGAAGAAGTCTGTCGCTGGACGATTGACAAGGACCATCCCTTAGCCGGGGAGGCGGCGATCGCGGCGCGATATGCCCCTGCAGACCCGAAACAGCGCGCTATTTTTTACGTGTTAACGGAACAGTGGCGCGAGTACCAAGAGTTAGAATTTCATCACAGCTTGCTCGGGGCGGGCTATCAAGAAGCCTCCCAAACCCTGCGATCGCGCATCGCCCAAAAAGCCCGCAAAGCCGGACGCAGCGAGATTGTCGGCGCGATCGTCGGCGGCGTGCGGCGGCATCGACTCGGGGACATGACCCCTCGGGAATGGGAAACCGCGATCGAGATTCTCAAAGAACAGCAGCAATGGCACGATATGTGGCAACTGGCGCAGGTTGCTCCCGCGGTGTGGAGCGTCAAGT
Organism: Phormidium sp. CCY1219; assembly: GCF_035615515.1. Lineage (GTDB taxonomy): Bacteria > Cyanobacteriota > Cyanobacteriia > Cyanobacteriales > Laspinemataceae > CCY1219. The sequence goes on from NZ_JAJENT010000394.1 coordinate 27,000, forward strand.
TACTGCGGGAAATCAATCCCGATTCCTTGCTGGAATGGGCACCGAGTCGCGAGGCGAAAGCCTGTGAGGCATTAAAGCAATTGGCGCATCAGTGCGTGGGGGAAGTGTCGGCCCTCGCCGGACAGATGCACTGCTCTCATATTATCGGCGATCGCAAACGACAAGTTACCAGCTTTGCCCTCGGGCCTGCGCCAATCAACTTTACCAGCGATCCGCCAATGGTGGCGATCGGTACCGCCGAAGGGTCGGTGCAGTTGTGGAGTACCATCACCGGAAAACTGCTCAAAGTCCTCGGCGTCCCCTCGTTGCGCTCTGCAGCTTTAGCCCAAGGAATGGTCAAACACGACGGGCCGGTGAATTGTCTCGCCTTCAGTCACCCTGGCGTGGGTTCCTACGGCAAAACCCTGCTCCTCGCCAGTGGTAGCGATGACGGCACCGTGCGCCTCTGGCGCACCTCCACCGGCCAAGCCCTCAAGCAGCTTACGGGTCACACCGCCCCGATCCATTGTTTGGCCATCAGCCCCACCGGGGAACAACTCGCTACCGGTAGCGCCGATGGCACCGTGCGCCTCTGGCGACTGCCCACCGGCACCCTGCAGGCTACCCTCACGGGCCATCAAGGCTGGATTAATTGTCTCGGAATCAGTCCCGACGGTCAATTGCTGGTTTCTGGCAGTTCTGATGGTACCGTGCGCTTGTGGTTGCTGCCTTCTGGAGACTTGCTGCAAACCCTCACGGGCCATGAAGGGCCGGTGGAATGCTTGAGTATCAGTCCCGATGGGCAGTTACTCGCTACCGCCAGTTGGGATAAAACTGTGCGCCTCTGGTGGCTTCCCGTGGGTGCGCCGTTCAAAACTCTCACCGGTCACACCGGTTCGGTGGGCTGCATGAGCTTTAGCCCCATCGGCAGCCAACTGGCGACCGGCAGCAATGATTATACCGTGCGGTTGTGGAAAATCCCCGACGGCGAACCGCTTTCGGTCCTGGAAGCCCATCAGGGGGCGGTGTCTTGTTTGGGGTTCAATCCTACCGGGGATATCCTCGCCAGTGGGAGTTGGGATAAAACCGTGCGCCTGTGGAATGCGAATACGGGGATGGCGTTACACCAGCAGGGGGACCATTCGGATTGGATTATGGGGGTGAATTTTAGCCCCAACGGTCAAGTGCTGGTGACGAGTAGTGGCGATCGCACGGTGCGTCTGTGGACCTCGGAAATTAGTCGTCTCGGACGCTTGCCGATGTCTGAGTTGTCTTTGCGGGATTTACAATTGGTACATGGCTTGCTTCGTTGCGATCGAACTTGCACGGCGGAACGCTCTTGGCTGGAATTTCTCCACGCCCTCATGCGCTGGCACCGTCGTTGCCTCGATCGGGGCATCCGTTCTTCCCTCAACACTCGGCAACAAGAACAGATGGATTTAAAATTCAAACCGAAATCCGATTGAGGTTCAATAAAGGAGGAGGACAATCGTGGTCAGAAAAAGGCACTGGAGTTTGCCGGAAGTTCGCAACTATTCTACCGATCGCATTTTTGCCAAATTACACGAGTTCGGCGTGGAAATTACTCCGGATGAATTTCGCCAGAGCGTTCCCGCGTATTACAGCCATGACGATTTGGTAGATGATTGGGAAAAACACTATGACTTAACTGCTGAAGGATACGATAAGGATTTTATCTTGATGGCGGCAATAGTGTTGTGGCAACGGTTAACGCCAGAGGTGTTTAGCGGCGATCTCATGCACGACGCGATCGAACAAGGGTATGATTACCTGAAAATCCATCGCGATGAAAAAACCTGCGACATTTGGCTGGATTGCTGGGATAAATTTAAAGCGCAATTTGTGCCGAGGTTAAACGCTTTTTCGGAGATTGACGAGAAACTAACCGGGGGTTTATATTTAACGTCTGCGTGGTTGCTGGATATCGAAACAGAATTGGCCAACGCTGGTCTCACTAACCCCGAATACCAGCGCAAGCATCTCCAATACTGCGAAGAGTTCCTCCAGTTGTTCCCCGATGCCGATGAAGAGAGTCTGGGATATATCAAAAGCGGTCGCGCGCAAGCTCACTTAGAGCGGGGAAATACCGCCCGGGGAGAAGAACTGTTTCGGCAGTTAGTTGAAGAACATCCGGGGTTTACTTGGGGGTATATCCATTGGGGGGATATCTACTGGCTGAAAAATTATCCGCATCTAGAGGTGGATTATCAAAAGGCAGAAGATATCTATCGGATGGGGTTAAAATATGGCGAGGGCGATCGCCAAGATGTGTTAGAGCGACTGAAAGAGTTAGAACAAGCAAGGCCACAGGGTAAAGGATTTGGAACTACGGTGCAGAAAAAAAAGGGGGAAAAATCCCAGAAGAAAAAGTAAAGAAGTGAGGGGGATGGTAATTTTTTCGTGCCCTGGGTTAACTTCATCTACAGCCATCGACCCTTACTCGGGTGGAGGAAAGGGACGAGTTCCTCTCACCCGGGATTGTTGCTAGCGTCGCAGGCGATTTCTCAAGCCATTGCGAAGTTCGCGCGCTTCCTCGGAATCGTCACTGCTAACGGCGATCGCGGCAATGATGTCTCGCCCGCTTTCAATGCACATAATTTTTGCCTGGGATTCGCTGGTTTCTCCTTGGACGAATTCATTGTCCTTGACTTCTACATTGTCGAGTCTTTCCGCTTTCATGGCTTCCACTGCTTTTCTCAAGCAACCATCAAAGTTAGAACTACTCATGCGGATCCAAGTTAGGCGCAAATCCGGCGCTGCTAAGGCGGGGAGTGCCCACAGCAACAGCGTGGCACTCAATGCAGCAGAAATGGATTTTTTCGGTAAGTTCATCGTTCTCATATCTCTTATTCTAGAGTCAGCATTTATTAAAATACAACGTTTTTGCAAGGCTACAGGTTCCCTGGGAAACGTAAAAAACAGATGAGGGTTTACTGGGGGATGGAAAGGGTGGAGGTTTATATTGTATAGCGATTCTGGGGGCAGGGGGATTGAAATCGCGCCTGGGTAGGCTAAACCCGCCTTCGCGGGTTGGGTTGTACGATTTATCTGGGAGATTAAAAGGCGATCGAACAGCAGGGGGATTGAAATCGCGCTGCTGCTTCTCTTTGCTGCGCGGGTTATGGTAAGATATACTGTGAAAAAAACACCAACCAATTTTAATTGATGAGGGGTGAGAACAAGATGAGGGCAAATTGTACGCGATTGTATCTTCATTATGTCTCGGGCACTTGGGACAGATTGCCTCTGATTACACCAGATATTCAGCAAAGAGTTTATGCTTCTATAGTTGGGGAATGTAACTACTTAGAATGTAAAGTCATAGCAGTGGGGGGCATTGAAGACCCCGTGCATTTATTAGTGAGATATTCGCCTACATTAAGCGTCTCTAAGCTCATCAAACAGATAAAAGGCAGTTCCTCTCATTTCATCGCTAACGAACTCAAGCGCCATGAATTCTTCAAATGGCAAGGCAGCTATGGCGCTTTTACCGTAAGCCACAATCACCTAGACAGGGTGGCTAACTATATCAGAAATCAACGCCTTCACCATCAACAAAAATCAATCATTTCCCATTGGGAAATGCTATCCTCTCCACCATCAAACCCAAACCACTCAACAAGCGATCGCCCTTCCCCCTTCTCGCCCCACTCTGAAGAGAAGACATAAGTAAACTCTGCCCAATTTTAATCCCCCAGTGGCATGCTATCCCAGTCCGCGTAAGCGTTACCATACCCGTTAGGGAGGGCGATAGGCGGACTTAGCCTGCCCAGGCGCGATCGCAATCCCCCTGCCCAGGCGCTCAATCCCCCTGCCCAGGCAATATTCTTAGTCCGCGAAGGCGGACTTAGCCTGGTTCGGCGCGATTTCAATCGCCCTGGTTCGGCGCGATCGCAATCCCCCTGCCAAGGCGCAATCCCCCTGGTTCGGCGCGATCGCGATCGCCCTGGTTCGGCGCGATCGCGATCGCCCATTCAACCCATACACCTACCCATTTACCCATGCAAATTCACATCAAAACATTCACGGTTCACAAGCGATTCGCCCTCACCATCAGTCGCGGTACCACAGCTCAAACCAGCAATGTTTGGCTGAAGGTAGAACACGAAGGCATAGGGGGATGGGGAGAGGCGTCCCCATTTTCCGTGGGGGGGACGCCGCAAACCACCGAGGCCCTGGTGGCGGCGTTGCAGCAAGTCGCCCCAGAATTGCAGAAATTCAGTCCCCTCGATCGCGGCAAAATTGAAGAAGTCTTGACAAAATCCACAAACTCTGATACATTTCCTTCGGCGGCGCGAGCGGCGATTGATGTAGCGCTGCACGATTGGATGGGGAAAAAAGCCGGACTGCCATTGTGGCAAATTTGGGGACTCGATCGCGGCAAAATTGTCCCCACATCTGTTACCATCGGCATCAGTTCTCCAGAAGCGGCCAGAGCGCGGGTGCGACATTGGTTTAACCAGGAAAATGGGGCAGGGGCAGACCATTCGACCACTGGGTGCGCCGTGAAGGTGAAGCTGGGCAGTCCCCAAGGCATCGAGGCGGACAAAGCCATGTTTTTAGCCGTCCAGCAGGAGGCACCGTCGGCGGCGTTTAGCGTGGATGCCAATGGCGGGTGGTCGTTGTCAGATGCGATCGCCATGTGCCACTGGTTGGCGGATCGGGGTGTAAAATATGTGGAACAACCCCTGCCGGTGGCCGCACATGAGGCGCTTTCTCCACTAACGGCGGAGTCGCCTCTACCGATTTTCGTGGATGAAAGTTGCTTTACCAGCGCTGACATTCGCCAATTGGCGGACCGGGTGCAGGGGATTAATATCAAACTGATGAAGTGTGGGGGGTTAACGGAAGCAATGCGAATGATTCACGCCGCCAAAGCGTGGGGTTTGCAGGTGATGTTTGGCTGTTATTCGGACAGTGCTCTGGCGAATACGGCTATGTCTCACCTCTCACCCCTGGCGGATTATTTGGATTTAGACAGTCATCTTAATTTGAGGGACGATCCCTTTACGGGGGCTACCTTACACCAGGGTCGTTTGCTTCCCAACGAATTACCGGGTTTAGGAGTAAAATATCATGCGTCTGACAACAGCTAATCATCGAGTGGCCATTCTCCTGCATGAAGGCATTCTCGGCCCTGGGGGAAAAACGGGTTTGACCCTGTTGCGCTACAGTGAGGCAACCATCGTGGCGGCGATCGATCGCGAATGTGCGGGGCGATCGCTTCCGGAACTCACCGGCATCCCCCGCGATGTACCCATTGTGGATTCCGTGGCAGCAGCTTTCCCTTACCAGCCCAATGTGCTAGCGATCGGCATTGCCCCTCCGGGAGGCGCGCTGCCGGCAGCCTGGTTTCGGGAAATCCAAATGGCGATCGCCGAGGGATTATCGATTGTGAACGGCTTGCATACCTCCTTGGGCGATCGAACCGAATTCCGCGAACGCTTGCGTGAGGACCAGTGGATTTGGGATATCCGCCAAGAACCGGTGGGCTTGAAAATCGCCAGTGCGGAAGCGCGCCAGCTTTCTTGTCTGCGGGTGTTGGCGGTGGGAACCGATATGGCGGTAGGCAAAATGTCTACCTGTCTGGAACTGAATCGCGCCGCCCAAGCGCGCGGGTTGCGATCGAAGTTTTTGGCTACCGGTCAAGCGGGTTTGGCGATCGCCGGGGATGGAGTGGCATTGGATGCGGTGCGGGTGGATTTTGCCGCCGGTGCAGTGGAACATATCGTCACCCGCTTCGGCAGCGATCGCGATATCGTATTTGTGGAGGGGCAAGGGTCCTTACTTCACCCCGGATCTACGGCTACTCTGCCCTTGCTGCGCGGCGCGCAACCCACTCACTTGGTTTTGGTGCATCGCGCCGGACAAACTCATATTCGCAAACACTCTCACGTCCCGATTCCCCCGTTACCGGCCGTCATCGATTTATACGAACGGGTGGCCGATGCGGCAGGGGCTTTGCATCCGGCTAAGGTGGCCGCGATCGCCCTCAATACTCGGCACTTGAACGACTCGGATGCCCGGGATGCGATCGCCCAAGTGGAAGCGGAAACCCATTTGCCCTGCACCGATCCGGTGCGCTTCGGCCCTGACTCGCTCTTGGATGCGATCGTGTCAACCTAGCTATTGTTATCGCACTTTCGGCAGATTCACCCCTGCCGAAATTTTCCTCTTTTTTCGCTTATTCTAGCACAATATCTTGCAGTGCGATCGCATTTCGAGCCGCATATCCCGCCTCATCATTATCGAAATAACAGTACACCTCTTTTCCCTGTTTCGTCCAGTTCGCAAACTCTTCCGCCCACTGACACAAGCTGTTGGTATCGTACTCGCCTCGATACGCCCCATCTGGCCCATGCAAGCGCAAATAGACAAAATCTGCCGTCACTGTTTTCGGCGATCGCTCTCCTGCGAGTTCGTAAATGCAAAATGCCATCCCGCACTCGGATAACAGGGTATAAACTTCTTCATTAAACCAACTGCGATCGCGAAACTCAAACCCATAGCGGTACTGCTGCGGCAACCTCTCGATAAAATTTCTCAGCCGTTCTCCATTATAATGCCAGTGGGGCGGCAATTGGAACAAAATCACCCCCAATTTTTCCTCGATAACCTGCACCCGATCCATAAATTTTTCCAGGGTTTGTTCCGGATCCTTCAGGTTTTTTTGGTGCGTAATATATCGACTGCCTTTGACAGCAAACACAAATTCCTTCGGCACCGTATCCCGCCATTCCCGTAACGTTTCCGGCGACGGAAGCTTGTAAAACGAGTTATTAATTTCCACCGTGGGCAATCGGTCGGCATAAAAATTCAGCCAATCTCTCTTCGCAATATCTTCCGGATAAAAAGCCGATCGCCAATGGGCGTAATGCCAACCCGAGGTGCCGATATGGATGCGGTTTGATTTGCTCGTCATGGTATTGCCAGAAGTAGATAATCCCGTTTGAACTCGTTCCCCACATGTGAGCTGGAAACCAGCCTCATTGTTAAACTCCTTTCAACTCGTTCCCAGGCGACCGCCTGGGAACCAGAGTATATCAAGCACACTCGTTCCCCGCATGTGAGCTGGAAGGGTCATTACGCCCCATATTTTCGCAGTCTTTTCGCATTCGCCAAGCTTAACCCCATCAAATGGGTGGCGGGTCGCAATCCGATGGAACCGCGCAAGCAGGCATATTCATCAAAGCGCTCTACCTCATCGATGCGCGCGTATTTCCCCGCAATCAACACCGGAACCGGATGCCAGCTATGGGCCGACATTAACGAGGGAGTAGAATGATCCGCACTCACCACTAGCACATCGGGATTTAATGCCGTCACCCGAGGGAGCAAACTATCCACTTCTTCGATAACCTTCACTTTCCCCTCAAAGTTGCCATCTTCTCCCTCGCTGTCGGAATGCTTCACATGCAGGAAATAGAAATTATAATCCTCGCCATAGTTAGCTTCTAGGGCTTGAAATCGTTCTTTCATGCCCCCGGGTTTCGGCACCACATCCATGCCAATCAACCGACTGACACCGCGATACATGGGATAATCCGCCACGCACAAGCCGGTCAGGTTAAACCGCTCTTTCAGGGAAGGCAGGGGTTTGTACTGCTCGAATCCGCGCATTAAAATGCCGTTGGCGGGATGTTCGTCGGCGAGGATTTGCTTCACCTGTTCCACCAGCGATCGCACCAACTCCGCCGTTTTTTGAGCATCTTCCGACTTGGGTTCCGGATCGCGCGGCGCTTTGCCGGTGGTTTGCGGGTCGGTATCGTTCAAATTGCCGCTAATGCCGGCACCGCGCAGGACGAAAACCGCCCGATGTTCGCTCACAGTCTGGAAAAAGAATTCTCCCTCAAAATCGAGCTTCACCTTGTCTTGGATTTTATCGCACAAACGGCGATTTAGGTCGGTTTCGATTCTTCCCGCCCTGCGATCGCTCACCTTGCCACTGTCATCCAGGGTAGCAAAGTTAACCCGCGCCGCCACGTCGTTTTCTTGCAGCTCGAAATCAATGCCCAGGGCCGAAAGTACCCCTCTGCCTACATTATATTTCAACGGGTCGTAGCCGAACAGAGCTAAGTGCCCCGGACCGCTACCAGGAGTAATCCCCGGACCGACCAATTCTAACAACCCGCAGCTCGATCGCGTCGCCAATTCGTCCAGGTTGGGCGTGCGAGCAATTTGCAGTTCCGTTCCCCCTTTCTCGGGGTCTGGCAATCCCGCACCGCCATCTACAATTAAATAGATAATTTTGCCCCCGCTTTCCCAAGCAAGTTTTTCCCAAACTGTGGTAATATCCATTGTTATCTCCGCTATTTATTGGCTGTCTATTTCGCGTCGTTACCTCGGAAATCGCAGTGGCGCTTCTCCAGCAAAAGCGCCACACCACACCGAATATTTATTGCTGGTTTTCCATTTTTGCCACCCGCTTTTTGATTTGCACCACGCTATCGGGATTGAGAGAAATCGAGTCAATTCCCGTTTCGACTAAAAAGGCGGCGAAGTCGGGATAGTCGCTGGGCGCTTGTCCGCAAATGCCCACTTTGCGATCGCCTTCGTGGGCGCTGTGAATCAATCGGCGAATTGCCCGCTTCACCGCTTCATTTCGTTCGTCAAACAATTCCGCCAGTTCTTCCGAATCGCGATCGACCCCCAACACTAATTGGGTCAAATCGTTACTACCAATCGAAAATCCGTCAAAGCGTTCGCAGAATTCCGGGGCGAGTTCGATATTGGCAGGAATTTCCGCCATCACGTACACCTGCAAGCCATTTTCTCCACGCTTCAGGTCGTTTTCTGCCATCACGTCTAGCACGCGATCGGCTTCTTTTAAGGTACGACAAAACGGAATCATAATAATCACATTGCTCAACCCGATCGCCTCGCGCACTCGTTTCAAAGCGCGACATTCCAAACTAAAGCCTTCCCGGTAGCGATCGCTGTAATAGCGCGACGCCCCGCGAAATCCCAGCATCGGGTTCGATTCCGTCGGTTCAAAATTCCGCCCGCCAATTAAATCCGCATATTCATTGCTTTTAAAATCGCTCATCCGCACGATAACCGGATTCGGATATTGTGCCGCCGCAATTTTCCCGATTCCTCGGGCTAAATTATCTACAAAATACTCGGTTTTGTCTGAATAAGCGCGGGTTAAGCGCTCGATTTCCTTCCGATCCGATTCATCCTCCACTTTATCGAAATGAAGCAGCGCCATCGGATGAATTTTAATGATATTATTGACGATAAATTCCATCCGCGCCAAGCCGATGCCTTCGCAGGGCAATCGCCACCTGCGAAAAGCAGCTCCAGGAGAGGCGATATTCATCATAATTTGAGTTTGGGTCTTGGGAATATCTTCCAGGTTGACTTCGTTAGCTTCGTATTCTAAAATTCCCTGGTAAATATATCCCCGATCGCCTTCAGCGCAGGAGAGGGTAATTTCCTGTCCGTCTTCTAATTCGTCCGTGGCATTTCCAGTGCCAACAATGGCGGGAATTCCTAACTCGCGACTGACGATCGCCGCGTGGCAAGTTCGTCCCCCGCGATCGGTGATAATTCCCTCGGCTTGTTTCATAATCGGCACCCAATCCGGGTCGGTCATTCCCGTAACTAAAATGCTGCCGGCTTCAAATTTATTGATGTCTTCGGCACTTTTCACCCGCGACACTTTCGCCGCCGCGATCGCATCACCAATGCTGACGCCTTCGAGAATTTTTTCCCCTTTTTCTTTCAGACTGTAGGTTTTTAAAGTAGCGGCTTCTTTTTGCGATTGTACGGTTTCAGGTCGGGCTTGCACGATAAACAGTTCCCCGGTTTCTCCGTCTTTCGCCCACTCCATATCCATCGGGCGCTGGTAATGGGCTTCAATGGCACTGCCCCAACGTCCTAATTGCAAAATCTCTTCATCTTCTAACACGAAAGATTGCCGTTCGGCTGCCGAAGTTTCTATATTTTCCGTGGTCTGGCTTTTGCCTTTGGCATACACCATTTTTTTCTGTTTTTCGCCCAAAGTTTTATCGACAATCGGCTTTAGTTTTTGGTCTTCCAGCAAGGGTTTAAATACGCGATATTCATCTGGCGTTACTGACCCTTGCACCACGTTTTCACCCAATCCCCACGCACCATTAATCAGCACTACATCGGGAAAACCACTTTCCGTATCGATGGAAAACATCACGCCGGCACTGCTTTTGTCCGATCGCACCATTTTTTGCACCCCCACGGAGAGGGCAACTTTCATGTGGTCGAAGTCTTGTTCTTCCCGATAGCTAATTGCGCGATCGGTGAACAAAGAGGCGTAGCATTTGCGGCATGCTTCTAACACTTCTTCCGCACCGGTGACATTGAGAAAGGTTTCTTGCTGTCCCGCAAAACTGGCTTCGGGCAAGTCTTCTGCAGTGGCGCTACTTCGCGCGGCGATATCCACCTCTTCTTTTTGATAGCGATCGCTCATTTGCCCATAGGATTCGCGAATGGCGCTGGCTATCTTGTCGGGAAAGCGCGCGTCGAGAAACAGTCTGCGAATCGATTTTCCGGCTTTCTCTAGCGGAATTTTTCCCTGTTTTAGCTCCTCGAGATGAGACTTAATTTTATCGTCGAGTTCATTGGCTTTTAAAAATTCCCGATACGCTTGGGCGGTAGTCGCGAAGCCATCGGGCACCCGAATCCCTTCTTCTTTCAAGGCGCTAATCATTTCCCCGAGAGAGGCATTTTTTCCGCCCACGATTGCCGTATCATCGGAACCCAAGCTGTCAAACCAGCGAATGTAATTATTCTCTGCCATACCGATTTTCTCCTAAAATTTACTGTTTGCCGTTCTGAATTAAAAAGATGCTTACTGACCGATTTCTGGATAATTGACCCCAAGCTTTCAATAAAAAAGCAGGAACGGTTCGGAAAGTTTTTCCGGTTGAAACCGTCGATAGTTTCCCCAAATCCGCCCCTACTCATTGCTGTTCCTAACCCCATTGCGAAGAATTTATCCGGTAGCAATAGGATGTTTTTACACCGCTTGCAGCTCCTTGGTTTCTTTCACCATGCGAACCGCTTCTTTCACCATTTGGCTGGAATATCCCCATTCGTTATCGTACCAGCTCATAACTTTTACTAAGTCGCCGTCGATGACTTGGGTCATGGTCAGATCTACAATGGATCCGTAGGGTTGTTGGATGATATCCGAGGACACCAGTTCTTCTTCCGAAGCAGCTAAAATTCCTTGATATTTATCGGTTTGTGCTTCTTCCTTGAAAATGTTGTTAATTTCTTCCACGCTGGTGGCTTTTTCGGTGACGAAGGTAATATCGGTAATCGAACCCACCGCAACGGGAGTCCGCACCGCAACCCCGTCAAATTTGTCTTGATACTGGGTCAGCACTTTGGCGGTGGCTTTTGCCGCACCGGTACTGGTGGGCACTAAGTTCGCCGCCCCCGCCCGTCCGCGCCGCATTTTCTTGCTCGGCCCATCCACGATCGCCTGGGTGGAAGTATAAGCGTGAATCGTGGTCATAATCGCTTTTTTGACGCCAATTCGCCGATCCATCACTTCCGCTACCGGGGTGACGCAGTTGGTGGTGCAACTGGCACAGGAGATAATTTTCTCATCTTCGCCCGGTTTGTTGACCCCGTGGACGATGGTGGGAACCCCGTTTTTCTTGATGGGTGCAGAGAGGATAACGCGCTTGGCTCCCGCTTGTAGGTGTTTTTCCAGCCCCTCGCGATTGGTGAAAATCCCGGTACATTCAAACACGATATCCACTCCCATATCCCCCCACGGCAGTTGTGCCGGATCTTTTTCGCTCGAGACGGGATATTCTTTGCCGTTAACGATTAATGACTTGCTGGTACTTTCTACTTCTTTGTCATATCGCCCGTAAACCGTATCGTATTTGAGTAAGTAAGCCAGATTATCTGGGGGCACTAAATCATTTATGGCAACCACTTCTAAATCTGGATTGTCAATGGCAATCTTCAACGTGGCGCGGCCAATTCTTCCCAATCCATTAATTGCCACCTTTGCCATGATTTTTCTCCTTTATGTAGATATTTTTTTCAAGTTTTCCCGGGAAAGAGTGATGCTCTATCGAGGGCGATCGCTTTATTCCTGCATCACAGGAGTGTCTTTCAAATACTTTCAGTTTAAAACTCCTCTAGATGGGTTTCATCTACCTAAAGAGGTATCCGGCGAGGGAGATCTCTTTTTCCGAGAATTCCATGCACAATTCCCCGGGGAAAATCCTGTCGATGGCGCGGAAACTCCCGAATTGCCTCGTTTTGGCGGCTTTTTGCCAGCGCCTAACTCTCCTGTTGCCTAGATTACACTGGCACCTAGAAAATTGGTTCGGCGTTTTTTAGCAGACTCTCGTGATTGCTGCCGGCGATCGATTGGCTGTAACGTTTTACCGTTTAGCTTGCTACGGTTGACCTCGGTAAATATCTCTATCTACAGAGAGATCCACAATCGGGCTGATGAGGAATAAACTATCTGAGTAAGCTCGGATAAAAACAATTAGCTTTTGGCAAGACTTAAGCGGTGGGGAACGTTCACCGAGCGCGTCTGGAATACCGCTGCATTCTATTGGGTCGAATTTTATCGCCTCAATCGATGGTTTATCTTGCTAAAAGAAGCGATTAATTTTAAGGAGGAAAATATGACTGACGTCAAACAAGGCGGAAGAATTACCGGCGTAGAAGATAAGGATTACGATTTGGTTAGCGCACTGTATCACACCCTCGAAGGTGCCGCGACCTATGAAATGTATGCCAATGACGCCGAACAAGCTGGCGATCGCGAATTGGTCGATTTCTTTCACGAAATCAAAGACCAGAATTGCAAGTATGCCGCCCGGGCGAAAAAATTGCTCGCGGCTCGCATGGGATAATTGTTGCCGAGCTGAGTGGGGGCGATCGCACCCTCCGTGCCGATCCCACGCCAGCTCTCCACCGTAAAACCAGATTTGATTTCCCGATTGCAAAATCATTTCAATTTTCTGGTTGAGTTGCCGTCAAAAAACGGCAACTTATTGGCATCTTATCGGCAATTTTCTCCGCGCTACTCGGGAGTGGCTGTAATTCCATATACCAAAACCCGGAGGCGCAACGTCAAACTACCGACGGATGAAAACTTGTTAAATATTACCCTACAGAAAGATATTGTTTGTCTCGTTTTTAAGATATCTTTTAAAATAGATACTGTCAGCTAAATATTTTTTACCACCGAATCGGTTTAACGGCTCGGTAATTTATTCCTGAATGGGGAATAAGACTGCTTTATCCCAGCAGTTCATTATCGCCTGCAATTGAAACCATGCTGTTCTAACCACTCATTATCAAGAGGTCAATACCATGCAAAAATCAGACAATTATCCACAGTTTAACCGAGCCACCGTGACGCAACGTTGGGAGAGCAATAACCAGATTGAGATCTCCCCCTCTGCTTCTCCGATGCCGGAAACTTCCTTTCCCAGTGGCGAAATTTTATTAGTGCCGATTTCGTTTGCTACCGTGGTTTGGATGTTGCTGTTTGCCATGCACTTTAATCTGTGGAAATCAGTTAGAAATCGCATGGGTTCGCTACAGAAAACTCGCCATCAATTGCCCTGTACGAACTGTCAGTATTTTAAAAATAATCCTTATCTTAAATGTGCCGTGCATCCCGATCGCGTGTTAAAATCAGAGGCAACGAATTGTCCCGATTACTGGGCTTACGAAAGTTCCGATACCAAATAAGCGGTTTTTCCCAAGTCATCCGGTGACGCGGCACAATTTGCCCACATCAACCTATAGCGTTTCTCATACCATTTTTCTTTAACAACGAAACAGTTAACTCGTTCCCAGGCTTTAACTCGTTCCCAGGCTCCCGCCTGGGAACGCATATCCCGAGGCTCCGCCTCCCCCACCAAATGTGCCTCATAGAAACCCTATCCCACCGCGCTTTACCGCCCCAGATATTCGGGCGTTCTGTTCCCATTTAGGGAAGGAGTGAAGGAGAAAATGTCTCTCGGGAAAGAGGTTTTTTGCCCGCTTTTTTGCTTTCATAGAGATGAATGACAATCTACGATGAGGAATATTTTATGAGAGTCTTTGTTTGGGTCAGTTTGGCATTTGCAATTGTCGGCGCGATCGCCCTGCTGCTGCAGCCGGCAATCGACATTCATTAATCTCCCTACAACCCGATCGCGATCGTCGCTTTTGCCCCCAAATCCCCTCGGTTTGGGGGGTCGCAGTTTTGCGTTGGTGGGGAATTCCCCACTCTATCCCTGCCAGTCTGTCCCGGAAATCTGCGATACCATGCAACCAACTACCCCACTGAGGACGCACCCCTATGCTGGAATGGATTACCAATATTATTACCGAATTAGGCTATATCGGAATTGCCTTTCTGATGTTTGTAGAAAACATTTTTCCGCCAATTCCTTCTGAACTGATTATGCCCCTCGCCGGCTTTACCGTCACCCAGGGAAAACTGGATTTTGGCGCGGTATTTGTGGCGGGAATTATCGGCTCGGTGGCGGGAGCATTTCCCTGGTATTATGCCGGAAAGCACTTTAGCGAAAGGCGCTTGAAACGATTGGCAAACAAGTACGGGAAATGGCTGGCTCTCTCGGCGGAAGATATCGATCGCGCTAAAGTTTGGTTCCGCAAACGCGGGAGTTTTGCCGTGTTTTTCGGTCGTCTCGTTCCCGGGGTTCGCACCTTGATTTCGGTTCCCGCCGGTCTGCATCGCATGAACTTGGTCAGCTTCATCATCTACTCGACTTTAGGCACCGCAATTTGGGTGGGTTTGTTGACCACCGCCGGCTATTTGCTCGGGGAAAATTATGGCCTGGTAGAACAGTTTATCAAACCGATTTCTCTCCTGGTAGCCATTGGTTTGCTAATTGCCGTCGTTTGGTGGATTTTTAAACGCAAAAAACAGGCCGACTAAGGGGGCGATCGCGTTTTCATCCCTCGCCATTTTATCCGCTCGTTGTCAGCAGTAGGGTGGGCAACTCGTTGCCCACCCTAGCCGTGAAATCCCTGGGAAGCCTCTCCCTCGGTTTTCTTTTCTGTGCGGACAATTGCCCATAAAAATAGCCCGCGTAGGCGGGGTTTGGAAGTGTAGCCCCACCCTTCAGAGTGCGGGGCTTTTTTATGGCAAAATTGCCGTGATTGTCAGTTTACCACCACTTGCGATCGCCATTTTCATCCATTCTGGCTTGGCGGATGACGTCGGAAATTTCTTCCGCATCTCGCACGTGGTGCAGGGCTTCTTTTTCCCCGCTTTCATCTTCCACGATGAAGTAGGTGGGAACGTGAATTTTATCGCCAGTAATGTCAGGGCTATTTACTGCCACCTGTTTCGCTTTTTCTTCGATGGTTTGGGCTTCATCGGAGATGCGATCGCCAGGATTGGAAGTGGAGAAGCGATTCATGGTTTGATTGTCAGCCATTATAAAACCTCTTTAATTTCTACGTTACATCCAGTTATATTTTCCCTGGACAGGGACTCTCGCCCGTTTTCTCTACCCACTGCCGATCGCACCGAATTGGGAATCGGCTGCATCGCGGGAGTTTGCCGGTGAGAGTTGTCCCCAGTGGCAATACTGTGTTGCCCTAGGATTTTATTATCGATTTGCCCAAAGAGTTGGGCGCGGCAGAAGCAACCTTCTCAGCCGCTTGTAATTTAATTATAGCACATTAATCCCGAAAATAAGAGACAATATTGAGTAAAAATGCCGATTTTTCCCTGTAATTCCGGGAATCTCTGCCAGGAGATAGAGCGAATGCAGCCTAGGGGCGTTCGGTTTCTATACCTTACTCGGTATAAGCAGCAGCGTCATCCTTCTGAGGCGGTATTTTTCGCTCCCCGGTTTTTGCAGCCCGGATTTTTCCGCCCCCTGCACTCCAGGGAACCATTGCACCAGGTGGGGCGCGCCACCACGCCCCCTGAAGCAGGGGTTTGCCCGGTGTGGGCCGACGCTGAAATTGCCCTCGTTGCCGGAGGGCGGGGCTTTACAACCGATCGGGGTTTAGTTGCTGAGGATTGAAGTGGGCAATCTTGGCGATTCGTTTTGCAGCGAGAGGATAAGACAGTCTGTCTTTGGGCAAACTTACCGTGCGTTCCGGGGGAACCCAATGCAATTGTTGCCGCAAATCCGGTTGCGGTGGGTTGGGTTTGGAATTGTTGGCAGCTTGGGGCAAACTGAAAGATGCAGTGCAGTTTGCCAAGAGCAGACAAAGGGTAAGGCTAAACAGCGCTCTGCATTTTTTCAGTTCTTGTTTTAACTCATCATTCATGGCTTAATATCCTCAACTGGTGCGATGAATTCAGAACCAATACCCCGGGGAGCCAGGGCGGGCGGTACGGGGATGAAGCCCCAGAGGATAGCCGATAACGGCGATCGCATTTCCGGTTTCGTTTTCCCCCGTCGTTGTATAACATTCTATCCTAAATTTTCTCTTTCATCCTCTTTCTCGAGTCGCAATTTGTCGGCACAGGAATCTGTAACAGAAGAAGGAGGGGCACCGGGGTTTGTGCCCTTGGCTTCCCCTCCCCGGAACCCACTGGGCACCGCCGGGAATTTTTGTGTTAGCCTCGTTTAAGGCAACAGTTGCTTTTGCCCCTCGCCAAAGGAGAAGGTTCGATGAGAAAAAACTGGATGCTTGGTTTTTTGGGATTTCTGGGACTCCAAGGCATTCCCGGCGTGCTGAACGGAGATTGGATGCAAGCTCTCTGGCTGGTTTGGTTTGTGTGGTTTACCTATTTTATTCCGCCTAAAAAAAACCACAACCATTAGCAGCACAACTCCCCAACCTTTCCAGGGTGCATCTATTTCTCTGCTCGGGCATTGACTCGCGTTTAAATTGTATTAGATTTTTGTCACGTTGCCCGATCGCCCCTCCCACTCTTTTTCCCAAACCCCGCCATCGAGAAAGGCGGCGCTTCCTCGCGCGGGTAGGTTGACTCGGCGATCGCTTTTTTCCAGACCCTCCCATCTCAGGAAAAAGATAAACTCCCGTACAATGCCGGCGATCGCTTGTCAACATCGGCAGGGGGGAAATTCTACCAATTCAATCGGGAAAATGTCCGAACCGCGAGGCGCGATCGCCCCTCAGCCCTGGCACAATCCATTCCCGGCATCACCCACCCGACGAAAGCCACAAACGGTAGGGTTTCAGGCGAAAAGGAAGCGCCATCATTTTCCACAGCTACCCATTACCGGAAAATCGGAGATCCAAAGCCCCACGGATCCAACACCGACATTTTGCCCATGCCCGATTCTATTGTACCCGAAATCCAGCCCCTTGCGCCCAGAAGCAATCCCGGAGCGATCGCCTTCCAGACTTGCCCGCCAAGCTATCCCGAACCGATTGAGCGCCCCCACCCGCATTTCCCAAGCCATTTAAAATAGAACAGAGAACCTGGGGAGGGATGGCGGACCCTTGCGCCAACAGTCCCCGAGTTTCCCGAATCAGGGGTGGTAACGAGTGAATTTATTTGTAGCCGTAGAAAGGATCGAAATATGAAAATCAGCAATTTGCTTCCATCCACCCGAACCTCCCACCGGGGGGCAATATCTCGGGGTCTCGCCCGCCGACCCCGCTTGTTGGCTATCTTCGCCCTGGTGGCGATCGCCACGTTTGGCTGTGGCTCCCCCTCGGTAGACTCTCCCCCCGCCCAGCAACAGCCCCTTTCCACCCCCCCGGTGGAAGACGATCGCGGCACTTCCACCCCGCAAACCTCCGAGGACACCGCCTACACTTCCGTATTGCCCAACACTAACGAACAAGGAGACTTTATCGGCAAATCCAACCACCTGTACTGGGAAGTGGTGGATCCGGACCCCCAGGGATTAAACTGTCGCATGGGCAATTCCCCCCTGAGCCAAATTTGGGATCCGCGAACCGGGGCGCTGGAAATCGGCAGTTTCCCGGTGAAAGGCACCTTGCAACAAAACCAAACCTTTGAAGCTAAACTCACTCCCGGCGGCTTTGTCATCACCTTCGATTCCAACAACAATCCTTGGATTTTTGTGGAAAGCTCTGCGGGAGAAAACAGCGTCAGCAATTGCTTCGTGAGAGCGAACGAACAATATGTAAAACCCGTTTCCCCCGCCGCTAGCTAACCGCAAGTGAGACCGCTCGTTTCCCCACCGCACCTGGGAACGAGCGCCCCCGCAACCGCGCCACCTAACTCGGATCTACAATCGACCCCATAAACAATATCGTCCCAGTTTGATTGTCCCGAATCGCACAGAAAAACGGGCGATCGGCCACAAAGGAAAACGGCGGATCCACCGGCGCACTGGTGGCCACCACCCCCACAGAAGTCACCGCCGCCGCCTCGGTTCCTTCTTCATTCACTTCCACAAAGGTCTTATGTTTCACTTCAGAAATATGGGCATTTTCCATGAGCGTCATCTGCGAAAAATCCGCCATTCCGGGGTCGAACGCTACCTCCATTCCCATCTGTTTCAATACCTCATTTAAGCTGGTTTCATATTCCAACTGAAACCGAGGTAATTTCACCGTCCCCGGTCGAAACTGAAACCGACTCATCCAATCCTCCCATTGTTCTTGGCTCAAATTTTGATAAAAATTGGCCAAGTTACTCTCGGTGTTGGGCAAGAAAACGTACAGGCTCAATCGCCCATCGCCATAAGGAATACTCACCCCCTGCATCTGGTCGGTTTCCAAATAGCGATATTCCCCGGTTTGCGACATCAGCGGATGCGGTTTTGTACTGCCATCGAGTAAGGTAAATGGCTGTTCTTCCGTTGCTTCTGGCGCAAAGGGTTCGGACCAACTGCCTTTAAAATAAATGGCATTAATCAAATACAGAATCGCTTGCGGGGGGATTTCATCCAAAATCGCATTGATTTTATCGTTCGTCTGCTGCTGCACCCAAGCGTTAATTTCATCCACCGCCTGCGGTTCGCTGAAATCAAGTTGCGTCAATTTCGCGTCATAGGATTCGTTGATTCGCTGCAGGAAAGCGGGCAGGAAAGAAGCTTCTTTGTTCAACCAGAGAGAATTGGCAAGGGTGAGCTTGACTTCTTCATCGGCATTTTCCAAAGCAGCTTTCAGGGCGGCGTTGCTTTGGTTCAGTTCTTCTACAGAAATGCCCTGCACTGCCAACACTTGCGCGATCGCATCTTGGGTTTCCCCATAAGCCCCATTATAGGTCATGGAGAGCGCCGTGGTAATGCTCGCCGGGGAAATGAAAATATTCTGTTGTTCCTGGCGATCGCTCAGTTGGGAAAACAGCTTAAAGGCAAATTCGGTATATGCCTCGGTCACGCGATCGCTCATCTCTGCTGAATTACTAGCCACGTCGGATGGTTGAATCATTTTTTCTGAATTGGTAGCCGGATTCTGCCCTAAATTATTATTACAAGACATCAAGCTGACTAAACCTACCGATATCGCGCTAGTCAACAGATGCTTTGCCAAAACCACAAAAATTTTTCTCGTCATAACTGTTAATGGTACAAGACTACCAATACACTCCACAATTAGCTTCGTTAGTTAGTCGGGGACTAAAGTCCCCTCCTTATAGCTTAAGTCGGTTAAAAACCGACTCATAGCAAATCCCCCAGAAATCCGCTTTTAGTTAGTCGGGGACTAAAGTCCCCTCCTTATAGCTTAAGTCGGTTAAAAACCGACTCATAGCAAATCCCCCAGTCTCGGTTTGAAATTAGCCCGCGTAGGAGCAGCTTTGTCCGCATTTAGCCCTACCCTTCTAGGTTGCGGGTATTTTTAATCCGAAATCCGCTTTTAGTCGTCTTTAGACGACTTCAGCTATCAGCCAGGGACTTTAGTCCCTCGCGACTTCATTCCGCCAAAAATCGCCAATTCAAACAGCTTGAAAAAGCAATCCACATTCACAAAGCCGATAGTTCTGAGCCACTCGCACTGGGTCTCCATCGGTGCTAAAATATTAGCAGCTTTATCCGGGCGGTGATAGTATTCCTGAGCCAGTTCTTCCCGGGACTTTTGGCTGCCTTTGCTTTGATGAAACCGATAAATAGAATCGAGAAAAAACTCGTCATGCAGGTTTTCAATCCATTGGTTGGGAGAAGAAACATGCTCCAAATTCAGAAAAATTCCTCCCGGCGTCAGGAGTTCGTAAATTTTACCATAAATTACCCGTTTTATCTCATCCGATTGGTGATGAATCGCGAAACCAGAGACGATCGCATCAAACGGCCCTTGCGGGGCAATTGCTTCCGCCCAGTGGGGTTGAGCAAAATCGGCTATGATAAACTCTACATTCGGATGCTGGGGGCTGAGTTTGGATTTTGCCGCCTCAATCATCGGTTCGGAAAA
Source organism: Phormidium sp. CCY1219 (assembly GCF_035615515.1). Classification (GTDB taxonomy): domain Bacteria; phylum Cyanobacteriota; class Cyanobacteriia; order Cyanobacteriales; family Laspinemataceae; genus CCY1219. The sequence continues at coordinate 47,304 of NZ_JAJENT010000394.1, forward strand.
ATCGAGAAACACGCCCTTTGCTTGGGGATATTCCGCTAACAGCGATCGGCCTAAAATTCCATCGCCACAGCCTAAATCAAGAAAATTTCGCACCGGAGATGATGCCAAACCAACAATTTTTAGCATCACCTGAATTTGCTCGTCAGCCAAGGGAACGGCCCCGCGAACTCCTTCTAAAAACCTAGTGGAAAGGTCTTGTTTTTTCCAAACTTTATCCGTTGTTGTCATGGTTTTTTTTCGCTTAATGTAATGACCGTTACTTCCGGCGGGCAAGAGAATCGTCCGGGGAAATAAGTACCCAATCCGCGACTCACGTAAAGTTGGTTATTGCCCACGGTATGAAACCCTTGATGCCAGTGCCAATTATCCACGATTCGGTAACAATTGGACATATAGGGAATCCAAGGACGCAACCATTGCGGAATGCGGCGGCGAATGCCTTTTAAGCGCGCCGGAAGCGGACCGATTTGGGGTAAAATAATCTGCCCGCCGTGGGTGTGACCGGACATTTGCAAATCCACGCGCCATTGCCGCAAATATGCTGCGGTATCCGGATTGTGGGATAATACAATACGCGGGATATTGGGATCGATAGGCATCAGCACTGGGGCGGCTTTAAATTCGCCAGATTGGATTTCTGCCATGCCCACCAGGGCCAAACCCGAACCGAAAGGATAGGCTACTTCGTTCCACAAAACGCGAATCTCGGCGCGATTTAAAGCGGCGATAATTTCTGATTTGGAATGGGGACGTTTCAGGTCGTGGTTGCCTAAAATAGCATAAATCCCGGCGCGATTTTGCAGGTGCTTGAGACGCAGGGATAGTTGATGAATGGGGTCGGGATTGGTGGTTACGTAGTCGCCGGTGAGAACCACTAAATCGGGGTCGGCTTCGTTGCTAGCGGCGATCGCTTCTTCGAGCAGTTGTTCGGACAGTCCCCATCCTTCATAATGAAAATCAGTTAACTGCACGATTTTCGTGCCCGATAAGTGGGGTGGCAAATCGGCGATCGCCACCGTCACTCGTTCCACGCGCAACTCGCCAGTGAATACCCTATGCATACTTTTTTTCTATCGCTAACCCAGGGCAAATTCCAGCATAGCAAATTAAGCGCAGGTTGTCGGGGTCAGCACCAGGATTTTAGCTGCCGATTCTGCCTTATTTTTTCTGGAAATAAAATCACCAAACCGGCGATCGCCTCCCTTGCATTCCCCGATTTTGCCCCGAACCCCACCCCGAAGGGTGAGGAGAAGCTTTTGCGCGCCCCCTACGCCGGCACTTTCATTCCGCGCTGTACCGCTTCCCGTTGCTGCACCATTTCCATCCAGCGCTTCAGGTGCGGGTGGTCATCCAGACTCATTTTCATAAACTTGTAAGCGGCGATCCAGGGAAAAGTTGCCACATCGGCGATCGTATAGTCTTTCCCGCAGATGTATTCATTTTCCGCTAGTTGGTCATTTAATACCCCATACAATCGGATAGTTTCTTTTTCATACCGCTCGATCGCCGGGGGAATTTTTTCATCCGCAAACAGTTTAAAATAATCCAGCTGACCGAACATCGGGCCGACACTCGCCATCTGAAACATCAACCACTCGATTACTCGAAACCGCTCTTTCGGTTCTAGAGGCAGCAATTTGGCCGTTTTTTCCGCCAAATACATCAGAATTGCCCCGGATTCAAACACGGTAATGTCGGTTTCGCGATCGATAATTGCTGGGATCTTGCTATTCGGATTGATTTTTTTGTATTCCGGCGTATGTTGCTCCCCCTTGGTAATGTCGATTTTGTGGACATTATAAGGCAAACCGAGTTCTTCCAACATGATAGACGCCTTGCGTCCGTTGGGCGTGGTAAAGGTGTAAAGCTCAATCATGGTTTGAGACTCCAGACTACGCGGTTAGTTTAACTCGCCTGCGGGTCAAATGGCTTGTGTAACCGGGGTAATTTATGTCTCTAGATAGAGTCATCCTCGGGTTTTTGTAATCAAGGAGGGGCGGGTTCAATGAAAAACTCGCCCCTCCCACCCTCAGAAGATGTTGGCTATTAGTTTATTCCCTCACTAACTGAGCAAAGCGCTTTAAAATGCTCAGAACTGCATACAGGTCGTTCTCTCGTTCCAGATAGAATCGATAAGACTGACTGTATTTTGCACCCTCTTGTTGAGCCAGTTTTAAAAACTGAAATTCACTCCCATTCGTGACAAATCCCAACGCTGGTTGTTCCGAATTGGGATTGCCCAGCATATAGGCGAGGGCTTGCGGAATACCTGCTTCTAGGGAATATTGTGCTTTTTTTGCCTCGATCGCCAAAATCCAAATTTGAGGGGTAAAAACCAGCAGATCCAGCCTTCCCGAGACCAAGGTTCCATTATCCTGAGACACGATTCTGACTTCTTTCTCTCCCGTGAGGTAAAACGGCGGACGATAAAACCCCGCCAGTCGCAGCAAGGGGGAAAGCACAACCAGTTTGACAATCGGTTCGAGAATCGGGTATTTGGACAAGTGCAAATATTCGGCTTTGAGTTCGTCTAAAGACTGCTTTTCGGCATCGGTAAGTTCTGGGAGATCCGTTTGCCACTCTAAGAAAAAGTCGGAATCGTCACTGCGTTCGAGACCAAATTTTTGCTCTAAGTCGAGCAGGTTAATATTTTGGGCTTGAATCGTTTCTATCATTGTTGTATTCTCCATTTATTAGTCAATTATAACATTGTATTTTTCCGCAGTAAAGGAAAATTGGGGTAATAATTTAAAGTTCAATTTCATTGATTTAGGTTGATAATAGATGAATCGGAAACCCCCTCACCCATTTAATCGTTCCCGAAACCTTTCCTGATTTTCTATTGGCAGGCGATCGCCCTTTAAGTCGAGTGCCGATCGCCGCTTTTTTCAAAAGCATATCAACCGGATTTCATCGGAGGGGCAACCCTGAAGGCGGGTGGTGGGATGCCGTGGGAAATAACCAGGCGCGGAGTGCTGGCAATCGGGGAAGTTAATGTTTTTAGAGGCATGATAGAATTTGTGGGAACAAACCTGTTGCCGGCCCTGCAGGTTTTTGGATAAACCGAGGACTGGGTGGGTGCCCTGGTGGCAGTGGGGGAGGATTTGAATGCATGGGGCAATGGGGCGAATTATGCTAAAAATGGCGACGACAATTTCGATGGGGGCGATGGTGTTCAATCAATCGGGCATTTCCAGGGGAAACGCGGGGGTGGATGCACCGCTTCTGTGCTGGGGGGGATAATAATTGGATTGTAGCGCCAATGGAGGGGCGATCGCCGACAATCTCGCCGCAAATGTGGTGTAACTCCCACGGGGTTTTACCCCTCACCCAGATGCAAGAGAAGCCAATTAGATCTAAGATAAATTGAGAGCAGGGGATTGATCGAGAGAACCGCTCGATTTTCAGATTAAGAAAATCTGTAAAATCGCGATCGGGGGGTGACTTTCGGCTTTAATCATAAATAGCCGAGGCTCATTTCCTGAGTTTTGCCCGTACCCCCTTTCGTTCCCGAGAACCCGCACACTGTCTGGAGGCAGAGATGACCAATTTACATTTACTCAATGAAGTCGTTCAAGAGCTAGAGCAAGACCGAAACCTGACGCGGATCAAAAAGCTGATGATTTGTGTTTGTCAGGGGACTTGGGAAAACAATGCCGAGAAAATTCAAGCGTTGAATTTGCGCGATTTAGTGTTGGAAGTTTGCGAAACGACCGTCACTTCTCAAAATCTAAAATCAGTCTTAAATGGGATTGTTTCTAAAATTAATAAACCGCAACAATATGCCATAATTGCCAACAAAATTTTTCAAAATGTGAGCAAACTCTATCCCGAATTTCAAGAAGAAGCCACCGAACCGGATCGGACGAATAACTATTATGACGCCAAAACCTTAGTGGTTTCTCCCTCAGAAGAAAACAGCAATCCCACCACGGATTTTCAAACCGAAGTGGGTGGGTTGTCCCAAAAACCGATTCCCCTCGACCAAATCTTTGACCTGCGGCTCAAAGTGATGCAGCATACCAGTCCCCTGCGCGCCAAACTGGTTATATTTTCCGCCATCGATCGCCTGTTTGATTTTAACAGCGATGAAGACTGGGGTCAGATCAAAAAAATTTCCCTGGACGAACTCTTACAAAACCTCTGTTCGGTGTGCAAAACTGCAGAAGATTTAGAATCTTTGCTTTATCATACCGCCAAACAACTTCCAGAACCCGACGAACAGATTCAAGCGGCGAGTGTGGTCATTCAACATATGAGTGCTTTCTATCGGGAACCAGAACAGGAAACGGAAGTGGGAGAACCGCCCAATGGAGCGGTGCCAAACCGAGGAGAAATAGCAGATAAAATGTATGCCGATCGCCCTCCCGAAACTGTAGAAAATTGGAAGTTAGAGGCGTTAGACAACTCTGGGGATATTGGCACCGACGAGACGGAAGTGGGAGACTCACTAGATGAAGATAACAGCGAGATATTTGCTGAAGTATCGGGAAGCGCGCCGCCGGTTTCGGAAAGGAAAAACAGCGATCGCGCCTCGGGCAAATTTTCCTTAAGCGCCCTGAGTTTGCACGATCCGCTCAAACAAAAACAGGAACTCGAAGAAATTGTCAGCGATCGGGTCAGAGGGCGAGTCAGGGAAGTGGTGAGCTTTATCGAAACGCAACTAAACCAATTAGAAATCGATTTAGACGAGGAACTCAACGGGCAAGAAATAGAGGAGATGCTCTCCCTCAAATACGACGCCTTGGGGGATTTTGTGATTCAACTGAAAGACACCAGCTCTCAATTTCTCGAACTGCTGAGTCGCTTGGAAGAAGCAGAACGAAATCGCCTGATTCATGGCGAAAAAGACTAGCACTGCGAATCCCATTTGCTGATAAAATAAAAATGCCTAAAGCGCGCGATCGCCCCTCGCTCAACCTCCGGAGAACTCGCCCAAGCACTCCCCGCGAGTCTGCGCCAGGGGAATCGCCGCCCACCACTATCTCGAACCACCGTGCAATCAACAGGGAGATCGAATGAATACCGAAGAACTGCTGCAGCGATATACAGACGGAGAAACCGACTTTAACGGAGCCAACCTCTGGGGGGCAGATTTGCGGGGAGCGGATTTAATCGGAGCAAAACTGCGCGGCGCGGACCTGCATGGCGCAGATTTGATTCTCGCCTATCTAAGTCGGGTGAACTTAAGTGCGGCGTATCTCGTGAGTACCAAACTCAGTGGAGCCAACCTGAATCAAGCCAACCTGAGTGGGGCAAATCTCAGCGATGCAGACCTTCATGGTGCCACGTTACAAGGGGCGGACCTGCGCCGCGCTAACATTACCTTGGCTAACTTGCAAGATGCAAATCTGAGCAATGCGGACTTGCGGAGTACCAACATGAGTGGCGCGTCTTTGCGCGGCGCTTGTCTGCGGGGAGCCAACCTGCGCCAGGAACGGCGGATATACAGTCCCGCCAACCTGCGCGGGGCGGACCTGCGCGGGGCGGACCTGCGCGGGGTGAACCTCAGCGGTGCGGATCTGACCCGGGCGAATTTAACCGGGGCGAATCTCACAGAAACCAACCTGCGCGGCGCGACTCTCTCCCAAGCGAAAATGAGTGAGGCGATTCTCGATCGCGCCTTTCTCAGCGAAGCGAATTTAAACCAAGTAGACCTGCGCGATGCGCGGATGATCAATGCCAAACTCGAACGCGCCCAAGTAACCGAAGCGGACCTCAGTGGCGTGAAGCTGACCCTGGCGATCGCCGCCGATGCGAAACTGGGCAAAACCAACCTCCAGGGCGCGGATCTCAGTAAAGCTACCTTCAACCGCGCCGATTTCAGTCGCGCTAACCTCTCCTCAACTTTGCTGATCGAGACGGAATTATGCGATGTTTACCTAGCCCGCACCAATCTGATGAATGCGGATTTAACCGGCGCGAACTTGATGCGATCGGAAATGAGCAGCGCGAATCTCGCCGGGGCGATATTTAAAGACACCACGATGCCCAATGGCGACATCCAAAACTAACATTATACCCGACGAGGGGGAACAATCGAACGCCGGAGGATACATACCCATGTCTGATTATGACGTTATCGCGATTGGAAGCGGAATTGGCGGATTAGTGACGGCGGCTCTGCTGGCGCGCTATGGCAAACGAACCCTGGTGTGCGAAAGCCACGCGATCGCGGGCGGTGCGGCCCATAGCTTTTCTCGCCAAGGCTTTCACTTCGACTCGGGACCTTCGTTTTATTGCGGATTGGCCGATCCGCACAGCCTCAATCCAGTGCGCCAAGTGCTAGACCTGCTGGGGGAATCCTTGGCCACTGTGCCTTACGACCCCCTGGGCCACTATCACTTCCCCGATTATACTCTGCCAATTTACGGCAACAGCGATCGCTACCGCGCCGCGATCGCCCAAATTACCCCCACTGGAGCCGAGGAACTCAAACGCTTTGAAAAGCGCCTGTTGTCTCTCTACAGCGGTCTCAAAGATATACCCATCTTAGCCCTGCGATCGGATTGGCAAATGCTCCCGACCCTGCTAAAATACTGGCCGTCGGTGCTGAAATTAATCCCTCACATCGGCGACGTTCGGGCATCGGTGGGTCAACTGATGGACCGCGAGATAAAAGACCCCTTCGTGCGCCGCTCCATCGACCTGGAATGCTTTCTGCTCTCCGGGTTGAAAGCTCACGAGACCATCGCCCCAGAAGTGGCCTTTATGTTTGGCGAACGCGATCGCACTTCCATCGACTACCCCATCGGCGGGAGTGGCGCGATCGTCGATGCCTTGGTGCGCGGATTGCAGCGCTGGGGCGGCGAATTGCAACTGGGTTGCCATATCGATCGCATTGTGGTAGAATCCGGTGCGGTGAAAGGGGTACTCTTGCGAACCGGCAAAGTCATTACCGCCCCCGTGGTCATTTCTAACGCTACCATGTGGGATACTTACGCCCATCTCCTCAAACCGGGGGATTTACCGGAATCCTATCGCCGCCAAGCCCTCGCCACCCCGGCAATTGATAGCTTTATGCACCTGCACCTGGGCATCAAATCCGCCGGATTGGACGGGTTAACCGGACATCACGTGGTGGTTCACGATTTGAAAACCGACCTCACAGAACCGGGCAATACTTGCATGATTTCCATTCCCTCCGTGTGGGACCCCAATCTCGCACCCCCCGGACATCACGTGGTTCATGCTTATACACTAGAACCCTACAGCTCTTGGCAGCGGGATGCTACCTATAAAGCCCGCAAGCGATCGCGGGCACAATCTTTACTGCGCGCCTTAGAGCGCGTGATTCCCGATATCCGCGATCGCATTACCCTCGAACTGATCGGCACTCCCCTGACTCACGCTCACTACCTCCGCCGCTACCAAGGAACCTACGGACCCGCGATCGCAGCCGGAAAAGATACATTCCCCACCATTCATACCCCCATTTCCGGACTCTACCGCGTCGGCGACAGCACCATGCCCGGAATCGGCGTCCCCGCCGTCGCCGCCTCCGGTATCCTCTGCGCGAACACCCTCGTAGACCCGGCACAAACGGCCCAACTCCTCAAACAGCTTCAACCCAGGAGAAAACATAAACGATAAACTAACACCAAAAAAGGGCAAAGGAAGAAGGGAAAAAGCACTTTCCTTCCCCCTTCTTTCCTTCACCCCTTTTCCGCTATTCTTATCCGCCCGCCGCAAATGCGCCCATCACCAGCGCCGATAGCAAAATACCGGGGGACAGCAACAGAACCAAGACCAAAAGCTCATGTCCGGTCATGTCATTTCTCCTCAAAACGAGATGTACAGTTCTATTATGCCGCTATTTTCCCTCCTGCAACCCCCCAACCGCAATTTTATCCCTTCCAAACCCGAACCTGTGGGCGAGGACAATCAAAGCGGGGGATTGAAATCGCGCCTGTGTAGGCGAACTCCGCCGACGCGGACTGATTTTTTTTACATCTATTCCCACCAACCTGATATAATATCATATCCGGGCGATGGCTCATCAAAGCGGGCGATTGAAATTGCGCCTTAGCTTTCCGTAGTTCGCCGACGCGGACTCATTTTTTTACTGCTATTCCTCCGGACTCGATCTAAGTCAATCCCACTTTACATGCGATCGACCATGAACTTGGACCTTTTATTTACCCTGGCTAATCTGTACGTTTTGCCATTTTGGGCGCTGATGATTTTGCTGCCCAACTGGGGCGTTACCCGAAAAGTGATGGACTCTTACCTCATTTTTGTCCCCTTGGCATTGCTCTATATCTATTTATTTGCCGGAGAAATTAACTCCGAAACTGCCCAAGCACTTTCCAATCCAAAATTAGCCGATATTGCCCGCTTTTTTGCCGAAGAAGGTGCGGCGGCGACGGGTTGGGTTCACTTTCTCGTCATGGATTTATTTGTCGGGCGCTGGATTTATTGGCAAGGACAGCAGACCAAAGTCTGGACGATTCACTCTTTGGCATTCTGTTTGTTCGCCGGTCCAATGGGATTATTATCTCATATTATCACCGCTGGAATCGCGAAAAAATTCTTCCCCGGTACGGAAGAAACCCCTACCTCCGCTTCTCCCTCTACCGCAGAAGGATAATCGAAGTCGGCACTTTTTGCTGGTAAATTAATCAGACAAAGGGGAAAATAATCCGGTTTTATCCCTTTCGTTTTTCCCGCGCCCCCTCGTTCCCAGCTTCAGCCTGGGAACGCTTCTCCCGAGGCTGTGTTTCCTTCTAATTAAGGCAGGCAAAATAATTTCAAACCTTGCTGAATTGGGAGAATAAATATTAATAAACCTGCTTGAAAAGCGCCCGAGTAGGTCGGTGTGTGAGGCCCCCGGAATTGCAATGTGGGATGTTGCCACTCATGGGGTACGGGGTCTCACGCACCCTACGTTGGCAGAATTTCCCATATGGTTGTTTTAAAACAAGTGGGCGGTTCGATCGCGCGGATTGAATTCAAAGCGACGCTGGTAATCGGTGACGCCATATAAATTAAAGGTAATAGTAGGTTCTTCGCCCATTGCTTCGATGCAGTGAATGGCATCTGGGAGGAAACTGATAATTTCCCCGGGGAGGAAAATCCGATCGCCTACGGATTCGATGCGATCGGGAAACTCCGGGGTAGGCGATCGCTTCCACAATGTATTCTTTTCCTCACCACTGACCACCGCCACGACTCCCCAAGTGCCGTGATTGTGAATCGGCGACACCTTTCCGGGCAACCACGCCACCATCTGCACCGTCAGGGGAAAATCCGGTTCGTCGTAGAGAATCACCACAGACCAGCCGGTTTGCGGATCCGGAGCGCGATATTCCCCTTGCAACCAATCGGAACTGACCAACAACCGCCGCACTAAGGGCCGAATCGCCGCCAGACGCGCTTCATCCTCCGGGCGATCGCGCAGAATATCCTCTACATCCGTGAGAAATCGGTATAGGCGATAAGGTGACGCCGGAAATTCATCGTCTCGCGGGGCGTCGCAGGGAAGACATTCCCCCACCTGCGTCACCAACCAATCAGAAGTGTCCATAAAATTTCTCCCTCGAATTGTCACACTCTCATTCTAATTTTACCCATTCCAAATTTTAATCCGATCCCCACTCCATTCTCAGCAAAAACTCAGACAACTGCCCTAATTTAGCAAATAGGATACGCCAGATTGCGCGAGTCAAACTCTTCTGGAGAGGCTAGGCAATCTTCATCATAATCGTAAATTGTGGAGGAGACAACTGATGCGAATTAATTATTTAAGTACCCTAGCGGCAGCTTCTGTGTTAAGTTTAGGATTTGTGGTGGGATGCGCCAATCCTTGTGCCGCGCAGACGAAAGACCAGACCACCGAAACTCAGGGCAATCCCTGCGCCTCTAAATCCGACAGCAATCCCTGCGCTTCTAAGACAGATGCCAATCCCTGCGCCTCTAAATCCAACGCCAATCCTTGCGCGGGACAGTAACCCCCAATCGCGAGACGGACTTATCCCGGTTCAGTGGTTTGAAAAGCCAGCCGTGGGGTGTAAAATAAGCGCGACTGGGTAAGTCCTGCTTTGGCTGGATTTCCCAAAACTGCAATCAATACGGATGTGGGAAACACCAAGCGATCGCGATTATGGCTATTCAATTAGGCAGAGAAATTTGTGGAGATTTAGCCGCCGCACAACAGCGCGAGTGGTTAGTGACCAATGGCACCGGCAGTTATGCCTCCGGCACCATTTCTGGAATGCTAACCCGGCGATATCATGGATTATTAATTGCAGCACTAAAGCCCCCATTAGGACACACTTTACTGCTGACCAAATTAGACGAAACTGCCGGATATAACCAACAGGTTTATCCTTTATTTTGCAATCGATGGGCCGATGGAACCGTAGACCCGGTAGGCAACATTTATCTCGAACGCTTTCATTTAGAAGGGTCGATTCCGGTGTGGCATTATGCCTTTGGCGATGCGTTATTAGAAAAGCGAATTTGGATGCAGCAAGGCGAGAACACTAGCTATATTCAGTATCGACTGCGGCGAGGGAGTTTACCCGTGACCCTGACGATAAAAGGATTTGTGAATTATCGCGATCGCCATTATTCCAGTCGCGCCAGCGATCGGCAAATGGACATCGCCGCGATCGCCAATGGGGTGCGCGTGAGTGCCTTTCCCGATGCAGTACCCTTTTACCTATTGGCAACCGGCGCTCACGTTACCCCGGACCATACCTGGCATTACGGGTTCGATCTGCCCGCCGAAGCCGATCGCGGTCTCGATCGCCTGCAAGATAGCCTCCATGCTGTCACCTTTCAGGCACAATTACACCCGGGCGATTCCCTGGCAATTGTCGCCAGTACCGAAAGCAATCCCAACTTAGAGGGAAAAAAAGCCTTCGCCTACCGTCTCCACTATGAGGAAAAGCTGCTCAAACGGGCGAAAAAGGGCAAAGGATTAAAAGGCAAGCAGAAAAAACAGTATCGCTTATCGCACAAAAGCCCCGACTGGGTAAAGCAACTGGTCCTCGCCGCCGATCGCTTCATCGTCGATCGCCCCCTACCCGATCGCCCCGGTGGCAAAAGCATCATCGCCGGCTATCATTGGTTTAGCGACTGGGGACGCGATACCGCGATCGCCCTTCCGGGGTTAACCTTATGTACCGGGCGTCCAAAAGTGGCGCGGGCGATTTTGCAAACCTTCGCCCGCTATGTGGATAAAGGCATGTTACCCAATCGCTTCCCCGATGAAGGCGAAACCCCCGATTACAATAGCGTCGATGCGACCCTGTGGTATTTTGAGGCGATTCGCGCCTATTATGACGCCACCGGGGATAAACAACTGCTTGCCGAATTATGGCCGGTTTTAGCCGATATCGTCCGCTGGCACCTGGAGGGAACGCGATATAACATTCATTGCGATGCGGAGGATGGGTTAATTTACGCCGGCGAACCCGGGGTGCAGCTCACCTGGATGGATGCCAAAGTCGGCGACTGGGTTGTTACCCCCCGTCAAGGCAAACCGGTGGAAATCAATGCCTTGTGGTATAACGCTTTACAGACAATGGCACAAGTTGGTGCTATACTGAAAAAACCGCACCAAGAGTATATTCAGCTTGCCAATCGCGCGATCGCTGGCTTTAGTCGGTTCTGGAACGAACAAGCCGGCTACTGCTACGACGCGATCGATACCCCAAACGGCAACGATTCCGCCTTGCGACCCAATCAAATCTTTGCCGTGTCTTTACACTACAGCCCTTTACCGCCCATCCAACAGCGCGCCGTCGTCGATGCCTGCGGGCGATCGCTCCTCACCTCCTACGGCTTGCGAAGTCTCAGCCCCGACGACCCGGCCTACATCGGGCACTACGGCGGCACCCCCCAGCAGCGCGATGGAGCCTACCATCAAGGTACCGTCTGGAGTTGGCTCATCGGCCCTTATATCGCCGCCCACCTACGCCTCTACGGCGACAAAACCGTAGCGCAAACATTGCTACAGCCCCTCGCCGACCATCTCGCCGATGCAGGCGTCGGTCATCTGAGCGAAATCTTTGCCGGGGATCCGCCCTTTCCACCCAAAGGCGCGATCGCCCAAGCCTGGACCGTCGCCGAAATGCTGCGAATCGCCGCCCTATTAAACATTAAGCATTAATCTCTCCCCCCCCCCATTTCTCCCGCAAAACCCCTCTCCCACTTCCTATTGCAAACGAGGTAAAACATGACACCCGATCGCATCCAACAAAACGGAAACAGCCAAGTGAACAAAACTCTCAAAATTATCGCTGGCATTGCCTTGGTTGCTGGCTTAATTCTCGGCATCAAATATCTTGGCATTCAAGACTATTTAAAAACCGCCTTGCAATGGATTCAAGATATTGGTCCGACCGGGGTAGCCATCTTTATGTTAATCTACATCCTGGCTACCGTATTATTTATTCCCGGTTCGATTCTGACCCTGGGAGCCGGCGTTCTTTTCGGCATACTTGGCGGCTCTGTTTATGTGTTTTTCTCCGCCACCATCGGCGCTACCTGTGCCTTTTTAGTCGGGCGCTATCTAGCCCGCAGTTGGGTAGAAAAACAAATCCAAGGCAACCCCAAATTTAAAGCCATTGATGATGCAGTCGCCCGCGAAGGATTAAAAATCGTCATGTTAACCCGGCTTTCTCCCATCTTTCCGTTCAACCTATTAAACTATGCCTTTGGCATCACCCAAGTCTCTCTGAAAGATTACGTTATCGGCTCGATTGGCATGATTCCGGGAACCATTATGTACGTTTATATCGGGTCCTTAGCCGGCAATTTAGCTGCACTGGGAACCGGCGCGCAAGCCAGCGCCCCCGCCCCCGCCCAGTGGGCAATTCGCATCATCGGTTTTATCGCCACCGTCGCCGTGACAATCTACGTCACCCGCATCGCCAAACAAGCCTTAAACGAGGAAATTTCAGAAGAGTAAATCCCCTCTCCTCTCTCGTTCCCAGCACATGCTGGGAACGCCCTCCCCGAGGCTTCGCCTCCTTTTAATTGGATGAATAATATTCAGACTTAATGAAGACAAACAAAAATGTAAAGTTTACTCTCGCAAATATTTTCAAGCCTCAAATAAAGATTATTTAATTTTCTATCTCAATTTATCAATTCAGGAGAAAAATAATGACCACCACTAACGAAACTCTGACCCTTTCCCCCTGGGATAGTCACAATCAAGAATTAATCGGCCACGTTCATCCCCCTGATTGGGTCAATCCCGACCCGCAGTCGGTTTATAATTTAGTCGTTATCGGTGCCGGAACCGCTGGATTAGTGACCGCTGCAGGAGCAGCAGGTTTGGGGGCAAAAGTCGCCTTAGTGGAAAAACATTTAATGGGCGGAGATTGTCTGAATGTCGGCTGCGTTCCTTCTAAAGCAATCATTGGTTCTGCGCGAATTGTCGGGGATATTCAAAATGCAGGACGCTTTGGCATTCGCATCCCCGAAGGCACGGAAATTGATTTTGCCGCCGTGATGGAAAGAATGCGGGAAATTCGCGCCGGAATTAGCCACCATGACTCGGCAAAACGGTTTCAGAAATTAGGCGTAGATGTGTTTTTAGGAGCAGGGCAATTTTCCGGTGAAGACACGATCGCCGTAGGCGGAAAAACCCTCAAGTTTAAAAAAGCCATCATCGCCACTGGTGCGCGCGCGGCAAAACTCAACATTGAAGGATTAGAAGAAGCCGGCTACCTCACCAACGAAACGGTGTTTTCTCTCACTGAAAGACCCAGCCGTCTCGCCGTGATTGGCGGCGGACCGATTGGCTGCGAATTGGCGCAAGCATTTCGCCGTTTGGGTTCGGAAGTCATCTTGCTGCACAAACATAGTCACATCCTCGATCGCGAAGATAGCGATGCAGCGCAAATCGTGCAAAATACCTTGATTCGCGAAGGGATTCAGCTTATCTTAAATGTCAATCGTCAGCGGGTGGAAAAAACCGATGCGGGCAAGGTATTGTATTATGAAACGAATGGAAAACTACGCTCGTGTCCTGTGGATGAGATTTTGGTGGGAGTGGGCAGAAAGCCGAATGTAGAAGGCTTGAATTTAGAACAAGTCGGGGTGAAATACGACCCGAAAAAAGGAATTGAAATTAACGATTATTTGCAAACGTCTAATCCGCGAATTTATGCCGTGGGGGATGTGTGCATGAAGTGGAAATTCACCCATGCAGCCGATGCGGCGGCGCGAATTGCGATTAAAAATTCTCTGTTTTCCGTGGCGGGTTTGGGACGCGGTAAACTCAGCGATTTGGTGATGCCTTGGTGTACTTATACCGATCCAGAAGTGGCCCATGTGGGATTGTACGAAAAAGAGGCGCAAGACAAGGGGATGGATGTGGATACGTTTTTGATTCCGATGAGTTCTGTCGATCGCGCGATCGCGGATGGGGAAACCGAGGGTTTTGCGAAAATTCACGTAAAAAAAGGAACCGACAAGATTTTAGGGGCGACGATTGTGGCGCGTCATGCGGGGGATATGATTAGCGAAGTCACCTTGGCGATCGCGAATAATATCGGTTTAGGGGCGATCGCCAGCGTGATTCATCCCTATCCCACCCAAGCGGAAGCGATTAAAAAAGCTGCCGATGCCTACAATCGCACCCGCCTCACCCCCTTCGTGAAAAACTTATTCCAGAAATGGCTCCAGTGGCAGCGATAAAATTATCTGGGGGACGTGCTGATTCGGCGTCGTCTGATATCATAGAAAAATTATCCCCATTTTCGCCAACTCTACCCCAGGGAAACCCCACCCCTTCAAACTTCCTCGGGGGTAAACCGCAAATGACACCCCAACGTCATCCCAGTGTCACCGCCGCGACATATCCCTACCCTACAGTATTTCTTAGCTAGGGGAAAAAGTGTCGCTGTTTTCCGCTCCTGCACACCTAGCGCCTCCCAGTGCCTGCTGGGAGGATTTTTTTTGCCAACCTCCCTGTGGGGCATGGGAGCCAAAAAAAATTAACCATAAAAATACAATTTATTTTACAATTCTTAAAAAAGCAGTTCGATCCCGCCGGAGGTTCATCCATGCCCGATATTGTTGATATTGCCGTTAGTAATGATTCGTTTAAAACCTTAGTCGCCGCCGTGCAAGCTGCCGATTTAGTGGACACCTTGAAAAGTCCCGGTCCGTTTACCGTGTTTGCACCCACTGACGACGCTTTTGCCAAACTGCCCCCCGGCACCATTCAAACCTTATTGCAAAATATTCCTCAACTGGCTCGGATTTTAACCTATCATGTAGTTTCGGGTAAGTTAATGAAATCCGATTTGGCTGAAGTTGATTCCGTTACCTCTGTGGAAGGTTCCCCCATCAGAATCGATTGTTCTGAGAATTTTGAAGTAAAAAATGCCACAGTTATTGCCCCAGATATTGAAGCAGATAACGGGGTAATTCACGTCATTGATAACGTCATTTTGATGGGGTAATTCACTCCCCTGCACCCCCTCTCTCCTCTCGTCTCCTCGTCCCCCTCCTCCCCCTCCCCCTGGTTCCCAGGCTCAGCCTGGGAACGCCCCAGTGGAGGCTCTGCCTCCTAATCCCCCATCCCCGGGAACAATCCTGGTCCCCCTGGTTCCCCCTGGTTCATCCTGGTTCCCAGGCTCAGCCTGGGAACGCCCCAGTGGA